>CAZHHX010000053.1:0-28215 GCA_964532465.1 uncultured Syntrophorhabdaceae bacterium | reverse complement strand
TAAATAACAAGGTGTGATCATATGGCCGATACTACAGCGATTAGTAGCACTACCAACACCAGCACTGCCAGTACCACAACCAACACCAGTACTGGCAGTGCTGGTGTTGGCAATACCAGCAAAAGTTTTCAAAGCGCCGGTTTAACAAGCGGCGTAGACTGGGAAACCCTTGTTGAGAAAACAATCGCCGCCAAGAAAGCGGCTAATCAGGCTCCTTATACGAGGAGCAAAACAGACTATCAGAACAAGCTTACCGCCTGGCAGTCATTTAATACATCCCTTTCTGCATTGACCACGCTGATAAACGATACGGACAAGTTCAATTCCGATGATGGCTACAAGCTTTTCTACTCTTCTCTTTACTGTGCGAATTCGGAGGTAAAAACTGCCGACGTTATGAATGTTGCTGTGGATGCTGCAGCCGGTCCCGGTACGTACTCGGTGGAGGTTTCTGCCCTTGCAAAGGCTGAAAAGGTAAACTCCGATGTATTTAACTCAAAAAATACGGCCCTGAATGTTCTTAATCCGAGTTTTACGGGGGGCAGTCTCGTGATAAACAACAAAGCTGTCAGCATACTTGCCACTGATACCCTTGCCGGGGTTATGACAAAGATAAACAGCGTAGGTTCTGGCGTTACAGCGGCAATCATCGGTATTTCCGACACCGAATACCGGCTTACACTCCAGTCAGACGCAGAGGGCGCAGATGGCATGTCCTTAAAAAACGGGAACAACTCGACTGTGCTGGAACAGCTTACAATCCATACAGGCACGGAACAGCTTGCCCATGCCTCCGGTTCGGATGCGTTAAGCGACACCTATAGATACAGTGAAGATGAGGATGCAACTCCCAACAAAACGATCAGCGCACTCCTTGGACTCACTGATCCTCAGTCTGGTTTGGTGACGATAAAGGATAAGAGCTATGCAATTAACCTTTCCACTGCTACCCTTAATTCCATTGCCGCTGCCATAAACCTGGATCCCCCTACGGGGACCGTGGCATCTGTTGTGAGTGTTACCGACGACGACTATGTTACGACCTACAAGTTGAAGTTAACGAATGTGGGCCTGTCGGACCTGACTGATCAGAACAATGTATTGGAGACACTCGGCATACTTGAGGGGACAAGGAAGAATACGATAACAGCGGGCCAAAATGCCTCCCTGAAGGTAGACGGCTTTTCTATCACATCAAGTTCCAATGCTGTGACAAGCGCAATAGAAGGTGTAACACTCAACCTGGCGAGCACAACTGCCGTTGCCACGCCCATACAGGTCAAAATTTTAGCAGACAACGATACGCTAATTGATAAACTTACTACGTATCTCGGGGGTATCAGCGATATACTTACTGCCATAAAACAACAGAATACATACAGCGCCACAGATTCCAAGGCCCTGCTCGGCGATGTAAACCTTTCTTCGATTAAAGACAGCATTACCGATGCGCTGTTTGCCGAGACAAGCAGCAATACTCTTTATAAAAACCTCTCCTCCGCGGGTATAACCTTTGCGAGCGACGGCACGATTAGCATGGACACTGATGCCCTCAAAAAAGCTCTCTTGAACAACAGGACGGATGTGGTAAACCTTCTCAAGAATTTCGGCACATCACTGTACGACAAGATGAATGTCTATGTAGACCCTTATACGGGGACCCTTAAGGATATTACACAGACAATCCAGAACGAGATAACAAGCCTCAACACCAGGCTTGCAGAAATGGATGAGCGGTTTGAACGACAGGCGGACCTGATGAGGAAAAGGTACAATGCTCTTGAGTCGCTTATCAGCCAATCTAATACCTTAAAGACGTTCCTAACTAATACATCTGATGCCAGGAAACAGACCTGGTAATTGTCCAAAAGGAGAATAGATGAACCCGTACGAAGCCTACCGCAATGTTGAAAGAAGCGTAAATATTGATGATAAGCCGAAGGTACTGCTCAAAGTTTATCAAATTCTTTTGGAAAAAATAGAAATTGTAAAACATGCCATAGAAAATCAGGACTATCTCGTGAAAGACCGTGAACTGTCAAAAATCACCACAGCGATTGAAATCCTTGACAGTTCACTCGATCATTCTTATGGAGAGATACCGAGAAATCTTTCAAGCTTGTATAACTATCTTATCAGACGTCTGAGAAGCGTCCAGTTTAACCTTGACGTAAAAGGCCTTGATGAATGCAAGGCTTTGCTATTGAAGATAAAAGAGGGCTTTGAAGGAGCCTATGAAAAGGAAAAGCGTAAGCAATCTAACCAAGAACAGACAGTTAGACCTTCCTTTCTAAAAATATGACTAGAAACCCTTATACTTTTAAACCGCCCTATATCCCCCCAAGATAAATATTATGGCATGTGTATTGCATATTATTTATCATGTCTGATAATCAGGAAAAAAGTACCCTTCTAAAAAAACAGATATTTGACCTGGTAGGAAATTTCCATCGGGTTAGGACTATTGAAAAAAAGTTCATTCCAGGCAAAACACCTATTCATTACGCAGGCCGCATATATGATGAAAAAGAGATGCGAGCCGCTGTGGAGGCATCGCTCGATTTTTGGCTGACAGAGGGGCATTTCACTGCTCGTTTTGAAAACGATCTTGCAAAAACAGTAGGGACAAAATACGCCTTACTGGTTAATTCAGGCTCATCGGCAAATCTTTTATCTATAACTGCTTTAACTTCAAACCTTCTTGGCAGCCGGCGGCTGAATCCTGGAGACGAGGTTATAACAGTTGCGGCAGGTTTTCCAACCACTGTTAGTCCGATAATCCAAAATGGTCTTATTCCTGTGTTTGTGGACGTTGATATACCAGGTTATAATATCAATACAGCAGATTTAGTGGGAGCTTTAAGCCCAAAAACGCGCGCCATTTTTGTTGCCCACACTCTTGGTAACCCTTTTAACCTCGATGACGTTTTGTCCATTGCGCAAATGCACAACCTCTTCGTCATCGAAGATAATTGTGATGCGCTGGGCTCAACATATAAAAATAAACCAACTGGTTCTTTCGGACATCTCGCTACCTGCTCCTTTTATCCTGCACACCATATTACGCTTGGTGAAGGCGGCGCTGTGCTCACATCAGATGATACACTGGCAAAGATCGTTAGTTCTCTCAAAGCCTGGGGGAGAGATTGCTTTTGTGGGCCAGGGCAAAACAACCGTTGCGGAAAAAGGTTTTCCGGACAGCACGGAGAATTGCCATTTGGATATGATCATAAATATGTTTATTCTCATATTGGATACAACCTGAAAGCAACGGAATTCCAGGCCGCCATTGGTGTTGAACAACTGAAGAAGTTAAACCAGTTTTGTCAAATACGCCGGGCAAATTTCCAACTGTGGCTAAAAGGTTTTAGAAAATTTGAGGATTATTTCATTTTACCTGAAGCAACACAAAACTCCAATCCAGCATGGTTCGCTTTTCCGTTAACCCTTCGAAGTGAAAAAACTGCATTTACAAGAAACGACCTTACAGCTTATCTTAACGAACATCTCATTGAAACAAGAAATCTCTTTGGAGGTAACCTACTTAAACAGCCAGCATATAAAAAAATTATTTACCGTAAGTTTGGAAATCTGCCAAACACGGACCGCATCATGAACGATACCTTTTTCTTGGGGACATATCCTGGTATCGGTAAAGAACAGATTGCCTATACCATAGATATTGTAGAGAGGTTTCTGTCGTTGTGAGAAACGCAGTGACAAAGCAAGCTAAAAAGGAACGGCAAATGTTTGGTGGATTTTACATAGGGAAACGTGTTCTTATCACAGGCCATACAGGCTTTAAGGGTTCGTGGCTTGCGTTATGGCTTCACGAATTAGGGGCTAATGTCACCGGTCTGGCATTGCCGCCGAATACCGAACCCTCTCATTTTAAAATCATCGGGCTCAAAGGCCTTGTTCGTCACATCGAAAGTGATATTCGTGATATCAAAGCATTAAAGCATGTAGTTGATATTGCAAAACCAGAAATCATCTTTCATCTAGCTGCCCAGGCTATAGTGCGGGATTCATACGATGATCCGAAAACTACTTTTGATACGAATATTGGCGGTACGGTTAATGTTCTGGAAACAATCCGACATTGTCCTACAGTCAAAACGGTTGTTGTTGTCACGTCCGACAAATGCTACGAAAACAAGGAGTGGGTCTGGGGTTACAGGGAAAACGACCCGTTGGGTGGTAATGACCCATACAGTGCCAGCAAGGGTGCCACGGAAATTATCTGTTCAGCCTATTACCGATCTTATTTTACCCCAAAGGGACGTGGTACCCATCTTGGCTTTGCCACAGCCCGGGCAGGAAACGTTATTGGCGGCGGCGATTGGGCAAAAGATAGAATCATTCCAGATTGTGTCCGCGCGCTGTCAAAAAGCGAACCGATTGTCGTGAGAAACCCGAAAGCCACAAGACCCTGGCAGCATGTTCTTGATCCTCTTTCAGGTTACCTCCTCATTGCAGAGCGTCTTTGGGAAAATCCTGATAAATTCAGTGGTGTTTGGAATTTAGGACCTCAAACATCTGATCAGATTACAGTGCGGGAGCTTGCCGAACGGTTCATCACTGCTTGGGGGGAAGGCAGTATTTATATACCGAATACCAATGAAAAGGCGCCTCATGAGGCACACTTTTTGCGTTTAAGTATTGATAAAGCGACATCTGAACTGAAATGGCAACCGGTTCTGGATAGCTCTTCCTCTATTGATTGGACTGTAGACTGGTATAAATCCTGGCATAGCGGGCAGAAAGCATCTGAATCCATGTCGTTGAAACAAATCAGAGAATACAGTCAAATGGCAATGAAAAAAGGAGACTGGATATGACAGGAAATATTCCAGTTGTTATCCTATGCGGCGGCATGGGGACTCGTCTTGTCGAGCAGACAGAAATCCGCCCCAAGCCTCTAGTTGAGATCGGCGGTAAACCTATCCTATGGCATATTATGAAACACTATTCTAACTATGGTTTTAATGAATTCATCCTGGCCTTGGGATATAAAGGTGAAATGATCAAACGATATTTTCTTGATTTCTATAGTCTTAGTCAGGATTTTACCATTGCCTTACACAATGGTCAGGTACAGATGATCAGTAAGAATAATGGAGAAAAATGGACTGTTCATCTGGTTGATACTGGTCTTACTACTCAGACAGGTGGCAGGCTGAAGGAATTGGACCGGTTAATTGGAAGCACTACTTTTATGATGACATACGGGGATGGTGTTTGCGATGTAAATCTGGATAAGCTTTTAAGCTTTCATAAAAAGCAGAATACACTTGTCACATTGACAGCAGTTCGTCCGCCCGCAAGATTTGGCGCTGTGGAATTTGAGGAAAACAAGATTCGTCATTTCAAGGAAAAATCTACCCTTCACGAAGGCTGGATCAACGGAGGCTTTTTTGTTATTGAAATTGATGCGCTGAAATATATCAAGGACGATGTAATGTGGGAGCACGCCCCCCTGGAAACCATAGCAGCAGAAGGTAAGTTGAGCGGTTATCAGCATAAAGGTTTCTGGCAGTGTATGGACACTGCTCGTGACTTGTACTATCTTGAATCCATGTGGCAATTAGGCAACGCACCGTGGAAAACATGGTAAAAAGGCTCGGTTGATCATTATGTTAGAGAATGCTATTGAATATTCAGTTCGAACCGGACCGACTGACAGGCATAATATCAGCATATTCAGCAGATGGGTGAGGCCATTTTTTGGAATTCAGTATAAGGCAAAATTAGCGATCAATATTATATCGAGGTGTTGCAGGATACTGTTCATGATTTTATATAAAATTACTTTTTATTGGGCAAAAACATGAAAATAAAAATTGGTAAAAAGAATATTGGCGATAGCTGTCCCACATTTATAATTGCAGAAGGCTGCGATAACCATATGGGAAGTCTTGAAGTGGCAAAAGAAATGGCTAAACAGGCTTTTATAGCGGGATGTGACGGGATAAAGTTTCAACATCATTTACCTGATGAAGAAATGCTTCCCAATGTTCCTATGTCCGATAATTTTGATATTCCTCTATATGATTTTTTAGTTAAAAATGCTTTGAAAATCAAACAGCATGAAGAGCTGAAAAATTATTGTGAACAATTAGGAATAATGTATTTGTGCACTCCATTTAGCTGGAAAGCCGCGCAAGAAATACATGAATTAGGAGTTGAAGCTTTCAAAATTGGTTCAGGAGAAATGACAGATATCCCGACGCTTGAAAGAATCTCAAGCTTTGGAAAACCAATGATAGTTTCTACGGGAATGTGCACATTCGAGGAAATAGACAGAACTTATAATGCACTTATTAAAACTAACGTCCAATTGGCATTAACTAATTGTATTTCTGAATATCCTCCGGTATATGAAGATGTCAATCTCGGAGTTATAAATAAAATGATTGTAAGATATCCAAAAGCTGTCATAGGTCATTCTGACCATACTCCCGACTTATATACTTCTTTTGCCGCTGTTGCCGCTGGTGCAAAGATAATAGAAAAACATGTAATAATCAGTAAACAAACCCCTGGCCCGGATCAATCTGTTTCTATTGATTTTTTTGATCTTCACAATTTAATTGATGGAATCAGAAAAATTGAAAAGTCGTTAGGAAATGAAAAAATTATTCATAAAAAAGAAGAGAAAATCAGAGAATGGGCATTTAGAAGTATAGTGAGCTTGAGGGAAATAAAAAAAGGAGAAACCATTGATGGTGATATGATTTGGTCTAAGAGACCGGGGACAGGAATTCATTCATATCGGAGAAATGAAGTTATTGGGAAGAAAGTGAAAAATCATATTCAGAGGAATACTCTTATAAAATGGGAAGATTTAGAATAAATAATAATAAACTGAAAATCTTGTTTATTACAGGGTCAAGGGGCGAGTGGGGCTATATAAGACCTATTCTTAACCTCATGGCGAAGAGAGATGATGTTGAATATATTTTAGTTGTTACGAATATGCATCTTTTGAGTTCTTACGGTAATTCATTTAAAGAAATTGAAAGAGATGGTTTCAAAATTCATTACAAAATAAATATGTCGCTTGACGGCTACAACCATTATACCCAGGCTAAATCTTTAGGTGTATTTATAATGTCACTACCTGACATTATTGAAAATGAAAAACCTGATTGGATATTGTTGGCAGGTGATCGAGGCGAGCAGATGATTGGAGCTATGGTTGGTGGGTTTACGTATACTCCTGTGGCGCATATTCAGGCAGGTGAGTTATCAGGAAATGTTGATGGGATGACTCGTCATGCTATTGGGAAATACGCACACATTCATTTTGCTGCCAATGAAGATGCAGAAAAAAGGCTTCTCAAGCTGGGCGAAGAATCATTCAGAGTCTTCAATGTTGGCGCTCCTCAATTAGACGAATTAACCAAAGGTCAATATACCGATATTTATAAATTAGAAGAAAAATATTGTTTTCAATTAAGTTCAGGATATATTCTTGTTGTAATGCACCCAATTACTGAAGAGTATGCGAATACAGATAATCAAATAAAAGTTGTTTTTGAATCTCTGAATTCGTTTCATCTTCCGAAAATACTTATAATGCCTAATAATGACGCAGGCTCAATCGTAGTTAAAGATGGCATAAATAAATATAAAAGTGGTGAATATCACGTGTTCTCCAATCTTACACGTGCAGATTATCTCGGTTTTCTTAAAAATGCGAAATGCATTGTTGGCAACTCAAGCTCTGGATTACTTGAAGCTCCATCATTTAAAGTGCCTGCTGTAAATATTGGGCGCCGCCAACACAAACGTGTTCGAGGAATTAACGTTATTGATGCCGGTTATGATGTTAATGAAATTATCGGTGGAATCAATAAAGCAATTTCAAAAGATTTCAATAATTATTTAGAGAGTAACTGCATTAACCCATATGGAGATGGACATTCTGCTGAAAAGATTCTCAATATTCTACTATCGACAAGAATTGATGAAAAACTTTTAATAAAAAATTTAACCTATTAATAAGGATAAAATATGAAGAATAATTTTTCAAAATACTGTATTCACGAGTCAGAAACAATTTTAAACGCAATTGAGCGAATTCATGAAAACGATATGAAAACTATTTTGGTTTTGAATGATTTTGAACAGGTAGTGGGAATAGTTAGTCAGGGTGATATATTGAAAGCAATAGTTATGGGTACAACCTTGTATGTCCAGGTTAATAAAATAATGACAACGTCTTTTACTTATTTAAGAGAGAGGGATTTTCAAAAGGCCGTAAAACTATTTAAAACTAAATATTTTTCTCTCATTCCTGTACTATCGGATGATTTTAAACTAAAGGATATTATTTTTTTTACTGATCTAATAGCTAAACTGGTTCCTGATAAATAAATCATGAAAATTAAAGTAGCTGACTATATAGCAAATTTATTGTCTTTTCACGGAATTACAAATGTTTTTACAGTTGTAGGCGGTGGAGCTATGCATCTTAATAATGCATTTGGGCAACATAACAAATTGAAATGCATATATAATCACCACGAACAGGCCAGCGCTATAGCCGCAGAAAGCTTTGCTAAAATTGAAAACAAATTAGCTGTGGTATGTGTAACAACAGGCCCTGGCGGCACGAATGCTATTACAGGGGTTTTGTGTGCTTACCTTGACAACATACCATTGCTTGTTATTTCAGGGCAAGCCCGTTACGCCACAACTGTTGAAAGTTCAGGTTTGGATTTAAGACAGTTTGGCGAACAGGAATATAGGATTGTTGAATCCGTTAAACCTATGACTAAATACGCAGTTATGGTTAAAAACCCGTTGGATGTAAAATACCATATAGAGCGTGCGATTTTTGAAGCAACTACCGGAAGAAAAGGACCCTGCTGGATCGATATTCCTCTGGATGTTCAGGCGTCAATAATTGAAAGTTCAGATCTTAAAAGTTTTAAACCTGATAAAAAATCATCATACAACGAAAAAAATTCAAAACACATTCTGAACAGAATTGATAATGCGGAACGGCCTGTGCTAATTGCAGGTTCTGCCATTAGACAAGCTGGTTGTTTAGATGAATTTTATACTTTGGCCAGCAAACTTAATATTCCGGTTCTTTGTCCTACCGCTGTATCTGACTATTTTCAGTATGATCATCCTTTATATTTCGGAAATTTCGGTGTATTCGGCGGACGTGTCGGTAATTTTATTGTTCAGAACGCGGATTTGATCATTTCCCTTGGAGCAAGGATGTCTTTTAAGCAAACTGGATTCAATTACAAATCATTTGCTCCGAATGCTTCTAAAATTATTGTGGATATTGATACTGAGGAACTTAAAAAGGATACCATAAAAATTGATTTTCCTGTTCATGCGGATGTATATGATGTGATACAGTCATTAAACCACTTAATTGTAAAAAAAGTCCCTCGTAAATCCAGATGGCTGCAATATTGCGCCATGCTTAAAAATAGCTTCGAGCGTTTGCAAAGAAAGCAAATGATTAGTAAGGCTGTAAATCCATACTTTTTTGCAAGCAGATTACAAGAAAAACTATCGAAAGACGCAATAATTATTCTGGGCAATAGTTGTGCCTGCACGTCAATCTCGCAATACGGGATATCAAAAAAGGGACAACGGCTATATACCGATATAAATTGCGGTGCTATGGGTTATGACATACCGGCGGCACTTGGCGCAGCAGTGGCCAGCAGAAAACCGGTTATATGCATTACAGGCGATGGAAGTTTTCAGATGAATATACAGGAATTGCAGACTGTGGTTCATAATGAATTGCCGGTTAAATTTATCGTATTCAACAATAATGGCTATCAGGCCATATTAAATACACAGACTAATTTTTTTAATGGGGCCTTGTCAGGCTGTACACCGGATAGCGGAATAAGTTTTCCTTCATTTAAGCTGATTTCTCGTGCCTACACTATTCCATTCCGGAAAATAATGAATCATCGTGACATTGACAAAGGGATAGACTGGCTTTTATCTCTTGATTCTTATGGATTATGTGAGGTCATTGAGGATACTTCTCAACCTATTGAGCCAAGGGTCCTGAGCAAAAAGCTTGCTGACGGCACCATGGTATCGCCTCCCATTGATGATCTGGCACCTTTTCTTTCACCGTCAGAATATGAAAGGTATTCTAAATTTAAAAAATGAAGACTGCGATTTTAACAGGCTCAACAGGTTTTCTTGGACATTGGCTTTTAAAAGAACTGATTGAAAATAATGTTTTTGTCTATGCTTTATGCCGCAAAAGTTCCAATCGTATTTCCAGATTAGATGGTTATAAAAATATAAAAGTTATTGAAATTAATATGGAAGATATATCAAAGTTGCATGACTACATTGATTATGCGGACAATTTTTATCATTTGGCATGGGAAGGTGATCGTGATGACTTTCTTTCTCAAACAAAAAACATCGAAAATTCAATATCAGCTATGCAGGTGGCAAAAAAAATAGGTGTTAAACATTTCACCATGACCGGTTCTCATGTGGAATATGGAATTTGTAATGACAGGGTTGATGAAAATCATAGCACAAATCCCACTACAGCTTATGGCGTTTGCAAATTATCAGCTTACTTTATTCTAAAAGTCTTGTCTGCAAAACTGATACTCCCATTTAGTTGGCTCAGAGTCTTTAGCATTTATGGAGACGATGATAGCCGGAATAAATTACTGATATCTTATATTGTCGGCTGTTTTAAGAACGACAGGGAGCCTGAATTGACAACCTGCGAACAGTTGTGGGATTTCCTGTACGCGAAAGATGCCGCAAATGCTTTGTATTTAATAGGTACGCAAGAAAAGGAAGGGGTCTATAATCTGGGATATGGAGAAAGCAGAAGACTTAAAGACTTTATTATTGAAGCACGGGATATTCTAAAGCCGGATATTGGATTAAATTTTGGTACGAATGAAAATCTTAACATCTTTGATTTAAATGTTAATGTCGACAAAATAAAAAAGGAAAGCGGCTGGTACCCCAAAATAAGTTTTAAAGAGGGGATATCAAAATTTAAAAGAGAAATTAATGAACAATAAATTACACAGAAATTGTCCGGTATGTGACAGTCGGCGTATTAAAAATATCAGACGTATTTCGTTTGATATGGAAAATATATTGCCTGATCATTACTTCCTTGCTTATTGCAGGAGTTGTGGGTTTATTTATGCCAATACTCCCGCCAGTGCAGAAGATTACGAAAGATATTATTATGAACATAATAAATACAGCAGCACTATAACTATAGACATAGAGGCGAATTCGATATACGGAGCAATCTCTCCGTTTTTATTGAAATATATAAAAAAAGGAGACTCAGTCCTGGATATGGGATGTGGCACCGGTGGATTACTTTTTAACATGCGGAAAGATGGATATTCTGATTTGACCGGTTGCGATCCGTCACCGGCAAGCATCAGCAAGCTGAAAGAGAAGAAAATAAAATGTATCAAGGGTAGCATTTATGATATTCCTCCTGAAAATATGCGGAGGTTTAATACAATATTATTATCAGGTGTTCTTGAGCATCTGTATGATTTGAAAAGCGCGATCAGAAACATATCTCTATACTTAAAACCTGAAAGTAAAGTTATTTGCATTGTCCCCGATGTTATAAATTATCATTGTTTCCCGGCACCGCTGCCATATTACATCAATATTGAACACATTAATCATTTTAGCCCCGGTGCATTATTAAAACTCTTTGAATATGGTAATTGTTCAATGTTGGAAAGCGTATGTGCAAACATAGGATTTGGCGCAGTTAAAGCGCCTGTGATAATAGCTGTGTTTGAAAATCAGAAAAACAAATATATTTCATGCAATAAGACAAATAAATATCTGGATGATATGGATTTGAAAGAAAGTGCTTACAATAAAACAATTAATGAAATTATCAGCAGTCAAAAAAAAATTGCCGTCTGGGGCACAGGAAATTTAGCACGGTCATTCTTAAAAAATACCAATCTTAAAAATGCCGATATCTCATTTTTTATTGATAATAATTCAGAAATGGTGGGTAAGGATTTTTGTGGATATAAAGTGACCCCGCCGGATTCTCTGTATAATTTTGATGGAATCATCCTGGTGTTGTCTATTCTCTATTTCAAAGATATTGAAAGACAAATTTTAGGTATGGGTTTAAAAAATTACATAATAATAGAGTGATTATATATGGAAGAAAATAACAGACAGTGCCCTATATGTGACAGCGGCAACAAAGGACAAATTAAACATATTAAGAATGTTGTGCCTGATGATTTTATATTGCCGGCTGAATATGATATAGTTGTCTGTAATAATTGCGGTTTTGTATTCAACGATGTGCCTGACAGCAAATATTATGCTGAGTATTATTCAAAATATAAAGAAAATACAAATTTTTCAATCCCTTCGGAACCGGTTTATATCAGCACAAAAGAAAAAAGGGAAAGCAGGTACTATACTTCTGTAGATTTTATAAAGAATAGTGCAGACATTAGCCAATCTGCCGCGATCCTTGATATCGGATGTTCTTTCGGCGGGATTTTGACAATTTTAAAAAATGAAGGATTTTCTAACTTATTTGCTTTGGATTTAGATGCAGTCTCGATCGGCTGTTTGCAGGAAATAGGGATAAACAGTAAAGAAGGCAGTATTTTTTCAGAGGATATACCTGAATATATAAATAAGTTTGATTTAATAATATTAGGTCATATTCTTGAGCACTTGCACGAGCCGAAGAAAGCCATTTCAAACATGGGTAAATGGTTAAAGAATGATGGAAAGGTTTACATAGAATGTCCTGATTTATATCAGTATCCTCAAACAAGTCCCTTTCCCGGCTTTTTTGCCGAATGGGAACATATAAACCATTTCAGTATCGTTTCTTTAATGAATTTGATGAACAATTACAGCTTGAAGAGTTATTGTACAGGAACTATATACGCGTTAATTGAAGAATTTCCCTGTTTGTATTCTCTTTTTGAAAAGAGTGGTCAAATAAATGAACTTTACAAAACAAGAAATGATGAAATATCAATGCTAAAAAGTCTATCTGTTCCTACGGAACAGGGCTCTAAGACTTTGGCGAATATAGAAAAACTTAAAGATAATGATATCGCAATCTGGGGAGCAGGACAATATTGCTATATGTTGTTGTCCAATACTCCTTTATCAAACTGCAATATTCAATATATTGTTGATAAGGATGAAAAAAAACATGGAAAGAATATTTTAGGCATAGAAATAATGAGTCCTCAAATTCTCAAGGATTTTAAGGGGACAATAGTCATCTGTTCCACAACCGCGAAAGAACATATTGTAGGTGATATACAAAAAATGGGGTTAACCAACGACGTGACGATCCCCTTTGTTTAAAATAATTTATTAAAGGATAAAATTATTATGAAACGTGATTTGGTAAATCGCACGAAATTAGAAGATACAATACCCATACAAACACCTTTTGTTGTTCACGTGGATACAAATAATGTTTGCAATTTTCGTTGTAAATTCTGCACTACAGGTGACCATGAATTATTGGCAAGGTATGAGCGGCCAAAAGGTTTTATGACTTTTGAACTTTTCAAGAAGGTAATTGACGATTTAACTCAGTTTGAAAACAAGGTGAAAGATCTGCTCTTCCATAAAAACGGAGAACCTTTGCTGCACCCGGATATAGTGCGAATGATAAAGTATGCGAAAGAGAAGAATGTGGCAAACCGGACTATATTAGTTACTAATGCGTCCAATCTTACACCACGTCTTGCAAGAGGGATTGCAGACACCGGAATTGACTACATTCAGATTTCAATGCAGGCTGTTTCAGATGAAGGATATAAAAAAATTTCGCAAGTAAATGTTTCTTATGACAAACTGGTTTTTGCTGTTGGCTATCTTTATGCGCATAAAAAGGAATCAACGCATCTTAATATTAAAATTATGGATATCGGACTTTCTGAAGAAGAAAAACAAAGATTCAACGAAGATTTTAAGGATATTTGCAATACAATAGGCATTGAACATCCCATCAGTTATACTCAACCTAATATCAAAGACACCTCTTTAGGGTTAAAAAAAGAAACAACCCATGATGCCTATTCGGCAAGTTATAAAGAGATATGTACATTGCCATTTTATACGATGAACATAAATTTCAACGGTAAAGTTTCAGCATGCAGCTTTGATTGGCGGCATAAACAAATTATGGGAGAAGCTGATAAAACTCCTTTAAAAGAAATATGGTTTGATGAACGGTATAATAATTTCAGAAAATTGCAGCTTCAGAAAAAACGGAACGAAAATGAATTCTGCAATGGTTGCGAGGCGGTATATAATTTATTGGATAATATTGATGTTTATGGTGAAGAATTGTTGAAGAGATTTAAATAACATATGCTGAACGGTATCTATCATAATCCTACTATTATCTACTTTGGTAAAGGCTGGGAATCCGGGGTGGGAGAGGAAATTTCAAAATTTTCCAAAAAAGTATTGTTGCATTTCGGCGGTGAAAGTTTCAAGAAGTACGGACTATATGATAAGGTCACAGCATTGCTGAAACTTTCAGGGATAAGGTATGTTGAGCTTAGCGGCGTGAAACCCAATCCCCGCGCAAGCCTGGTATATGAAGGAATAAAACTCTGCAGAAATGAAAACATAGATTTCATACTAGCAGTTGGCGGCGGAAGTGTAATTGATTCTGCAAAGGCGATAGGTATCGGAGTCCCATGGGAAGGCGACTTCTTTGATTTTTTTGAAGGCAAGAGTGTTCCTCAAAAATCTGTTAAGACAGCAGCAATCTTGACCATTCCGGGCTCGGGAAGCGAATCCAATTCCGGGGCGATCATCACGCACGAGGAAAAAAAGTTGAAGTTAGGTTGCGCCGACCCATCGATGTTTCCTGTGTTTTCAATTCTTGATCCTGAAGTTACTTGCACTCTTTCCAATTATTATACATCCTGCGGTATAGTTGATGCAATTTCACATGTTTTTGAAAGATATTTCACGAATACATCCTATGTGGATTGTACGGATAGAATTTGCGAAGGGCTTATTTCGACACTTATGAAATACGCTGTTCTTGTCAAGGATGACCCCTATAACTATGACATCAGAACCGAGATTATGTGGGCCTGTAAACTGGCACATGATAATACAGCGGGATTCGGCCGCAAGCAGGATTGGTCAACTCATATTATGGCGCACGAACTTGGGGCGATATATGACATTCCACATGGTGCAATTATAAGTGTAATCTCCCCGGCATGGATGAAGTATGTATATCATGTGAATACCGCCAGATTTACACAATTTGCCGAAAGAATATTTGATGAGCAATCAATTGTAATTGCTATTAACAAATATAGACAATTTTTGAAAACATTGGGAATGCCGGAAAATCTCCGTGAATTGGGCATAAGTGACATGTCTGATTTTAAAGAGATATCAAACAGATGTGTAAGAAATATGCAAAGCGGTACAATTGGTAATTTTAAAAGACTATCGCCAGAGGATATCCTGAATATTCTAAAAATGTCATTCCAGGAGAATATATGAGCTTTAAGGTGCATATGAAAGGATATAATGATTTAAGGACGCTCTATCAAATAGACAGCCTTTATGCATGGAAGCATGGTAAGTATTTTCCGCCTGTCATCGTTGAAGTCAGCCCCACCAACAAATGCAATCAGTCATGCAGATATTGTTATACAAGCAAAAGGATAGAACAAAAGGAGAGTTTAGGGAATGCCATTCTGATTAATAGTTTTGTCCAACTTGGTGATGCCGGAGTCAAAACGGTTATGATACAGGGGACCGGCGAACCCCTTATGCACAAAGCCCTGCCGGAAGCAATAAAGGCAGGAGCAGAGCATAATTTATCAATGACGCTTACAACCAACGGCGTTCTGCTGACCCCGCCCATACAGGAAAAGATTTTAGAACATTTATTCTATATAAGGTTCAGTGTTCTTGATCATAACCCTAAAAGATACGCATATATGCACGGGTGTTCTGAAAAGCAATGGGATATTCTGGTTAATAATTTAAGAAACGCGGTTAAATATAGGGACACCCGGGGATTGCAGTTTGGTATTGGCATTACATTATACCTCTATAAGGATAATTTCCACGATGTTGATAATATCGTCAGGTTTTACAAGGAGATTGGAGTAGATTATATATTTATTCAGGAAGCTACACCTACCTCATACTCACCCTGTGGAAAAGAAGAATATGCATCAAAAGGTTTTTCGGAAATAGAAATAAATGAAATGAAAGATAAGGTTCTGGCCTTAAGTGATGACGACTGCTGCACTAGGATCAGATTCCCATTTAATGACGGAAGTGAAAACTGGATAAGCAATTTCTGTCATGGGATAAAGTTTTATACCATTATCTCCTGTGATGGCTGTGTCTATCCGTGCTGGAGAGCATGGGGCAAGAAAGAATATAGTTACGGCAGTTTGTATGATCACAGCTTTGAAGACATATGGAGAGGCAAAAGAAGAGAAGAAGTTGAAGAACTGATGTTCAGCACTCCACCATGCGGTGATGACTGTACCAACTGTGCTCACGCAAAGCTGAATGAAATACTGAATAAGTTTTTATGCGCTGATGCCAAATGGAGGGATTTTATTGTATGAAGATAAAACAGTTGCCTGGGAAAACAAATTGTCCGTGGCATAAGGAGCATAAGGAATCAGGTAAGATATACGAAACTGAAGAAATATTCCCGAGCAAGGTATGTCCTATAATGTACCACACGCTATATCCTTACTTCCTCGGGGCTTTATATGGTGCTAAATATACATACAATGAACAGGGTGATTGCCATGTCTGCTGTCCTGCAGAAAAAGGGGTCGATGTCCTTGTAAAAATACGTCCTTATGACGGCAAATTTGAGGAAGGAGTCCCGAAAGACTGGCGGGATGTAATACATGCCGAAGTTGTCAAGGTCAACGGGTCCTGTGATTATGGTCATAAGGTGGGCGATCGTTTTGTCTTTCCTACGTGCATGAAGACGCAATATGCCTGTCCGGCCGGTATCAACAACCTGTTTCCCTTCCTGAAACCGGAAATGCCAAAGTGTATCAACCTACACCGTTTAAGATGTCCTGACTGGCTTGAAAATATTTATTATGACTTGGAAAATGCAACATGAACAGGAAACGAAGGGCTTTGTTTTCGTTGAACGACACATCCGATGCCGACAGGTTTGCGGAAGAGCTTATCATTCAAGGGTGGGATATCATTGCGTCATCTGAGACTGTTGAACTGTTGGGTCAGAAAGGGTTGCCTGTGCAGGACATTGCTGATTTTACCGGTGTGCATGAGGACTATGGGTTTCCGCCGACAATGCATGCCAGGGTGGAACATGCCCTTACCCAGACCTTTGGGTTATCCATCGATCTTGTATATGTCATTCCTTATCCTCTCGCGAAAGGCAACGACGTTGGCGGCAGAACCCTTTTAGCGCTTGCCGTCAAAGGCGGAAAAACACCTGTTATGAGCGTTGAAGATATGAGGCAGGTTGTGGCGGCAATCCGGGAAACCGGGGGAATACCGGAGCAGATGCGTATGAATCTGGCGAATAAGGCATGCTGTGAAATTGCCGAACACTACTTTTCTCTTATATCCGACAGGGAGAAGTACGATGTTATTTCAGGCCGATTTGCTTATCCGTTAATGAATGGTGAAAATCCGTATCAGATACCGGCATCAGTATTCAAAGTGTCAATGGACGATCCGCTTGCATTAACTAATTTCAAGCAATTATCAGGAGAGGCCCCTTGTTTTACCAACATTGCAGATGCTGACTGTATATTGAACACATTGTGTTTGGGTGCAGAGGCTTTCAGACTGAATAATGGGCCTGTACCTTATATTTGTGTTGCCGCCAAGCATGGTAATGCCTGTGGTATGGGTGTCAGCAATACATCCCCGGCTGATGCTTTAGATAAAGCTCTTTTCGGCAATCCCCGTTCGATATGGGGCGGTGAAACCATTACCAATTTTCCTATTGACGGCAAACTGGCGGAGGCCATGCTCAAAAGTAGACGAAGGGAAAACCTTTTGTGCAGCGGCTACTGGATGCTGGATGTTGTAATGGCGCCTTCTTTCAGTATAGATGCTATATCCATCATGGGCAATCGTAAAGAACGTAAACTGCTTGCTAACGAAGTTCTTGTCAACCCGTACATCAGTAAACCAGGTTTTGTTTATCGTTCTTTAAGAGGCGGTTTTCTGCGGCAGCCGCCACCAAGTTATATTCTAAACATCAAGGAATGCGGCCCTAAGGGGAAAGTTTTTTCAGAAAATGAAACCTCATCCCTCATTGTTGCATGGGCGGTCGCTTTTAGTTCTAACCATGGCGGTAATGAAGTGGTTTTGGCAAAAGACGGAATGCTTTTGGCTTCCGGCGGAGGCCCATCTACTGTTGAAGCGGCAAGCGTCGCGGTAATCAGGGCAAAGGAATGCGGGCATGAAATAAAAGGAGCCGCATTTGCTGCTGACGCTTTTTTCCCGTTCCCCGATGCTCCCTCTATACTTTGTGATGCCGGTGTAACAATGGGTTGTGTTCCTGCCGGCGGAAAACGTGGAACTGACATACAGAACTTTTTTCAAGAACACGGTATTCCCGTGGTTTTTTTGCAGCAGAATATCAGGGGGTTTTGCCGACACTGATAATTATTTTGCACATTGGGAGGCACGTTTTCTTTCATTGGAAATCAGCCCGAAACCCCGAAAAGTAAGAGACGATAAAAAGCATGGATGATAACGCATCTCATATAAAGTTAGACAAAAATAAAAAAGGAATCTCATGATCTCACAAATATCAGGAACTATTGTATGGATTTCAGCGTTTTATAACAGAACGGGTCTTGCCAACGCATCAAGAGCTTGTGTAATGGCGTTGCACAATGCCGGGTTCAAAGTAAAAGTGGTACATGTTGGTGATGTTCAACCAGGTATAGACGACTGCGATATAAATTTGTTTAAAACACTTGAAAAGACACCCTTGATTCCTCCTGTATCGGCTATTTTCTTTCATAATCCGGATGAGTCATGGCTGACGGTTCAATTACCGGAACCGCATGTGCGGATTATGATGACCGCTTTTGTAGGAAAGAATGTTCCGTCTCAATGGATTGATATATGCAATCGTATGGACCAACTCTGGCTTATGAGCGAAGCGGAAAAATCAGTGTGGATAGAATCGGGTATTGATCCTCAAGCCATCCGCTTAGTGTCAAGCCCGAATCCCTGGCAAATGTTTCCGATAGTTCCAATAATCAGCGGCGGGTTGAATCCATCAAATAGGATTTTTCGGTTCTTATCAATAGGCACTTTTTCACCGAATCGCCGTTGGGATACACTCATTCAGGCTTATCTGGAAGAGTTTAAAGGAAACAGCGGAACCGAATTATACCTGCGGGTAAACTACCCGAACTGGCATCCGGTAAAAGGGCAGCCCGAGCGTGACTTATCAAGTCTGATGAAGGCTTTAAGGGTACAGACGAAATCAGATGCCAGAATTGTCATCGATGACGCCCTGGGTACAAGGCTGGATATTTTGCGGCTTATGGATAGCTGCGATTCATACGTTTCATGTGATGTTTCAGGGGCGACGCCTATAGCAGAAGCTGCGTTCCGCCGGAAACTGATTATCGCACCCGCAGAGTGGAACGGTCCGGAAGATAACTTATCCCTACGGCAGGAAAATGCCATTCTGATTCCATCAGGCAATGGCGGCACCATATCCGTGCAGGGTGATATGCTGAACTATTTACCGCAATATCAGGGGGTTAGTTGGCCCAGGCTTGATGTTTCATTGATACGGCAAGCGTTGCGTGAGGCATATCAATTAACGTCCGATCAACGTCAGAAAATAGAAAAATCAGTCAATAGGCACTACTGGCATTGCTATCCAATAAAGAGGGTTGTCTCTCAGATGGCTATGGCGATAAAGGATGCCTGGACATACAAAAAGGAGGCTTTGCCTTCAAATAATGCCGGTCTCCAACAGAAGTTAAGTTTAATCAGTCTCTACCGACAACAGCAGTGTGCATCAGAGGCGTTGCCGATAATAAACGATATACTCCGGCAAGCAGAAGACCGCGTCCAGACCCTTGTTTTATCTGGTCTGACCATGCTGGATGCTGATGAACTGCCAAGGGCTGAAAGAGTGTGGCAACAATTACCATGGTATGCTTCTTTATCAAATCCCGATGTAATGATTTTTTTAGAGAGGTTGCTGCAAAAGGGCTCAAAAGAAATAACCTTTCAATGCTTAATCGAATTGGCTGAAACGGCAAAAAGTGACGGAGCATGGCATGAAGCCATCAAACTGTTTAAAACAGCAATTGAACAGTCAGATATGGACAAAAGCACTGCCTATTTATGGAAAGATCTGGCAGAATCACATTACTGTTTAGGTGATGTGATCAGTACACGGAAAATGCTGGAAACAGCCTGCGATCTTGCGCCGGACAATATAGATATTCTATCGGTGTTGGCAAAACACTATCTCCAACAGGAACAGTATGCCGAGGCAGACCATTTAATCGCCCTGGGGTTGGGTCAAAGCCCTGATAGCACCGATCTGTTGATTCTTCAGGGAAATCTGGCCATTGAACAAAACGATTTTAACCGGGCATTTGATATATTCCAACAGGTTGGCATAAAAGTACCGCAAACCCCGGCCATCGAAGTTACCATTGAACAATTGGCCGCGATTACAGGTAAGAAAGCAATACCTATCAAAAAAGATGCAGGCGGGAGGCCACAAATGGAGACGGGCTCTACATATACAAGAAATGTTATGGCTGAAGACATTGCTAAATACGGATTTGAAATTGGTGAATTTACGTATGGGATACCTGTCATTCGCTGGTGGGGCGAAAATGCCAAACTGAAGATCGGGCGGTATTGCTCGATTGCTGCTAACGTAAAAATCTATCTAGGTGGCAACCACAGGCACCACTGTGTAACAACATACCCATTTGCTTCACCCCCGATGAATAAAGATTGGCCTAATGCCAATCAGCGCGGCCTGCCAACATTGCCCGCCACAAAAGGCAATGTTGGCATAGGACATGATGTGTGGATTGGAGACGACACAGTAATTTTATCAGGAGTCACTGTGGGACATGGCGCTGTCATTGCTGCCCGCACGGTCGTAACAAAAGATATACCGCCCTATGCCATAGCAGGCGGTAATCCTTTCAAGATTGTCAGTTACCGGTTTTCCCGGGAAGAAATTTCCATGTTGCTCGAAATGAAATGGTGGGACTGGTCGCCCGTTATTGTTAATCAGTTTGTACCTTATCTTTGCGCAGAAAATGTAGCAGATTTTTATAACGCGTATAAAAAAGCACTGTCCGAAGGAGTCGATTTTTTCAAGGGGTTAGAAAATGAGGAATTTTTTACCGGAGAAAGAGCTATGCCTTTGGCCCCCAATATGGATCCGCAGATTATGCGCGAGCATTGGGCCAGATATCGCTATATATCCCCAATAGTTGCTGGCAGAAGAGTACTGGATATAGCCTGCGGAGCCGGTTATGGTTCAGCTATGCTTGCGGAAACAGCTCAACAAGTGGTTGGCGGTGATATTTCGCCTGAAACAGTAAAATACTGCCAAGATTACTACCAGTTTGATAATCTGAGATTTGAAGTTATGGATATCAGAAAAATCAATTATTCTGACAAATCATTTGATATAATCAATAGTTTTGAAACATTGGAACATGTTGTTGAGGGAGAAATATTCCTAAAAGAAGTTACACGTCTTCTGACTGATGATGGTATACTGGCGATATCTACTCCTTTAGGAGGACCGGTAGGGAACCCGTATCATTTTGCTTATTATCAACGGGGTACCTTTGCATCTTACTTGCGCAACTTTTTTGAAGAAGTGCAGTTATTATTCCAAATTGATGATCAATTTCAGGGCAAAAGCATCTCACCTGATTATGCCACAACTTTCACCGGTGAATATGCCCTGGCTATTTGCAAAACGCCGAAAAAACGTGTAAACGGCTTAACTTCGATTATCATTCTGGGATATAACCAATTGGAACTGACTAAATCGTGCCTTGATAGTATCGCAAGGTTTACAGCCGAGCCATACGAAATCATTATTGTTGATAACGGTTCAAATAATGAAACAATTGAATTCTTTCAGCAATACAAAGCCAATGGTGACAATATTCAAGTGATTTTTAATGGAGAAAACAGAGGCTATGCCGCAGGCAACAATCAAGGTTTGTCTCTGGCCAAAGGCGAATATGTATTACTGCTCAACAATGATACGGTAGTAACTTACGGATGGCTCACACGTATGCTGGCAATATTTAAAAATCACCCGGAAGTGGGCTTGGTGGGACCAACGTCAAACTATGTGGCCGGACCACAATTAATCAAAGATGTTCCGTACAGAAATATGAAACAAATGCATCAATTCGCAAAAAAATTGGCTGATAAAAATAGCGGACAAACTGCCGAATCTTTTCGTATTGTCGGTTTTTGTCTGATGGCACGCCGTGCAGTTGTTGATAGGATAGGAGGTCTTGATGAGAAATTCGGCAAAGGCAATTTTGAAGATGATGATTTTTGTGTTCGTGCTGCTATTTCTGGATTTAAAGCCCTGATTGCCAGGGATGTTTTTATTCATCATGTTGGCGGCCAAACTTTCCAGACATTAAACATCGATTACCAAAAGAGTATAGAAAAAAACTGGGTTATATTTAAAACTAAATGGAATATTCCTGCGGTCACACCTTATGGTTCATACAGCATCTCGTTGACAACCAGTGATCCTTCAAAATATTTCATTCCTTTGCCTTTTACAACCGTATTATCTTCCACTAGGACGAAACAATATGCAGGCGAAGAATCTTCTTCAGTCGCCGATAAAAAAGAAATTGTAGTAAGCCTTTACAAACAGGCTGTTTTATTACAGGAAAAAGGAGAAACAGTATTATCAATTAAACAATTTGAAACAATTCTCGATATTGACAAAGACAATCCTGAAATACATAATGATGTCGGTGTATTATATTTCCAGCAGGAGAATATCGAAAAGGCAATTTATCATTTGCAGCAAGCTGTCAAACTTGACCCAGAAAATATAGACTATAAAAAGAATATAGCTGATGTTTATTTGCAGACAGGAAGAGGAGAAGAAGCTGTTGAATACTATGAGGACATCTTAAATATAAGCCCTAACGATGTTGAGACATTACTTACCATGGCCCGGTTGTGTTCACATGCCGGATTTGAACAGGATGCGCATTTATATTTAAACAAAGTGCTGGAAATAGAACCTGACAATGAATATGTTAAACAATATTTACAGACTGAGTTTTAGGTCGTAGAACGGTTCATGTTTAGATTGAATTGCAGAAATAGCTTTAGTAAAAACCGAAAAGTGCGATAAAAGCATCAAGATGAAACCATTGGATGATGATAAGAAAAAAACATTTATTGAATTGACGGAGAAAGCCTTGCTGGAGGACGATGTAGATAAACTAATTGAAGACCTTATGGAAAGAAATAGTTCAGTTGAATACTTGATGAAAAACGATGTAGACATTTCAGAAGAATACGAAGAATTTCTCTTAAAAGAGACAAAAATTCTCGAAAGATTAGAAAATGAGCGCAAAAAACTGTTAAAAGATATGGATGAACTGTCCAGAAACAGATCTGTAGCAAAGGCATACTCGCCAAAATTTCCCTTCCCGCCTCTGCCCGTTTTTTTTGAAAAAAAAGGCTGATTATCCTTAAGTTTTAAACCCTATGTCCGATAACGTTATTAGAGAATTTTATGACGATATCAGACTTCCAGATAAGCAGCGTAATAAAAACCTACATGAAGAACATGAAGGTTAAAGCAAAAGGTGTTGAAAAAGAACCTGCGAATGGTAATACGATGCATGAAGACCGTATTATAATATCTGACGCAGGTATGAAAAGGATGTTGTTTGACAGAATAGGCGAGCAAATGACGGAAAGATTAAAAAAAGAATATGAGTAAAAAAGATGATATATTCAGAATACTTGTTGTAGATGACAACAACGACCTAAGATCAATTATAAAAGAGTATCTCAGTGACAACGGCGATTTTGTTGAGGGTGCCTGTGACGGTAAGGATGCCCTGATGAAGTATATGGAAAATCGCTATGATCTCGTTATCACAGATTTGAATATGCCTGAAATAACGGGAATTGATCTGATGAAAAATATAAGACAAAAGAATGATATGACAGAATTTATTATTATTACAGGATATGCTTCTTTAGATACTGCTGTTGAAGCAATTAAAATAGGTGCTTTTGATTATATTGTGAAGCCTTTCAGGATGGAAGAACTGAAGATTATTGTTAAAAATGCGAAAGATAAAATATTTCTTGTAAAAACTAATAGGGAATTATTTAAAAAATTGAAGAATTTTTATGATGAAATTGAAAGATATAAGCAACATGATAAACCAGATTCAAATATTGAAGTATCTGAGTTTGGAGACGACACTGAAAGGATTGTCGCTGAGATAAAAAATTTGGAGAAACTTGTAAAAGGCCGTTTAATGATTGAGTAATTATGAAAAAGTGAAAAGAGGATTCTTCATGATCGAAGGTTCTAAAATATTACTGGTTGATGACAATGTTGATATCATAGATGCACTTTCTGATTTTTTAACATTAAATGGTTGTAATGTCCTCGTTGCATCTACAGGCAGGGAGGCCATGGAGATTCTTGATAAAAATGAGGTAGAGGTTGTCATTCTTGATGTGAGACTGCCAGACACAAACGGTGTTTCTCTTTTAGATTCAATAAAAATAAGCAATCCGACTGTTGCCGTGGTTATGGTGACAGGCTACTACAATCCTAATTATGTTGTAGAAGCAATGAAAAAAGGTGCATCCGATTTTCTTATAAAGCCCTTTGAGTTTGATAAACTAATGCTTGTGCTCATAAGGGCGTTAAGGGAAAGATCACTGCTAATTGAGAAAGAAAGCATCTATCAGACTCTCGAAGATAAAAAGAAAATTGAATTATTGAACAGAGAATTACAAAAGAAAATTAAAGAACTGACAACTATGTACCAGATTTCGAATCAATTTAATTCCCTGACTATTTTTAACGATGTTTATGAAAAAATGTTGAACATTATCTATGATGCTTTGGAAGTAAAGTCTTGTGGGTACTATATTTTTGACGGTAAGAATAAAGAATTGATCCTTTATAAGGAAAAAACAAACAATAATGGCAGCATGCTCGAAAGCAGAGTCCCAGTGTCAGGAGTTTTTTTTGAAAACCTTCGTTCTCAAAAAAAATATTTTTCGAATAAAAATGAATTGTATCTGCCGATTAATATAAAAGGAGAATGTATAGGATTTATTATGGTGGACAGCAAAAGAAACGGTTTTAAGAAGGATGATCACATGCTGGACAGCGATATATTCTTTTTGAAGCTTATTGCAGAAAAAGCCTCCACTCAAATAGAAAATAGAATGTTGTATGAAAGTCTTTTCGAAAATGTTTTTCAAACCCTTACGTCACTTATCGCTGCTATTCAAAAAAGAGATTCGTATACTGAAAATCACTGCCATAGAGTTACCGATATGAGCCTGATTTTAGCAGACAAAATGGATCTGCCTGATTACGAGAGAGATGTAATAAGATTTGTCGGGCCCGTTCATGACCTCGGCAAGATTGGTATACCAGATTCAATACTGCTTAAGCCCGGTGGACTTTCAGACGAAGAATATTTTATGATGAAATCTCATTCAGCCTACGGTGAAGAGATACTGAGCAGATTTGATATTCTTTCTAAGGAAGCGAAAATAATAAGAAGTCATCATGAAAGATATGACGGCAGGGGTTATCCTGACGCGTTGAGCAAAGATGAAATACCGGTCTGTTCGCGTGTAATTGCCGTATGCGATACTTTTGATGCTATGACCACAAACAGGCCTTATCGAAGCGCCTTAGAAAAAGAGCATGCGCTAAATGAAATAGAACGATGCAAGGGCAGCCAGTTTGATCCTGATATAGCGGACTTTTTTATTGAAATGGTAAGGAATAATGTGCATGAAAAAGAATGAGAACAGGGAATATTTCAGGATTGAGGTCAGGCTTCCTATAGAATTTAGAAGGATCAGTTATGACGAATACTTAAATCTTGAGAACTCGGTCAAGCATAGTTCCACCCAGATTATAGATAAGGTAAATGAGATGCGTTTTCTGAAGGAAATTATTTCTAAAGATGAGAAAGAAACGGGACAGATACATGCATACATAAAACTGATAGACAAAAAATTAGATATGATACTCGATCTTTTGAATAAATCAAAGGATGATGGTATATATCAGAATAGATATATTAATGTTAATATAAGCGGAGCCGGGATTAACTTCACAACTGATGTCAATCTGAATGAAGGCGAGCATGTGGAATTGAAGGTTATATTGCCTTTTCCTCCATATCCGAAAATTACGTCGTTATGTAATGTCGTACGAAGCATTGCCTGCAATATAAACGGGATTGCCAATTGGGAGACTGCCCTGACTTTTACAACTATAAATGAGGAAGACAGGGACCTCTTAATCAATTATATTTTTGCTAAAGAGAGAGAATTTTTGCGTTACAAAAAAGAAAAAATGGTTTAATGACGAATGGATTTTACGACAATTTTCGGGCTTATTCTTGGCATTGGCGCAGTCCTCGTCTCGTTTTTAATGGAGGGCGGGCACATCTCGTCTTTGATACAGGCGCCTGCTATGCTTCTGGTCATTGGTGGCACCTTTGGCGCCGCCATCATCACAACATCTTCTGTCCAGCTAACAAGCTTGCCCAAACTATTCAAGGTTATACTGTTTGAGAAAAAGTTAAATCCCCAGCAGTTGATCGATCTTATCTATGACCTTGCGCAGAAGTCGAGGAAGAATGGTCTATTGAGTCTTGAGAAAGAATTGGCGAATGTTGAGGATTCGTTTTTGAAAAAAGCGGTTCAGCTTGCTATTGATGGCTTTGAGACCAATAAAATTCGGGAAATACTTGAAATTGAGATGTCTTATATAGAGGAAAGGCATAAGGTTGGTGCGACATTCTTTCAAAAATTGGGCGGTTTTTCCCCGACTCTTGGTATTATTGGAACGGTTCTTGGATTAATTCACGCGCTCGGCAATATGGAAAACAGTTCGAATATGGCTGCATCCATAGCGAGTGCTTTTATAGCCACGCTCTGGGGTGTTGCATTGGCAAATCTTATTTATCTACCCATATCCGATAAGTTGAAGGTAAAACATCAGGATGAAGCGCTGTATCTTGAAATAATAAGCGAGGGAGTCATATCATTGGCAATGGGAGACAACCCACGGGTTATCAGAATGAAACTTCTGTCTTTTCTGCTGCCGAATAACCGTAATGGTGGAGATGAACTATGAGGAAAAAGAAACATAGTGAAGAACATGAAAATGCCGAAAGGTGGCTTCTTACCTATGCAGATCTTATAACTCTTTTGCTTGCCTTCTTCATCATGATGTACACTTTTTCAAAGCAGGATGTGCAGAAATATCAGGAGGTTTCTACGCATCTAAAGGCTATTTTTGCAGGTGGAACAGGGATTGCACAGAAAGGAAGTATTTCCGGCACCGCTCCTATGGAGTTAATGTCCGTTAAAAGCACATCAAACGATGAGATAAAACAAAAGATCGAGCAAGAAATTAAAACAATGGTAAACGCAAACGGTTTAAAGGATAATTTTTCTGTTTTCTCTGATGAAAGAGGAATTATCATAAGAATAATGGATAAGGCTTTTTTTGATGAAGGCAAGGCTGAATTAAAGGATAGCGCGAAGAAGATACTAGATAAGATTATTCCAGTTGTAAAGCAGATCAATAACCATATAAGAATAGAAGGACATACAGATAATGTTCCTATAAAAACAAACGAGTTTAAATCCAACTGGGAGCTTTCCGTTAGAAGGGCTACGGAGGTAGTAAGGCATCTCATCGAAAGAGGGGATGTTCCACCCCAGAGAATCTCTGCCACAGGTTATGCCGAATACAGACCGATAGTAGGCAATGATACAATGACTAATCGGGCTCTAAACAGAAGAATAGAAATTATTTTAGCAAAAAATCAAGCCGAATAGTCACTGGAGTTTCCTGAGTTTTTAACCTTATGTTTTGGCAACCTTTTGTAATCACAT
>CAZHHX010000052.1:0-29969 GCA_964532465.1 uncultured Syntrophorhabdaceae bacterium | reverse complement strand
TATTGTAGAAATTTAGAAAATATGTGTCAAGATGTTTACGGATCTCCGGCAGGCATAGGCTTTGTGTTTCTTGAGTCAGGCATTTTAGACTGGAAATTGTACCAAACACTTTTCTGTTAAGAGTTTCTTTTCGGTTGTTTCTCCAGTTTCTTTTTTGCATCCTGCTGCTGTTTTTCGTTGTTCTGTTTTTGACCTTTTTCCTTATCCTTCTTGCTCTTGTCTCCCATTACATCCCCCTTTTTACTCTATATAAACAACAATTATACTACAACCAATCTTATCCCCGCAGGAATTTTTTGTCAATCAGTATTAATACCTTCCATTTTTTGTGGGGACTGTGTTAACAACGTAGCGCATTGCGTCTACAAAAAAGCTGCTTTGCAATTCCCCGGAAGTGCAAGGATCGGGAGATATATTTTTTGTAGCAAGAAGAATTCTCTTGTCTACACCTGAAAAAAATAATCAAAAAACCAAATAATCTATTTAGCATCTCGTACGGGAAGCGCCCTGGTAATATTATCACCTGACTTGCGACTCCAGCTTCGCTTGCCATTATAGAAATTAAAGCTGGCAGCAGTAGAACCCCTGGTCTCCGATGACCAGGGAGCAAAGTGGGTAATATCAATCAACTCCGTTGCCACATGAATGCTATAGTTGTGATTAGCTGCTACCGGACGGGATTTTTTCACATCATACAATCCGGCCAGTTCATCCAGTGTTGGCATCCGCCAGTCTTCGTGCCCGCCTCCGCGATAATTCTTACAATAGCTCCAGGCGTCTTGCCAGTTAATATCCGACCCGTTATCTTTCGCTGCCCACATTAATTTACTCTCAGAATCCAGAACCGTCCCGTCTTCATAGGCGATAAAACGACCGTCTTTCTTGCCTGTCTCGCCTGCCGCAACGTACTCAACAACAATAATGATTCCTATCAAAAGAATCGCAACCACTGTTATTAACATTGTTCTTAACGTTTTTTTCATGGTCTACGTCCTCCTCATCTTTTAATTTGTTTTCTCCTTTCACCGGCTCTTTCTCAAAGGGCGCTAAAAAATTTCACCTATGCAGCAATTAGTATTAGTTCATGGCAAAACCGGAAGACAATCCCTAACGATAGCAATAATAATCTTGCATGAATGCTCATTCAATGACTCTTGCTGTTTCCAAAGAAATTATACACAGTATTTTTAACTCCGGTGCTACTTTCCGAGAGGCCGGTCTGAGAGCAGATCTTTCAGGAACTGCATCGCAAGGTCGGTGGACGAAACCCATCTATCGCTATTGGCGGCATCATCTTTCCATGATTCGCGGGCTTCGGGGTGGGGGCCGCAGACAGCGACTCTGCCCTTTCCATAGGTGGACATCAATGCCGCAATACTGCCGTCACTATAAGTTGCCACTATATGTACAGCCTCCTGTGTCTTTGTGAGACGGAAATCCGGACCGGCTTTGAAGAACATGGGATGGGTCTTTCCCAACCACTTGACAGGCAGAATTTTCGCTTCGAAGCTGTCCTGAAAAACCTTTGCTTCTGCGGGAATTATGCCGAAGCCTTTCATATATTCCGAGCCTTCTTTCCATCCGGTAGAAGCCATGAAACCTCCCCCGCAGATTCCGAGGTAGCGGCCCCCTTTGCGCAGGTATTCCTTGATTGAGGTAACGACTTTCGGCGTGAATGCTTTTACCATGGGGCCCATATCGTCCTCTGTGCCTCCTATTATAAAAAGAGCCGCATTATCAAGGAGGCGCGGGATATCCCCCGGAATTGAGACAAACCTGACTTTTAAACCGGCGCTCTTTGCAATTGCCGCTGCGGCTTCAGGACAATCCTCGGCTGAGACCGGACCATTATAAATCAATGCATATTTGCCGGAACCGCCGTTGTCCTGACCTGTCAACCCCACAGCGTCTGCCGATGATATTGAAGACATGCTGAATAAAATGGCGCTGAAAACAAGGAAAAATGCCATAATTCTGCTAAACATACCTGTTCCTCCATACATTTTTTTCTATATCCCCTCATGAATGTTTGCGCATGACCCAGGTGAGCACAACCGCTATGAGAGTTGCCGCGGTAATTGCTTCAGCCCAGAAAAAAGACATGTAATCGGCAAGACATCCGATGGGAGGGGCGCCCGGCATAGCGTTTCTGAGCGGCACCAGGGCAAAGAGCATTCCTCCCAGCCACCCTAACATGCTCATCTCAATCCTTCTGCCTAACACGACCACGGCAAATCCGGCCAGGAAAGCCACAAGAGTCAGGAGGCCGATGAGGACCATGATGAAAACGGCAAATCCGAGAGAAGATTGTGATCGTTCCACGTTGAAGGTGATTTCAGCTATAGAGAAACCCCGGTCTTTCTGCTTGATCTCCTTTGTTTCAATTTTAAACCCTGTAATATCCGGTCTCAGGTCCAGCGAGAATGGCACGGCATTCCAGGAAAGAGATTTGCTTTTGCTTTCCTTCTGGGAAGCAATACAGACCCAAAGCAATCCCGCATAACGATCCCAGGGAAACTGACTGCTGTTACCCTGCAGGAACATATTTACATCCATGGGCTGCATGGATTCACCTTTTTTGAACGTTGTCTCGGATTTACCGGCCGCACTATTGGTATAGACAGTCACAGGGTTTATCAGAACATCATCTTTATCAAGCAGTCCGGCCTGAGGCTCGAACTGCAAACGCAGTACAAGCTCTCCTTTGACGGGATCAAGAGAGGAGATATTAGCTGTAACCTTGACGCAATCAGCCCGGCATGGCTTAATCGGTGAAAAATGACGCATCGTTTTCTGATTTTCTTTATGGTAACCTGCCAGCAGGAAAAAATAAGCTGTCCCGATAATGCCAAAACACAGTGCCAGTATGATAACCTGCACAATCTTTTTTTTCACCGGATATTTACTCCCTTAAAATCAGACAACAATCCTTATAAAAAGGAAAAGCTGATTCATGTTCCTCACAAAAAAGTAAAGGGGGTCATGCAATAACACATATATTGTTACTCCCCGACATCAGCTTTTGATTTTCCTATAATTTTGAATTATTTGCAAATAAAATTGCTATCACCGGAAAGAAGCTGCTGCAACACCATTTAATTAACGAAAATAAGAAGCATGTATACAAGTTTTTGTTGATTACCAAAGCGCTTTGTTTTATAAATTTTCTATAACAAATTAAGGGGGTACAAAATGAGAAAAGCTTTTCATATTTCTGTGTGTTTTATGTTCATTTTTAGTCTTCTCGCCATATTTACACCGGCATTTTCTGCTGACACGATAAAAGTGGGGATTGTTGATTCCTATACCGGTCCGCCGACAGCCTATACGAAGGATGTGCTTGACGGGTTCAGGCTGGCCGTTGACAAGATCAATGCCAAAGGCGGCGTACTCGGGAAGAAGATCGAATATACCACTCGCGATGAGAAGTTTAAGCCGGATATTGCTTTGGCAATGGCGAAAGAGCTTGTCATGAAAGAAAAGGTGGATATTCTCATGGGTACAATAAACAGCGGTTCCGCCCTTAACATTTCAAACTTTGCGAAAAAAGAAAAGATTCCCTTCTTTGTAACCTATGCAAAGAGCGAAAAGATAATAGGTCAAGAGGGGCATCAGTACGTATTCAATATGAACGAAAATACCGAGATGGCCGGGCGCGCTGCGGCAGTGGCCCTTTCCAAGAAACCCTTTGTAAAATACTGGATTTGCGGTGATGATTATGAATACGGACATGCTATTGCAGATGCGGTATGGAAAAACCTCCAGAAACTGAATCCGAAAGTTCAGAAGATCGGCGAGTCATGGTGGAAATTAGGAGAGGCTGATTTTACCCCTTACATTACGCAGATTATGGGGGCTAAGCCTGATTTTATCATTGTTGCAACCGGCGGCTCCAGCATGGTTAATTTTCAGAAAGCGGCGAAAGCAACAGGATTAAGCCAGAAGATACCCTTCTATCAGCATACGGGCACAGAACTCGGAACGCTTCTATCCCAGGGAAAGGACGCGCCGGAGGGTGTTTACGGAACCTCCAACTATCTTTTTTACTTTCCTGATTCACCAGCGAACAAGGCTTTTGCTGAAGAATTCATGAAAGCTTACAAAAGATACCCGAAAGCAAGCGCCCTTGCAGGATATATGACTGCCAATTTTATAGCCGAAGGTTTTAAAAAGGCAGGAAAAATAGATAACGAGGCATTAATAAAGGCCCTTGAAGGTCTAAAACTTGACAGTCCTGTCGGACCTTTGTCAATAAGGGCATGTGATCACCAGCTTGAGCTGCCGACATATTTTGGTGTAACAAAAAAAGACCCGAAATACGATTTTCTTGTATCCGGGAGTAATCAGGTAGTATCTCCAAACGATTATATGCCTACATGTGAGGAGGTTCTGAAGCTTCGCAAGAAATAAGCGCAGGGGGTAGTGATTGGATTTCGTTTATGCTGTAATACCGCCTCAGGTCTTAAACCAGATATTTGTCGGTTTAAGCAGGACTACGATTCTTTTCATCGTTTCCTCGGGCATGAGCCTTATTCTGGGCGTGCTCAGAATACCCAATGTTGCCCATGGATCTCTTTATATGATCGGCGCTTTTATGGCTTTTACGGTTTCAAAGGCCTTCGGCGGCGGGACAGCCGGATTCTGGATGGCCCTTATTCTTGTTCCTGTGGCCGTTGCATTGTTGAGCCTTGTCGTAGAAAGAGGTCTTTTCCAGTTTCTCTACGAGCGGGAGCACCTGATGCTCCTTTTGCTCACCTTTGCCTGCTCCCTTGTCCTTGGCGATCTTGTTAAACTCATATGGGGCGCTGAGTATAAATCCGTGCCGGTCCCCCATATGTTTCAGGGTTTCGTGCCGCTATTCGGCGGCATGCCCTTCCCCTTATACAATCTGTTTCTCCTGGCTGTCGGTCCTGTTGTTGCAATAATTCTCTGGCTCATCGTGAATAAAACAAAAATAGGCAAGATTGCGCGCGCAGCAGCCGTGGACAGGGAAATGGTCGGGGCAGTAGGCATTAATGTCAGTTGGGTCTTTGCTTTTGTGTTCATGATCGGCTGTCTTCTGGCAGGTTTGGGCGGAGCCCTTGTCGCGCCCACAGTGAGTGTAACATTGGGCATGGATCATACGCTCATTATGGAGGCATTCCTCATCGTTATTATCGGCGGGCTCGGCAATATCTGGGGGGCGCTCCTTGGCGCGCTTATTTTTGGCCTGTCCCAGTCTCTCGGTATACTTGTCTGGTCACAGTTCGGCATTGTTTTCCCCTATCTTGCCGTAATTATTGTGTTGTTATTCAGACCTACAGGGCTTTTAAAATCAACATGGTAACAGGGAGCTGATTATGAAAAAAGAAATACCGGGAGGAAAAGGCCGCATTGCCGGCATCCTGCTTCTTCTTTTTCTTTTTTCCCTCCCCTTCATTGCGCCCCGGTTCTATGTTTACATGGCATCCATCATCCTCCTTACGGGATTGCTTGCGACAAGTCTTAATTTTGTTCTCGGCTACGGAGGGGTATTTCAATTTCACCATTGTGTCTTTTACGGTGCCGGCGCATACGGGACAGCGCTCATGATAACAAAGGGAGGTTTTCCTCTCTGGATAAGTTTTATTGCCGGGCCTGTTGTTTCCGCGTTATTAGGTCTGGTTATGGGGATTATCTGCGTGAGGCTCTCAAAGCTCTATTTTGGAATGCTCCAGATATCTCTCGGGTCTCTTGTATGGGTTATCATTTACCGGTGGTATTCTTTCACCGGAGGCGATGACGGGATACACGGGATCACTATGCCGGACATTGTTTCGTCCTATAGTAATGCATATTACTTTACCCTGTTTATCAGCCTTATCTGTCTTTTTGTTATGTACAGAATGATAAAATCGCCCTTTGGCATCGCCCTCCAGGGCATCAGAGACAACCCGATAAGAAGCGAGATGATCGGGATCAACGTAAGACGCCACCAGGTTACGGCCCTGACTATAGCCGGTTTTTTTGCCGGAGTAGCGGGCGCTCTCTTTGTTGTTGTGGACAATACGGTATTCCCTGATATGCTTTTCTGGACGCTGTCTCTTGAAACAGTTATCATGTGTCTGGTCGGCGGCTGGTTTACCTTCCTGGGCCCCATGCTCGGAACTGCCATTATCATTGCCCTGAGAACATTTGTGAGCACATTCACCGTGTACTGGGCTCTTGTTCTCGGCATTATTATGGTCTTTGTAATCTTTTTTCTTCCCACCGGTGTTCTTGGATATATTGAGGAAAAGCTGAACAAGAAAATAATAGAACCTGTGATGGAGGATTGAGCTTGTGCTGGAAGTTAAGGCATTAACGAAAACATTCGACGGATTTAAAGCAGTCAGCGATGCGAACCTTCATGTAAAAAAGGGCGAGATCGTCGCGGTCATCGGTCCGAACGGCGCTGGAAAAACAACCCTTTTCAATCTTATCACCGGGATTCTGAAACCTGACAGCGGGCAGGTTATTTTTAAAGGCCAGGATATTACAGGGCTCCCCCCTTATGAAATATGCAGAAAGCGCATTGCGCGTTCATTTCAGGTAGTTAATGTATTCCAGAGACTAAGCGTCTTTGAGAATGTCCGGGTTGCAGTGCTGGCCAGGATGGGAAAAACCGGGAACCTTTTTACCCCCTCAAAAAAACTGTTTAATAAGGAAACAAAGGAGATACTGGAGAGCGTGGGACTTGTTAAAAAAAAGAATCATACAAGCGCATTACTTTCTCACGGCGACAGAAAGGTTCTTGAGATAGCCATTGCCTTAGGCGGCGACCCGGAGTTCCTGATCCTTGACGAACCTACCGCAGGTATGTCGCCTGAGGAGACGGCCCGCTGCATAGACCTGGTTAAACATCTATCGGAAAAATTAGGTTTGACAATCCTCTTCTGTGAACACGATATGGAACTTGTATTTGCCATTGCCAACCGGATTATGGTCATGGTCAGGGGTGCAACCATTATACAGGGATGCTGCGAAGATGTGAGGTGCAATCAGGCAGTTCAGGATGCCTACCTCGGCAGGAGCGACGTATGCTCAATATAAATAAAATCCATACATATTACGGTTTAAGCCATATATTGTTCGATGTCAGTCTCGCTGTTTCAAAGGGTGAAGCAGTAGGTCTTCTCGGGAGGAACGGAGCAGGGAAGAGCACAACCATGAAAAGCATTATGGGGTTGGCGCCGCCCAAAGAAGGCAGTATTCATTTCAATGATAAGGACATTACCGGGGAAAAACCATACCTTCTTTTCAGAAAAGGTATCGGCTATGTACCCGATGATAGAAGAGTTTTTGCAGACCTTACCGTAGATGACAATCTTGAAATTGTTCATCGCCGCACAGAAGAATGGAATAAAAACAGGGTATATGATCTCTTTCCCGCGCTTGGCCAAATACGTTCACGCAGAGCAGGAAACTTAAGCGGAGGAGAACAGCAGATGTTGACCATTGCAAGGGCTCTTATGGGAAGCCCGGAACTCCTCCTCCTTGATGAACCCACCGAAGGTTTGGCCCCCCTGATTGTGCGCGACCTTGAAGAACAGATATTAAAGCTCAGGGATGCCGGCATCAGCATCTTACTCTCTGAACAGAATATAAAATCGGCTGTTAAGATGATCTCAAGGGTTTATGTAATTGATAATGGAAGAATTCGTTTTACCGGCACCGTTGATGAGCTTGAGGCGAATGAAGAGGTAAAAAAGAAGTATCTTATGGTATAATAGCAGGAAAAACCGGCGGTTGCTTTCTCCTGAGGCGGCAGCCGCCGGTTTTTGCCTTTCAAAGGATGAATGTTTATGAGAAAGAAACAGGTACTTTTTTTGCTTTTCATGTTTGTTTTTAGTGTGTACAGCTCACTCACTGCAGCCGACACGTTGGAAGAGGTTAAGAAAAAAGGCGCGCTTACAGCAGGCGTCAGGGAATTTACGCCGGGACTTGGTTCTGTTAATGAAAGCACGGGTGAGATTGTGGGCTATGATGTTGATTTTGTAAGGGTAATAGCTAATAGATTAGGCGTGAAGCTGGAGCTTAAACCTGTTACGTCCGCAGGCCGTATATCGCATCTTAATAGCGGCGATATTGATATTATTGCCGCAACACTGTCAAAAACCGCGGAGCGGGCCGAACAGATTGATTTCAGTTATGCATATTTTACTACTTATCAAAAATTCATTGTAAAAAAAGGAACGGTTAAAGACTTTGCCGACTTTAAAAACAAAAAAATTGGAACAGCAAAGGGTTCTACCTCAGGACAGAATATCCATAAAGCCCTTCCCATGGCAAAGGTGCTGCATTTTGATGATTACCCGCAGGCGCTTCTCGCGCTCCGACAGGATAATGTCTTTGCCGTAACAACGGATGAGCCGATTCTGGTGAATTTACTTAGCGAAATGCCTGATAAGGCACGGTTTGAAATTCCCGACATCCGGATCTCTCATGAACTGTATGGATTAGGCATCAGAAAAGGGGATAAGAAATTCCTCGATTTTGTAAATAAGACTCTCCTTGAGATGGAGAAAAGCGGCGAAGCAAAAAAGATTTTCAATAAATGGTTCGGGCCTAATTCCGGAACGCCTCTAAAGAGAGATTTCAAGATTACAGCAGGCAAATAGTTCCCGAACCCAATAGTTTCTTATTCGGAGTTTCCGGATGGAAACTAAGTAACTCGATAGCAGTCTTGCAGCAGGACTTATTCTTTCCGGTCGAAGAATTGTTTGAACCTGTCTTTGAAGCCTCTGTCCGAAACTCCGGTATCCTGACAAAATTCCTGCGCGAGCCCTTCTATCAGGAATTTCTGTTTTTCCGTAAGCGTTGCAGGTATTAAAATCTTCAAAAATACGAGTTCATCTCCCTTTCCATACCCATTAGATTTTATTACGCCGAGGCCCTTCATTCTGAACATTTTTTCCGGCTGGGTTCCAGGAGGAATGGTAATCTTTATATCTCCTTCCAGCGTAGGAATAACGATTTCACCTCCAAGACACAGAAGCGGGAAATTTACATCGATACGCACAATAATATCATCACCTTGTCTCTCAAATGTATGATGTTCTTTGACATTTAAAACCACATACAGGTCGCCGGGATGAGTATCAGCATAGCCCTGCATGCCTTCTCCTCTGACCCTTAAACGTGAACCCGTATCAACGCCGGGCGGTATTTTAACCTTCACCTTCTTTTTTGTTTTAATCTGTCCCTTGCCTCTGCATGTCTTGCAGGGGTCTTTAATAATATGGCCTTCGCCGTTACAGTACTCGCATGTCCGGTTGATTGTAAAAAACCCGTGACTCTGTCTTACCTGCCCCCTTCCTCCGCAATGTCTGCAACCAACCGGCTGGTGCCCGGGTTCTATCCTCGAACCGTTACATGAGGGACACCGTTCATTTTTGGGGATCTCCAATTCCTTCTCAACTCCGAACACAGCTTCTTCAAACTCTATTTCAAGGTTGTACCGAAGGTCGTCGCCTTTCTGTGTCCGCTGCCTCTGTTTCGATGTACCCAGGAAATCGCTGAAAAGGTCGTTGAAAACATTGTCGAAATTTCCTCCGAATCCGAAATCAAAAACAGTGCCTGCATCATCTGCCGAACCGAATCTTTCGTGCCTCAATTTCTTTTGAGGATCGCTGAGCACCTCGTAAGCCTCGTTGATTTCCTTAAACATGTCCTCAGCCTCTTTGTTGCCTGGATTCCTGTCAGGATGGTATTTTAAGGCAAGTTTTCTGTATGCTTTTTTAAGCTCTTCATCTGTGACGTCTCTCGAAACACCGAGCATCTCGTAGTAATCTTTTTTCATTTGTTCCCTTTTATTATTGAATTTCCGGTTTTTTTGAAATGGTAACCATGGAAGGTCTTATCAGTCTCCCGTTCAATATGTAACCTTTTTGCATTTCCGATACAACAGTATCGGCCTCGATATCGTCTTTTTCCTCCTGCATGAAGGCTTCGTGAAAGTTGGGGTCGAATTTTTTACCAAGGGCATCAACCTTTTCAATGCCTGCCCTTTCAAGAACCTTCAGTAACTCATGAGAAATAATCTTTACTCCTTCATGAATACCCTTAAAATCTTCAGTTTTGGATGCATGATCAAGGGCCCGCTCAAGGTTGTCCAGAACAGGGAGTAATTCTCTTATGAGTACTTCATTGCCGAATTTCAAAGTGTCCTGTTTTTCTTTTATTTTCAGCTTTTTGAAATTATCAAAATCTGCCTGCAGATAGAGCAGTTTTTCCTGAAGCGCTTTGAGCATTTCTTCCTTCTCTTCGACAGCATGATTGAGTTCCTCAACGATTTCATCCTTTTTCTTCTTCTTTTTATGCTCTTCGTGAGTCCCTTTTTCTTCCGCTGCTTTATGGTTGATCTCTTTTTCTTCTTTGTTATCCATCTTGTTCCTCACATGATTTTTAAAATATCTGTAACTGTTTTTGCCGTATAATCAACGATAGGGATTATTTTTGAATAGTCCATCCTGACAGGGCCTATTACCCCGAGGATACCGTAGCTTTTCTCCCCTATCTTATAAGTTGATGTTATAATGCTCATATCCCTCATTTCTCTCATATCGCTTTCGCCCCCCATGATGACATGAATGCCTTCCTCTTTCATGCATTTGTCAAGAAGATGCAGCAGTTTTTCCTTTCTCTCAAGGGCTTGAAAAAGCTCTTTAAGCTTATCCATATCCAGAAATTCCGGAACACCGATAATCTTTGACACGCCTTCAAGATATACTTCCCTCTTGTCCTCGCCCTCGATAATGTTTTCAAGAGTGTCATTTATCTTTTTGAGAAGCTGGTTAAAGGCTGTTTTGTCCTTTTCCACATCTTTAAGTATCCCGTTTTTCAGGGCATAGAATGGTATGCCGCTGAATTTTCCATTCATATACCCCTTCATCTTGTTAAGGGTATCGGTGTCGAACGTTTCGTCGGTTTCCACAAGTCTTGTATGAACCGTTCCTGAGGAGGTGACAAAAACCGTTAAAACAGTGTTTTTTGTCAGTTTTACAAACTCTATTTCCTTAAAAAGCATTGTGTTTACGCTGGGTTCAACTACAATACCGGTATGTTTTGATAATGCGGCAAGAGCTTTGGAGGCATCTTCCATTATCCCTTCCACATAGGGATACCTGGATCTGAGCATGGCATCCAAGGTATGCAATGCCTTCTTGCCGGGATAGACTGGAATGTTCAGGCTATCCAGATAATACCTGAAAGCTTTGTGCGTGGGAATCCTGCCTGCGACAGCATGCGGTTTATATAAAAGCCCCAGTTTTTCAAGGTCTGCCATGGTGTTCCTGACAGTGGCAGAACCCCATCTGCCCATAATTGACTTTGCCTTTGATATTGTTTTGGAGCCTACGGGCTCTGCGGCGTTAATGTACCCCTCAATTATTAACACAAGCACAGTTTTTTCTCTTTCAGTCAGGATTTTCATTGTAACCTTTTTATAGTATAGAATAAATTAATTATATATACCATCTTTGTCAAGAAATGAATGAATCACCTTGCTGCGGGTTGCGGGGCAACCATTTCGAAGCAAGCTTCGGGGTATGTACCCGCGGGGCAATCAACCGGCACAGACACTTCGTGCTATTTTTCCTTCATTACCCAGACACCGTCCCACTCTTTTTCGGGTGGATGCTTGACAAAATGCCGGCATCTCTCAAGATAAAATTCAGACAGCCTGTCGGTTTCATTTAGTGAAAGGGCCTTCCGGAACCTGTCGATGCTGTCTTCCCATTTGTAATCACGATAACAGGCAATTGCCTCATTGTATATTTCAACAACCTCTTTCATGTTCGGAAAAGACGCATTATCATGATAATCCAGTATGCCGTATACGGTAACAGGCTTCTGCTTTCCCTTGACCTTTATCTTATCTACTTCTCTGTATATATAAGCATCTTTGAGCTGTCTGAAAGTGAATTCACTGATAAGAATCCTCGTCCCGTAATATTTGGTAGCCCCCTCCAGCCGTGAGGCAAGGTTGACCCCATCCCCGATAACGGTATAATCCATCCTTTTCAGGCTGCCTATATTGCCGGCCACAACTTCATCAGTATTAATGCCGATGCCTATGTCAATATGAATCTTGCCTGCTGCCGCCCTTTCGAGATTGAATTTACTCAGAGCCCTTAACATATCGATTGCCGCCTTAACTGCATGGTCTGCGTCGTCCGGACCGGTAAAGGGGGTACCGAAAACAGCCATAATAGCATCGCCGATATATTTATCCAGGATACCGCCGTAATTGAAGATAACATCGACCATCTTTGTGAAGTATTCATTAAGCATGGCGACGGTTTCATTGGCCCCGAGCTTTTCAGAGATTGTTGTAAAACTTCTTATATCGGAAAACAGGATTGTTGCAACCTGGGCCTGTCCCCCAAGAATGGAATCGCCTGTCGCAAGGAGTTTTTCTGCCACTTCTTTGGTCATATAACGCGCCATAGTGCTCTTGATGCGTTTCTCTTTTGTAATGTCTTCAAATATAAGCATTGATCCTATGTGAACCTGTTTGATGTTGACAAGGGGGACAATCATCAGGTTTATTGAAGCCTGACTGCCGTCAGAAAGAAACAGTTCTGCGTCCATTCCAATATATGGCTTTCCTGTTTTTACAAGGTTATCGATGTGTTCTATAATCCAATTATTATTGCCGGAGAAAAATTCCTCGGCAGATTTATCTATAATATTTGCTGCTTCAGTATTTAAGATTTTTAAGGCAGCCGAATTACACTTGACGATATGTTTTTCCTCATCAAGGGTAATTACCCCGTTGCTAAGACTTTCAAGCATGCTCTCGTTATAATTTTTCATGTTCAGAACATCATCGAAAAGCTTCGCGTTTTCTATTGAGATAGAGGCCTGCGCTGAAAAAGCTCTGAGACGGTTCTCGTCTTTTTTTGTAAAAGGCCCGTCCTTTTTGTTCAATACCTGTACAACTCCTAAAGTTTTCCCTTCTTTGTTCTTAACAGGCATACAGAGAATGGATCTGGTTGTATACCCTGTCTTTTTATCTACTTCCTGATTGAACCGCTGGTCTTTGTAGGCATCGGGTATGTTCACTGTTTCACCTGTTGTGAATACCGATCCCGCGATACCGAGATGGCTCGGGAAACGGATTTCCCTTATTTCAAGACCCTGTGCAACCTGAGACCATAATTCATTTGTCTTCCCGTCATGTAAAAAAAGTGTGCTGCGGTCGGCATTAAGGATGTCCGTTGTTGTCTCCATTATTTTAACAAGCAAGGGCTGCAACTGGAGCTCTGACGAGATTGCCGATGTTATCTCCAGTAACTGCTTTTCTTCTGCCTTGGCTTTTTGTACCTCCTCGAAAAGCTGCGCGTTCTGGAGGGCTGAAGATGCCTGCGATGTAATGGCCTCCAGAAGCGCCAGATCATCTTCCCAAAAGTCACCGGTGTGCTTGTTGAGAAGCTGAATGACACCGATAATCTCATTCTGCTTGGTCTTAATGGGAGCGCAGAGGATATTTCTTGTCCTGTACCCGGTTTTTTTGTCTATCTCCTTATTAAATCTCGGGTCTGCGTAAGCATCGTTGATAATGATCGCTTCGCTGCTTTTAAAAACAGCGCCTGCGATACCCAGATGATTGGGAAATCTGATCTCGCTTTTTAAATCTCCCTGGGCAATCCTTGAAAAAAGTTCTTCCGTGTTTTTATCGTTCAGAAAAAGCGTGCCGCGGTCTGTATTTATTGCCTCAGTAGTAATCGCTATCATCCGGTCAAGAAGTATGTCAAGTTCCAGGGTATCCGAAACTTTTTTCGATACTTCAAGAAGCGCTGTAAGCTTTACAAGCACATCGGTAATTTTAGAAAGAAATCCCTCACGGCTGGTGGTATCCAGCGTACTCAGAATGCTTTGTATATCTGTCTGCTGGAGCCTGCGCTCTAAAAACTTATTTACTATGTCAAGTTCTTTTTCCATGAACAAGTCTGTAAGGTTGAATTTGAAGCTGCTAAATTCTTGTAGCCTAAAACAACTTAACATTATATCCTATTGAAAATAGCGTGTCTATCAATTAAGATAGATTCATACGGGTAAGCCCGTGGCAGCTAATAAAGGAGGTAAGGGATATGAAAAAGACTGCAACATGCATTTCAGGAATTATGTTTCTGGCAATGTCAGGTCTACAGCCCTGCGGTGCTGTTGAGACAAAGACGGATGCAAATGATGGAAAGGCGCTTTTTGAAAAGAAGTGCAGCGTTTGTCACAACCTTGAAAAATCGACATCAAAAATGAAGGCTCCTGTGGAATGGGAAAAAACGGTTAAACGCATGATAGAATCACGGGGCGCGAAAATTACCGACGAAGAGGCAAAGATCATAACAGATTATCTGGCGAAAAATTATGGCAACAAGCCCTGAGATGTAAACCTATACTACGGTATCAGTAGGTTTATAAACCCCAGAATTGCCCATCTGAAAAAGGCGATGAGAGGGTCTAAGATATGAAGCCAGAGGAGCCCGATAATTATAAACATACCGTAAGGTTCCAGGCTTGCCAGTGTGTATTGAAACCTTCTTGAAACAAAGCCCATCAGGATTTTTGAGCCGTCAAGAGGGGGTATGGGGATCAGGTTAAAGGATGCGAGCATGATATTAATCTGAGCAAAGTAGTAGAGAACGGTTGAGAGAATCCCGAAAGGCGTTGGCGCAATAAGCCGCAGAAGAAGAAGGGAAATAAAGGCAAGGATGATATTTGCCACAATGCCTGCCGCGGAAACAAATATGAGCCCTTTTCGTTCGTCGCGCAGGTTCTCAAAGTTTACCGGAACCGGTTTTGCCCATCCGAACCCGAAGACAAAAAGCATGGCCGTACCGATAGGATCAATGTGCTTTATCGGGTTCAAGCTTAACCTTCCAAGCCATTTTGCAGTAGGGTCGCCCATCTTGTATGCAACCCAGCCATGGGCCAGCTCATGAAAGATAATTGAGTAAAGCAGGGGTATGGCTATGAGTATAAAGGCAAAAGGGTCTTTAAAGAGAAGGTTGATAAGTCCCATAAATGATTGTTCATAAGTATCACACAGGCTTAGTTTAAATTCAATGCAAACTTTCCCTGGCGAGAACGGAAGGGATATTTTTGTCGAATTTAGCGGGACATAACGACAATTTTGGCGAATAAAAATCTTTTTTTGTTCAACGAATATTATTTTCTCAACGATTTAAAATACTTTTAAAAACCCTTTTGCCGGTATACTTATTGCAGTATTATGTCTAATACAGTATAAATAATTAGAGAAGAAGTCAGGGGATTAATCCATATACCGACGCAGAATCAGTGTACAACCCTCTGGTACGTGATACCGGAGCAAGTGAATACCGCAGTTTAAACAATCTTTAGAGGGTATGAATACAATATATACAGAAAAACTGAGGAGGACGATATTGTGAAACAATATTTTTTCACTTTGTTGTTCAAACGATGGTGGGTTTTGCTTGCGGCAGTCTGTCTTCTGACGGCAGGAGGGTACATATTTTTAATAAAACCGGGCAATCCCTCAAAGAAAGGGACGAGCGTCCAGACGCGCAGCATACCGGTTGTGACAATGGCAGTGAAAAAGGGCGATCTTCCCGCGTACCTTACCGGTTTGGGCACCGTTACGCCTGTCTATACGGTAACAGTCAGGACTCGTGTTGATGGACAGCTCATGGATATCTATTACAAAGAGGGTCAAATCGTCAAAAAGGGAGACCTGTTGGCGCTTATAGACCCCAGACCCTTTGAAGTCCAGTTGGCGCAAGCCGAAGGACAGTCGGCGCGTGATCAGGCAGCCCTTGCCAATGCGAAAATCGACCTTGACCGTTATCGGATGCTCTGGCAGCAGGATTCAATCTCAAAACAACAGCTTGATACCCAGGAGGCGCTGGTCAAGCAATATGAAGGCGCTGTGCGGGTTGACCAGGGGCTGATTGACGGCGCTAAGCTTCAATTGATTTACTGTCGCATTACCTCGCCAATTGCGGGCCGCATCGGTCTTCGCCTTGTAGACCCGGGCAATATGGTCCGTGCGAGCGATACAAACGGCCTCATCGTGGTTACCCAACTTCAGCCGATGACTGTTGTCTTTCCCATCCCTGAAGACAGCCTTCCGCAGGTGCTCCGCAGATTCAGAAAAAGCGCGCAATTACAGGTAGATGCCTATGATCGTGAACAGAAAGAAAAGCTTGCCGCAGGGTATCTGCTGACAATTGACAACCAGATTGATACAAGCACCGGAACCATTAAGCTCAAGGCGACTTTCCCGAACAAACAAAACGAGTTGTTCCCGAATCAGTTTGTCAACGCTCGACTCCTTGTCGATGTCAGACAGGGGGTTACTATCGTACCTTCATCCGCAATACAACGCGGCCCGCAGGGAACCTTTGTTTATGTGGTGAAGGAAGATAAAACAGTCACGGTGCGCCCGGTCAGTGTCGAAGCAATTCAGAGCGGTGAAGCCTCCATAAAAACAGGCGTTTTGCCCGGTGAATCGGTCGTAACGGACGGCGCGGACAGACTGAGAGAAGGAGCTAAAGTGGAACCGAAGCCCGGGGGCGCAGAAATTTCACAAAAAGGCCGCTGATGAACCTTTCCCGTCTTTTCATAACCCGGCCTGTTGCAACAACATTGCTTATGATCGCCATCTTTCTGAGCGGTGTTGTGGCATACAAACAGTTGTCGGTATCCGCATTACCCCAGGTGGATTATCCGACCATTCAGGTTCGAACCTTCTACCCGGGCGGAAGCCCCGATGTCATGGCTTCATCCGTAACAGCCCCCTTGGAGCGCCAGTTCGGTCAAATGCCGGGCTTGACCCAGATGACCTCGACAAGTTCAAGCGGCAGTTCAATCATTACTCTTCAGTTCACTCTGGATCTAAGCCTTGACATAGCCGAACAACAGGTACAGGCTGCTATAAATGCTTCCTTTACCTATCTGCCCAAAGATCTCCCGATTCCCCCTGTGTACAGCAAGGTAAACCCTGCTGACGCCCCGATCCTGACGCTCGGCTTGACCTCTGAAACAATGCCTCTGACACAAGTGGAAGACCTTGCCGATACCCGGTTCGCGCAAAAGATATCTCAGCTCCCCGGAGTGGGGCTTGTGAGTATCAGCGGCGGACAGAGACCGGCTGTTCGAATCCATGCCAACCCGACAGCTCTTGCCGCGTACGGTTTGACCCTGGAGGACCTGAGGACTGCCATTGCGACTGCGAATGTCAACCAGGCAAAGGGGAGCTTTGACGGCCCCCGTTTGTCCTATATTATTGACGCAAACGATCAGCTTTTCACAAGCAAAGAATACCAGTCTCTGATTGTTGCCTATCGTAACGGCGCTCCGGTAAGGCTGTCGGATGTGGCCGAAGCTGTCGACGATGCCGAAAACATAAAACAGGCAGCCTGGATGAATAGTTCCCCCGCAGTTATTGTTAACATTCAGAGGCAACCGGGAGCAAACGTTATAGAGGTTGTTGATCGGATCAAGAAAGTACTCCCGCAGCTACGGAGCGCTTTGCCTCCGTCTGTAGCGGTTTCTGTGTTGACGGACCGCACCTCCACAATCCGGGCATCAGTTCATGACGTTCAGTTTGAGATGATGCTTGCTGTGGCGCTTGTTGTTCTTGTAATGTTTCTTTTTCTTCGCAACATCGCTGCAACGATTATCCCCAGCGTGGCTGTTCCCCTGTCCCTTGTGGGAAGTTTCGGTGCCATGTATCTTCTTGGATTCAGCCTGAACAACCTCTCTTTGATGGCGCTTACCATTTCCACCGGTTTTGTTGTAGATGACGCCATTGTCATGATCGAGAACGTGGCCAGATATATTGAGGCAGGAGATCCTCCGCTCGAGGCGGCGCTGAAAGGTTCCAAACAGATAGGTTTTACCATCCTGTCTCTCACTGTTTCGCTCATTGCCGTACTCATCCCGCTCCTTTTTATGGGGGATGTGGTAGGACGCCTGTTCAGGGAGTTTGCCGTTACCCTCGGTATTACCATAGTGATTTCCGCTGTCGTATCGCTCACACTTACACCTATGATGTGCGCGAAGCTGCTTAAACATGAGGCCGAAGCTCAGCAGGGAAGGTTTTATCGTTCATCGCAGAGATTTTTCGACCGGGTAATCGGATTCTACGGGAGAACCTTAACATGGGTGTTGAAACACCAGCAATCCACACTCTGGGTATCTGTGGGTACGCTGGCCCTTACTGTCCTGTTGTTCTATTTTGTGCCTAAAGGGTTTTTCCCGGTCCAGGACACCGGAGTTATTCAGGGAATTTCGGAAGCGCCGCAGTCGATCTCTTTCTCGGCTATGGCTGACCGCCAGCAGGCCCTTGCACGGGTAATCCTTAAAGATCCGGCAGTTGAAAGTCTCTCATCATTTATCGGCATAGACGGAACAAACGTTACGCTCAATAGCGGGCGAATTCTTATCAATCTCAAGCCTCTTTCAAAAAGGAAAGCAGATGCAGGTGAGGTAATCCGCCGCCTCCAGCCTGAATTGGCGAAGATCAATGGAATAACTTTGTTCATGCAGCCTGTACAGGACCTCACTGTCGACGCACGGGTAACTCGTACCCAGTATCAGTACACTCTTGAAGACCCCGATATTAATGAGTTAAATATTCTGACGCCAAAGCTGGTGGAAGAACTCCGTAAAAATCCGGAACTTCATGATGTGAGCAGCGATCAGCAGGATAAAGGACTGCAGCTATCTATTGAATTTGACCGCAACACTGCCTCGCGACTCGGCATTACACCGCAAATGATCGATGATGCCCTCTATGACGCATTCGGCCAGAGGCAGATATCCACCATTTTTACCCAGTTAAACCAGTACCGTGTGGTCCTCGCTGTTAAACCCGACTTTCAAAAAGGCCCGGAGGCATTGCAATCAATCTATCTTCGCGGGATAAACAATGGACCGGTGCCTCTTGGGGCATTGATCAAAACCTCAGAGACAACCGGGCCTCTCGCTATCAGTCGCCAGGGTCAGTTTCCCGCTGCAACGATCTCCTTCAATCTTGCGCCCGGAGCATCTCTCGGACATGCCGTAACAGCCATCGAATCAGCCGGGAAAAAAATGGATTTCCCTGCCGGCATCAGGGGCAGTTTCCAGGGAACTGCCCAGGCTTTCAGGGTTTCCCTTGAAAATGAGCCCCTTTTAATCCTTGCGGCCCTTATCACGGTTTATATTGTCCTCGGGATACTTTATGAAAGTTACATTCATCCCATTACCATCCTGTCTACACTGCCCTCTGCCGGTGTGGGAGCGATCCTCGCGCTTATGATCTGTCGTTCCGAATTCAGCGTCATTGCCCTCATCGGTATTATTCTGCTTATCGGTATTGTGAAGAAAAACGGCATCATGATGGTGGATTTTGCCTTAGATGCCGAGCGCAGGGAAGGAAAGAGCCCTCAGGATGCGATTTATCAGGCTTCACTCCTCAGATTCCGTCCTATCATGATGACCACTATGGCGGCGCTTCTCGGCGCCCTTCCCTTGGCAATGGGGACAGGCGTGGGGTCGGAACTCCGCAGGCCTCTGGGCATTACTATTGTCGGCGGATTGATTATCAGCCAGATATTGACACTCTATACAACCCCCGTAATTTATCTCGCCTTTGACCGCATGGCAAGGCGGGTACGAGCTTGGAAGTCCAAGGGAGATGATTAGATTGCTCAAGCCGTTCAAGCAGTTTGAACCGTTTGAACGGCTTGAGCATACAATAATATGAACTTTTCGGCTATTTTTATCCACAGACCTGTTGCAACCACCCTCATTACCATAGCGATAGTGCTCTCCGGCATTATTGCTTTTAAGATACTGCCTATCGCCGCCCTGCCCCAGGTAGATTTTCCCACCATTCAGGTATCGGCGGGACTGCCGGGAGCAGATCCTGAAACTATGGCAACATCCGTTGCCGCGCCTCTTGAGCGCCAATTCGGGCGTATCGCAGGTGTAACCGAAATGACATCTACCAGTTTCCGCGGTACGACAAACATTACAATGCAGTTCGATCTGAACCGCAATATCGACGGCGCTGCCCGTGATGTGCAGGCAGCAATCAACGCGGCGCGAGGGTTTTTACCGCCGAATCTTCCCAATAATCCCACATACCGGAAGGTCAACCCGGCTGATGCGCCTATCCTTATTTTTACCCTCCAGTCTGATGTGATAAATACACCTCAATTGTATGATGCAGCATCAAGTATCATGCAGCAGAAACTGTCGCAGGTAAAGGGCGTGGGTCAGGTGCTGGTGGGAGGAAGTTCGCTCCCTGCAGTCCGTGTGGAAGTAAATCCGCTGGCGCTGAACAAATACGGGATCAGCCTGGCTGATGTGCGCGGTGTGCTGGCCTCCACTAATGTTAATAAGCCGAAGGGGCAGGTCTCTGATGATACGAAAACATGGGAGATTCAGGCTAATGATCAGCTTCGAAAAGCCCTTCAGTACCGTCAGGTAATTGTTTCCTACAGGGCAGGCGCGGCAGTAAGGCTGTCGGACGTGGCCAATGTAGAAGATTCAGTGGAGGACGTGCAGACTATGGGGATTATGAACGGTAAACCATCTGTCATGGTAATGATCTTCCGTCAACCTGGGGCAAACATAATAGAAACTGTGGACAGCGTTCGCGATTTGCTTCCTCAATTGGCAGCCTCCCTGCCGGGCAGCGTCAAACTGTCCGTTATCCAGGATCGTACACCGCCCATACGCGGTTCCCTGAAAGAAGTTGAGAAGTCACTCATAATTTCCGCAATTCTTGTAATTCTTGTAGTCTTCGGTTTCTTAAGGCATATCCGTTCTACCATAATCCCTGCCGTTGCAGTAGGAGTTTCACTCATCGGCACATTCGGAATCATGTATCTCTGCGGTTACAGCCTCGACAACCTCTCCCTCATGGCCCTCACTATCGCGACAGGATTTGTGGTGGATGATGCTATTGTTGTCCTTGAAAATATTACCCGATATCAGGAAAAAGGGCTGTCACCTATGGAGGCTGCATTGCGGGGATCGAAAGAAATTACCTTTACGGTCCTTTCCATGAGTATTTCTCTTGTTGCCGTTTTCATACCCATACTTCTTATGGGCGGCATGGTGGGTCGTCTGTTCCGTGAATTTGCAGTGACCCTTTCCGCTGCTATTATGGTCTCTCTTCTGGTTTCACTAACCACAACACCTATGATGTGCGCCCTGCTTCTTAAACCTGAAAAAAGCTATACTCATAGCCGGTTATACAGGATAAGTGAGAACATTTTTAACCGGATGCGGAATTTTTACGATGTAACGCTCAGGTGGGCTTTGCGCCGCTCGCGCTTTATATTCGGTTTAACAGTGGCTACGTTCATAGTAAATATCTGCCTTTTTTTCGTTATACCGAAAGGTTTTTTCCCGGAAATGGATACCGGACGCCTCCGGGGCTCCATTCAGGCGGAACAGGATATATCCTTTCAGGCCATGAAGGCGAAACTTGCGACTGTAATAAATATAATTAAAGAAGACCCTGATGTGGTGTATGTTCTTGGCTATACAGGCGGCGGAAGAGGGGGCAGCGCCGCAAATACCGCGTCCATGTTTATTACACTAAAACCTTTTGAACAAAGGAAAAGCGGCTTAAGCGAGATCATGTCAAGACTCAGAAAAAAGCTTGCAGGACTGCCGGGGGCGCCTACATATCTTCAGCCCGTTCAGGACCTTCGTGTCGGAGGAAGAGGGGGCACAGCCCTGTATCAGTATACACTGCAAGCCGCCGAAATCTCGGAACTCTATACATGGGGCCCGCGTATTCTCCAGAAAATGCGGACATTGCCTGAGCTGGTTGATGTAAGCAGCGACCAGCAGGTAAAAGGTCTTCAGGTAGAGCTTGCAATTGACCGCGATACGGCTTCACGGCTCGGAATTACTGCCTCAATGATAGACAATGCTCTATACGATGCCTTTGGCCAGCGTCAGGTATCTATCATCTACACGCTTTTAAACCAATACCGCGTGGTCATGGTTGTTGAACCACGTTTCTGGCAAAGCCCGGATTCGCTTAAGGAAATTTACATAAAATCTATTAAGGGTTCAATGGTGCCCCTCAGCGCTTTTACAAAGTTTGAACGGACTGCGACTTCTCTTGCAGTTCCTCATCAGGGACAGTTCCCCGCTGTTACAATATCCTTTAACCTGACACCGAAGGTGCCTCTCGGCAACGCGGTAGCATCGATTGAGCGAGCCGAACGGGAAATGGGATTTCCCTCCAACATAAGGGGAAGCTTTTCAGGTACAGCCCAGGCGTTCAAGGACTCTGTTGCCAATCAACCCTTTCTGATCCTTGCAGCTCTTGTGACAGTCTATATTGTCCTGGGCATGCTCTATGAGAGCTATATACATCCCATAACAATTCTGTCCACTCTGCCTTCAGCAGGCGTGGGAGCGTTGCTGGCACTGCTCTTATGTCGTATGGAACTCAATCTTATCGGCCTTATCGGTCTTTTTCTGCTTATCGGCCTTGTGAAGAAGAACGGCATTATGATGGTAGACTTTGCCCTGGATGCCGAGCGTACGGAAGGAAAAGCACCCGAGGATGCAATTTATGAAGCCTGTTTATTACGTTTCCGTCCCATTATGATGACCACCATGGCAGCCCTCCTCGGCGCCCTTCCCTTGGCCCTGGGAACAGGCGTGGGATCGGAGCTTCGCCGGCCTATGGGAATTACCATTGTCGGAGGGTTAATCATCAGCCAGATGCTCACCCTCTACACAACACCGGTTATGTATCTTTATCTTGAACGGTTCAGGTTATGGTGCAAAGCGAAAAAGCCTTTTAATAGGTCTTATAGGTCGAATAGGACCTATTAAAAAGATTAGGAGAATATTATGCAAACTTTATACAGACTGATTAACAGAGGAATCATAGTTGCAGCGGTTTCAGCTTTGATCTCTGCCTGCACAGTCGGTCCGGATTATGTGAAACCTACAACCCCTGTGCCGGAGTCCTATAAGGAAAATAAAGAATGGAAAGTAGCAGAGCCAAAGGACGACAGGTTTCGCGGCCAGTGGTGGAAAATCTATAATGATCCCCAGTTGAACACCCTAGAAGAACAGGTCAGCATTTCAAACCAGAATATCGCTGTAGCGGAAGCTCAGTTCCGACAGGCAAGCGCCCTGGTTCAGGCTGCCTCGTCAAGTTATTTCCCTTCCCTTACAGCAAACCCCGCTGCAACACGTTCTTTAAAGTCTTCCAATGTTACTCAAAGCACCACACCGCCCGGCACGAACACCATATATTCAGCGCCTCTCAATATATCACCGTGGGAATTGGATGTCTGGGGACGGATACGCCGTATCGTAGAAGCAGCCCGTGCAAGCGCCCAGGCAAGCGCAGCGGACCTCGAAGGAATCCGGCTTAGCGTCCAGGCCGCTCTTGCCCAGAACTATTTTCTTGTACGCGTACTTGATCGGCAAAAACAGCTTCTTGACGCGACAGTTCAAGCCTACAAGAGGTCCCTCGAATTAGCCGTGAACCAGTATAAAAGCGGTGTTGTCTCGCGGGCGGATGTACTCCAGGCGGAAACCCAATTCAAAACAATACAGGTGCAGGCAATTGACGTAGGCGTTCAGCGTGCCCAGGCAGAACATGCTATTGCCCTGCTCATAGGCAGACCTGCCTCTGATTTTTCCGTTCCTCTTTCGCCGCTTGATACAGTTCCTCCTCCCATACCGGTTGGAGTACCTTCCGATCTCCTCGAACGCAGACCTGATATAGCAGGAGCTGAGCGGCGCGTTGCCGCTGCAAACGCTAAAATTGGAGCAGCAAAAGCCGCATATTTTCCGACTGTCACCTTAACCGGATCAATGGGCTATCAAAGCACGGATACATCCAATTGGTTCGCCTGGCCAAGCCGTTTCTGGTCTGTTGGACCTGCGGTTGCTCAAACCTTATTTGACGGAGGATTAAGAGGAGCCCTGAATGACCAGGCTCGCGCTGATTATGACGCGAATGTGGCATTCTACCGCCAGACGGTACTCACAGGATTCCAGGAGGTGGAAGATAATCTGGCCGCCCTCCGTATCCTCGAACAAGAGGCGCTGGCACAGGATGAGGCAGTGAAGGCGGCACAGAAATCTCTGGAGTTTTCCCTCAATCAGTATAAACAGGGAACAGTGAGTTACCTCAATGTGATAATAGCACAAGTAGCAGCCTTAAACAGCGAAAGGTCGGCAGTCACTATCCTGGGCCGCCGGATGACCGCCAGCGTCCTGCTCATCAAAGCCCTCGGGGGCGGCTGGAAAGATAACAGCAAGGGAGAAGATTCCCAATCTCGTTGATAAATGGCAACCCTTGTAATCTTCTAAAATCAGTGAATGTTTTTAAACAAGGATTGATTTTTATGAGGGAATGACTGATAATGACAAAATCGAAAATAGGTGTTGTCAATATTTTTATGAAAAACTGGTTTACATAATGAATATATACAGACTCTTACAAAGAAAAAACAGGGGGAGATAAAGTGAAGTATGGGAAATGAATTTTCTTCATTTCCGCCGGATTCACATAAGCATATATTTGAATCCGGCTTGGAGTGGTTAACGGCATATCGGGATTGTTCAGGTTTGGATGGGCTGTAAGCCTTACAGGCCGTAATCGTACTGAATGTACGATGGAGGATCGTAAGACGCGGCAGACCGCCAAAGATGGACAATCCCGATATGCCGTTAACCGACCAGGAGAAAACATTAAATAAATGTAAAATAGACTGAACAATGAAACAGAAACTTTTTACAATACCCGAAAATAAAAAAGGATGGATAATATGATAGTTCGTAATTTTAATGATCCGGAAGTTCTGGCAACCACTTATGTTGCCCACAGGGGCGCTATGGCGAGAATGGTCATGACAAGCCACTTTCTCCAGAGCATGGAGTTTCTTGCCTATGCGATGCTTCCACCCGGCAATGCCATTGAGGAGCATGTAGACGAAGTTGAAGAAATATACCTCGTTGTAAAGGGCAAGGGACTTATGAAGGTAGGAAATGAGGAGAGAGAAGTCAAAGAGTGGGATACCATCTGGCTGCCTGCAGGCGAGCCCCACGGCCTGAAAAACACCGGCGACGAGGAAATGCTCATAATCGTGAATGCCGCCTACCCAAGGTAAATATTTCGGGCCGCGATTGTATAGGCACTATTTTTGATTGCAAAATCTTATTGGTGTTATTAAGTGGTAATTCCTTTCATTTCCGACAGATATGAAAGGATGATCTCCCTTTCATAATCGCTTATTTGCACAAAGCTTACCCCAAATATGTAATCCCGCCCCTCTCCCGTGGGAAGATAAATAACCATTCTGCGTTTTACTTCCCCGCAAATAGGTTCACCTACTACTCCTTTCGGTAAAATAAACTGTAGTTCCATCTGATCGCCAACCTTCATATTTTTTTCTGTCAGCAACAGTGTCCCGCCTCCACTGAGGTTGCTCGTATGCCCTTTACAGACTGACGACTCTCCTTTTGCTTGAAAAACAACCGGTACTCCCGCAGAAAACCGAGCATATTCGCGCCGTTGTAAGAGTTCGAGTTGAACCGGATGTCCAACTGCAAAAAAGCCTTCTTCACGTTCCAGAACCTGTTCCTGAAAACTGTAGACGCCATCCGGTGTAGTAATCTTGATTTTCACAAGGTGACCTTTTATCAGAGGACACTCTTGTTCGATAAGAGTAGGCAAACCGATATCAATCTGCTTATGTTCCGTAAGTTGCCTGATATAACCGGGATAGCTGCCGACTGCCCTGCCGCCTCTCGTTAAAATGCCTATTTCAACCACAGCACCTGTTTTGAGTATTTCAGAAACTTCGATGTCATCATCTTTCATTCAAAACCTCCTGAAGGAAACGTTGGTATTGTCAAAACTTTTTGCTTCATTGTTTTCTTCCTTATACATTTTTTGGTTTTTTCTCCTGGTAGGTTAACGGCATATCGGGAATATCCATCTTTGGCGGTCTGCTGCGTCTTGCGATCTTCCGACGTACATTGAGTACGCCTTCAGCCTGCAAGATTTGCAGCCCATCCAAACCTGAACATTCCCGATATGCCGTTAACCACTCAAGCCGTATTCATATCTGTCTTTTTCACTGATGTGAATACGGCGGAAATGAAGAGGATTCTTCATTTCCCATACTTCCTTTTACCTCCCCCTGTTTTCTCTTTGTGAACGCTTGTCATTGCTCATTCTGTGTACTGGTTTTTCATGTAATTTTTGACAATATAGAAACGTTATTTTCAGGCAAAACTGCTGCGTTGCCGAAATTCACAGGAATCATGGTTCGGCACCGCAGCGAAGGTTAGTTCCAGTCGTCTGTCTGCGGCTGGGGGAGCTGATAGGACATGAGTGTTTCAATGTATTTGTTGAAACCGTCCTCTTCGCCTTTTTCCAGCTTTTCTATCTCCGGGCGGATCTTTTTCATAAGACCCTCATCCTGTACAGCGCTGATTGGATACTGCCCGAAGGACCCCCGGCGCAATAAAGAGTACGCCTGTTTCTGCTCCTTTGTGAGCGAAAGGTATGCATCAAGTTCCTTGAGCATGGATTCCTTCTTTTTGTCAAGATATCCGTCAACCTGCATAAGGAGGTTAAGACCGAAGTCAGCGCAGGAAAAATAGCTGTGCATTTCCCGAAGAGTTGCCACGAGAAGGCGTATCTCAACAACAATCTCCTCTTCTGTCATGGGTACGAAGATGCCCTCTTTTACCATTTTCCTCATGGGCGATTGAGGGTGCATGGCAAAGGTGCGGACCCTTATGAAATCCGGTTCAACGAGGTTCAGCAACCTTGCTGTTTCAAGAGCATGGTCTTCGCTTAACGTGCGCCCTGCTATGCCGGGCATGATATATTCGGATAATTCTATGCCCGCTTCTTTTACGTGTCTGCCGCCTTCAACAATATCCTCGGGCGTAATGCCTTTTTTGATCATTTTCAGCACCTTAGCAGAACCGCTTTCCATGCCTGCATGGATTCTTGTTATGCCTCCCTCCCTGAGTTTTATTAAATCCTCCACGCTTTTTCTTCTCAACGTAGGCGCTCGCGCATATGATGTGATCCTTTCGATGGAAGGGAATTTTTCCCTGAGGTACTGAATAATTTCCAGCAACGCTTCAGTTTTCATCAAAAGACTGTCCGCATCCTGAAGGAATGCGGTTCTTACAGGATAACCTCTAAATTCATTGACCATGCTGTCAATATCACCTTTTACCTCATCCACAGTTCTTCTGGAAAATTTTACCCCTTTATAGGCCGGACAGAAAACGCACTCATTCCACGGGCAGTTTCTGGTTACTCTTAACAGCAGGCTCGAAGCCTCACTTGGCGGTCTGATAACTCCCTGTTCATACATGATATGATCTCCTTGAGTTTTTATGCACTTAAAAATATATATCTTTTTCAGGGGAATTCAAGGGAAGAAATAAAGGGGTCACGGGATAGAGCGATGCAGAGTCTCCCCCTGGTTTTTTATGGAGTTCCAGGAAGGGCACCCTTCCTGCAGCATCTTATTCCAATTCTAAATCAAGGATGAAATCAAGGCGGCAAGGAAGAGGCGACCCCCCGTCAAGCGAGGGCAAGCGTAGGCGTACAGTAATAGTACGTCGGAGGAGCCGATGACGAAGCCAACGATGATAGCGCCTTGATTTAGAATTGGAATTATACCATAGGGCGCGGCTTATTCACCGGTTTATTCTCCGATATGCTCTCCGGGGCAGCCTCAATCTGCTGTTCTATGAAAGAGGTTAAAGCCTTCAGTTCATCAAGGAATACCTGAAGATCAGGTTTTGTGTACTTCCCGGCCTTTTTCTCAAAGTATGTTTTTGTAGTCTGCAAACCTGCAACCTTTATTTTTATAGGTATGGGTTTCGGTTCAGTTGATGTGGGCTTTACCTTCTTATATGCCGTAAGCATCTTTTCTAATTTTGCATTGGTAACAGGCTTTTCCATTATCTCATCAAAAATGGTAAAAAAGTCAGGATTTGCGAGGTTTGCTGCGAATAAATATCCCTGTGAAACAGGCAGCATTCCGGCTGAAATTGCCTCCTGAACCTTCGGAACCAGCTTTAGGAGTGATAGTGTGCGGAACAAGGATGTGTAAGCCTTTCCAGAGATTTTTAAAATGGTATCCACAGTGGATACCATTTTATCCGACAGGGTTTCTCGTTTCATTTTATACCGCACCAAGTCGCTCATTACCCCATCCAAATTGTATACAGTTCCTTCCTGTCCGTCGGACGAGTCAGGATGTTTTGCCAGAAAATAGGCAAGTATCCCCTTTGCCTGATCAATGGGATTCAGGTCCTCCCTCTGCAAGTTCTCTATCAGTTGGAGTGCAAGGATTTCATCTTTCTCTGTAATCTCATTAACAATCATTGCCGGAATAGTTTCAAATCCCAGTTTTTGTGCTGCAAGATACCGCCTTTCCCCACAGAGAAGAAGATACTTATCATCCCTCTGTGTTACAAGGACAGGTTCAAGTACGCCCTTATCATGAATGGACGACATAAGAGCTTTAAAAGACTCACTTGTTATATTAATGGATGAACGAATCTGTTCTTCAACGATAATACTTCCCAGAGGAAGATGCTGAAATTCCGGAATTTCCCCTGTTTTTTCTGTTGTCATTTTGTGCCCCTTTTTTTAATTTTGGGTTTTGTCAAAAGTTTCTTGCCTCTTGCTCTTATTCTTGAGCAGTTTGTCTTTGTTCACTTTGTCGGTCAATGGCATTTCGGGAATATCCATCTTTGGCGGTCTGCTGCGCTTTGCGATCTTCCGACGTACGTTCAGTACGTCTACAGCCTGCAAAGCTTACAGCCCATCCAAACCTGAACATTCTCGAAATGCCATCGCCCACTCAAGCCGGATTTGCATCTGTCTTTATTTACTGATGCCAATCCGGCGGAAATGAAGAATAATTTCTTCATTTCCCATACATCCTTCTCTCTCCCCCTGTTTTATCATTGTAAATGCCTGTTAATGCTCACTCTGTATATTGTTTTTTCATGTAACTTTTGACAACACCTAATTTTGTAGGACGTAGGACGTAAAGACTTCTAAAACAGATGTCCCGGTTTTTCACTCGTCCCCCGTCCCAGCGAACGTAAGTGAGCGGACTTCCCACGGTCTTCCCTGTGAGGGATAAATGCCTTTTATCTATACTGCCCGGTATTGCTTATGATTCCCTATAAATGATGTATTTTAGTAATACGATTTGGCAAATATTATGTCAATATTATTTTTTACAGTTTCTTTGAATTAATACTTTCTTCAATTAGCAGGAACATTCTTTTGCCCGCCCATTGGCACGTGATTCCCCCGACTGTATACGACTTGTTTCTTATTCTAATCAGTTGCCTGGTCATTTATTTGCCATTTTATCAATTATATTGAATAATAAGTAGCATTTATGTTGACAGGTTATTAAATAGCCTGATAAAATAACTTCATTAAATGGGGGATTCATGGGGGTTGTGGTAAGTAAAGACAATACAGGCAACATAACAGTTTCATTCAAATATGATCCTTTTTATATAGAAAAGGTCAAAGCCATCCCCGGCCATAAGTGGAATCAAGAGAAAAAACACTGGAGCTTTCCGAATTCAAGACAGGTTTTAGATAAAATCCTTTCCACCTTTGCCGGAGAAGACCTCAATATTGACCCGACACTGCAAGCGCTTACATCACATATTCAAGAAGAGAAAAAAACAAATCATATCGAGCGATCAGAGGAGGCCCTGCCGGATAATCCGCTCTTTGAGCAGGTACGCAATCTTATCAGGTTAAAACATTACTCAATCCGCACGGAAAAAAGTTATATTCCCTGGATTCACCGCTACATAATATTTCACAAAAGCAAGGACCCGGCAGAAATGGGAAGCGCGGAAATCGAGGCCTTGTCGAGGGCCATGGTATATACCCACTACACGGTCATAAGGGCCAAGGTAATTCC
>CAZHHX010000051.1:0-30009 GCA_964532465.1 uncultured Syntrophorhabdaceae bacterium | reverse complement strand
GAATTACCTTGGCCCTTATGACCGTGTAGTGGGTATATACCATGGCCCTCGACAGGCACTGTGAGATTTTGCCTGAGGTACAAACTTCTTCCTGAAGTCAATACTGCGTGGTTGTCGCCTGAAGCCCTGCTTTCTTCCCGAAATGCACACTGCCCGGTCTTTCTCCTGAGGCACAAACAACTTCCTTTTAAAGTTAATTATATATTTATGGTTGTATACAAAATTATTTCAGATACCGTTAAAAAAACTTGACTTTCTTAGTCTGAAGGCTATATAAATATTTTATGGTATAGAGAAAACAAACAACTGAATATCTAAATGGGTTCAGAGACGTTTATCGTCTCTGGAGGTAAATATACAGAATAGTCGGGCCGCTATCTGAAGCATAGTCTTCAGTAGCGGCTTTTTTATTGGGTGCTTATGATAAGATAAAACAAACAACTGAATATCTAAATGGGTTCAGAGACGTTTATTGTCTCTGGAGGTAAATATACAGAATAGTCGGGCCGCTATCTGAAGCATAGTCTTCAGTAGCGGCTTTTTTTTGGTAGTTATTAAAAAAAAGGAGGTTTTTATGTACAATTTAAAGGGGTTTTTGGTTATTGGAATGGTTATTCTATGTTTTTTTGTTTCATCAACAACTCTTTACGGGTTTGATGAAAAACAAGTTCAGACACTGAAAAAAACGAGCAAATGTACAAAGTGTGACCTTTCAGGGGCAAAATTGAATAATCTTGAACTGGAATATGCTGATGTTTCCTCAGCAAATCTCTCCGGGGCAGACTTGTCGAATTCAATGCTGTCTAACGCAAATCTCTCGAAGGCAAATCTCTCCGGGGCTAATCTATCAGGTGCCAATCTCTCCTTTGCCAATCTATCAGGTGCTGATGTGTCTAAAGCGAACCTTACAAATGTTTTTCTTGATCAAGCAATCTGGATCACTGGCAAGATGTGCAAAATAGGTTCAATTGGGAAATGTAAACAGTGAATCATTGCATAAGCAATTTGTAAAAAGAATCTGCCTGTTTGTTGGGCCGGATTTGTTATGGCTCCATCTCTGACAGGAAACGGGAGGTAAAACTAAACTATTAACCTCTCAAGCATAAATATTCATCAACTAAACAGGAGGAAGATAATGAAAAGGTATTTGACTGTATCAGGGTTCGTGCTCCTATTTGTGATTGCAATGCTTTCAAATGTATTTGCAATTGATATTACGGCAGACATGATTACAAAAGAAGGAAAAATAACGAGAAATGGCAAGATTTATTTAAAAGACAACAAATGCCGTGTGGAAAGGGGCAGTACCCCTATGTATACGATTGTAAGGGGAGACAAAGGTCTGCTTTGGCAGATTAATAGTGCTGAAAATACATATATTGAGGCAAAATTAACACCAGCCTTGAAACCATGGACAGAAGAAAAGATATTTGGTGAAGTAAGCAGAAAGCAAATTGGTGCAGAAACTATAGACGGACATCCGACTAAGAAATACGAGGTTACCGTTAAACAGGACAATAAAAATGAAACATATCATCAGTGGTTTGCAACGGACATACATTTCCCCGTGAAAATGGTAAATACTAATGGAAAATGGAGTAGGGAATATAAGAGTATCAAAAAAACGGCTTCCGATAATGTCTTCAACTTGCCGCCCAACGCAACCCTCGATACTATGTCAATCCCTGACGTATTAGGCGGCCATTAATACTGGCACAATTCCCCGCTCTTGTAATTGAGCGGGGAATTAACATAAACATCTGCAAGGAGGAAAAGATTATGGTGTCAAATTGGTTGGTATATCTCGGTTTGTTTAGACTTGCTATTATAGCAGTAGTTATAACTTATATAACCGGTAAACGATGGGAAAAAAACGGGGAAGAAAAAAAATAATAGACAATATTGGATATACCTCCTTTACAGAAAATATGTACGAACACAGCAGGTATAGTTCTTATGTTGATTAACAAAATTACGAGGATATATTTTGGAGAATAAAGAAAGCAAGAACGAAAATCAGGCTGAGGCCCAGTCTAAAGTCAAGAATGTTATTAATCTTATCGTAAAGATAGTTTTAGGCCTCGGATTTATTTTTTTCATCTACAAAGCCATAGTACATAGGTGCGCGGGGTAGGGTCTGAAATTGGATAGGTTTTAACATATCCCTCAAGGCACAATTTATCGCTTTTTCTGTTATGTTTCCAGGTTTTATATGGTAACCAGTATTTTTCCTTTGATAAGAAATCATTTAATTGTAGGTGCTAAAAAGAGTCATCCCGGCAAGGATGGGGTAGCACGTTTCTATGCATAATTCTTGCCTTTAGGAAACCACGCAGTTGCTGCTGTGTAGGTGAAAATAATCATAAGGAAGATACTAAGGGGTATATTTCTATCCGAAGTACTTGCTTCTCGGGAACCGCGAAGCTCACACAAGGTGCAAAGCAGTTTCTCTATTCTGCCTGTCATATCACTTTCTTTATTGTAAGTTACAAACCTTACAAGCGCCTGCGCGCACACCTTTACACCCGAGTTTTATGTCAAATTTATTTCTCCGTTGCAGGCATAGGTGCTGTCTCCAATTGCTTCTCCGCTAAGGCAAGGAATACCCGCAGTTCTTCAATGAGGGTTTCAAGGTCTGGTTTTGTGTATATCCCGGCTCCTGTTTAGATATATGATTTTATGGATTGCAGTTGTGTAACCTGCTTTTTCATTGCTATGGGAAAACAAAGGGGTCTGCCCTTGACATTTGAATTTGTAATGTGGCATAATGATTATATCATTAATAATAACAGTGTGTTGCCCAACAAGGTGGTGCAGCGAATCCGCAATAAGCGCGGCTCGCTGACCTTTGTGTTAGCACCAGATGATAAAGAAAAAAGTCATTTTCGGATCATATTTGGCAATTACAGACACTGTGTCTGTAGCGTTGGTTACAACAGTTGTAACCAAGAGCAATATCTTTGCAAAGCCAATACAGACAATGGATTAGATAATTATACAAATTATTAGGTCACTGTAAACTAAAGTATAGAAAGTCTTTAAATAATGTCTTTTATAGAGTACAGAAAAGAAAAAGGAATGTGATAAAAAGAGTCGTCCCGGCAAGAACGGGGCAGCACGTTTCTATGTATAATTCTTTGCCTCTAGGAAACAACGCAGTTGCTGCTTTGGATACGCAGGGTGTACAAAAAAGTGTCAGTTGTGCCATATTGATACATATCAGAGAAGGGGACTGTCGTCCTATCGCCATATGCACTTTAATTTGGTTAGGTTTTTTCTTTTGTACTTCATGGTACATAAATTGCAAAAACTAATTTAGCAAAATTGGCATAAGTTTATTTATGACTGACAAGAGAAAGAGAATAAGATACTTTATTATAAGAAAACCTTCACGCGAGGAATAAGTATATGTCTATCCAGACTCAGACCAGGGTTTTAACATGCATTCAATGCGGAAAATGTACGGGGAGCTGTCCTGAGGCAGGAAGGACCCCGTTTAATATACGTATGCTTGTGAGAAAGAGGCAGTTCCAGCGCCAGATAGATGAGTCGATCCCCTGGTACTGTACATCCTGCGGAGCATGTACTATCAGGTGTCCCAGAGATGTAAAACCTTCAGAAATGATTATTGATGTAAGATCTGCAATGGTTGAAGAAGGGGATATACCAATAACAATTCAAAAGGCACTTGAAAATACTTCTGTACAGAGAAATCCCTGGGGTCGTTCCCGGGCAAAGAGGGGTGCATGGTTTGAGAAGCTCGATTTTGAAGTGCCCCATGTAAGTGATACCGAGTCAAAGAGACTCCTCTTCACCTGTTGCATTCAGGCATATGATCCGCGGTGTATGGTCATACCGGCTAATATTGCAAAGATGTTTAATAAAGGGGGTATGGAAATCGGCGTTCTTGGAGAAGAGGAAGCCTGTTGCGGTAATGAGATACGGCGAATAGGCGAGTCCGGGCTTTTTGAGGAGCTTCAGGAAGAGAATATTGCCGCTTTTAAAGAATACGGGGTTAAGGAGATAATAACCCTTTCTCCTCATTGCATGAATACGCTGAAGAAAGAATACGGCGATATAGGTATTAAAGTGTCCCATTACACAGAAATATTGGCAAGCATGATAAAAGATGGGCAACTTGTGCCCAAAACACCTTATAACAAGAAAGTTGTTTACCATGATCCCTGTTTTCTTGGAAAACAAAATAATATCTTCGATGAACCAAGGGATATACTCAAAAGCATAGAAGGTCTGGAGCTCCTTGAATTTTCAAGGTCCAGAGAAACATCACTCTGTTGTGAAGGCGGCGGCGGAAGAATGTTTTACGAGGCCGAGACAGCCTATCAAAGAAATAGTGAGATAAGAGTCCTTGAAGCAGTAGAAAAAGGAGCAGAAATAATGGCGACAAGTTGTCCTTTCTGTGTAATGACACTTGAAGACCCTGCAACTGAAAAAGGATTGGCAGTGAAAGATATATCCGAGATATTGATGGAGGTTTTATAAAATGAATCTACTGGTTTTTACAAAAAGAGTACCGGCAACGCAGGAAGAAGAATTGCGAATTATTGACGAGGGCAGGGGGGTTGACCTTTCCAAGGTTCCCTTCAAAGTTAATGACTGGGATAATTATGCAATAGAAGAGGCTGTAAGGATTGTTGAGAAGACCGGCGGATCTGTAACAGCAATCTCCATAGGCAATACTGAATCAGACGAGGTGTTGCGCAGGGCTATTGCAATGGGGACAAAGGACGGTTTTCTCATTGAGACAGATCGGATACTCCACGACCCTGGTGCAAGGGCATCATTAATTATCAACTTCCTGAAAAAAGAAGGCATTATTTATGATGCTATATTTACAGGCGTCCAGTCCGAGGATGATCAATTTGCCTCTCTTGGCGGTATTCTTGCGGCAAAACTGGGTATCCCTTTTGCGTCTATGATAATAGCAATAGATGCTGTTGAAAATGATCATGTGACAGCCCGGAGGGAGCTTGAAGGAGGACTTCAGGAAAGGATAAATATTATGTTGCCCTGTGTCCTTTCCATACAGAGCGGTATTAATGAGCCTCGATATGTTTCCATTATGGGTATAAGAAAAGCATCAAAGGTAGAACGTAAAATATTTAAGGGAAATGATTATGAAGATAATGTAAACCCCGGTATAGAGGTCGTAAAATGGGTCTATCCGGATAAAAAAGGAGGAGCAACAATGCTTGATGGGGAGCTGGATGGCATATGCAAAGGACTCCTCGGCATTCTGAAAGAAAAGGGGGTGTACTAATGAGCTATACGCTGGTTGTTGCTGAAGTAAGGCGCGGGGTCTTTGAGGAAAGAAACCTGGACTCCATAGGTATTGCAGCCCTCATGCGGAAAAATATCGTTCTTCTCATGCCGGACGGTGCTTATGAAATGAATGGTAATCTTGTTGATTCAATTATCAGGACAACAGCACAAGAGGAGATATTTCTCAACCCTTTGAATTTTAATACAATATTAGAGAAGACTATGAATTCACAAGGCGTGCCGGATCTGATAGTCTTTACCCACTCGTCTTCAGGTACTGAGCTTGCGTCTTACGCAGCAGGGCATTTCAATATGCCTCTTATTACGGATGTAAGCAGTTTTGATAAAGAAAAAAACGTTTTCTATAAAAGCTACTATTCCGATAAGATTTTCGCTGAATTCCGTCAGACAGGAAGCGGCTGCTGCATTGTCACTGTACGAAGCGGCAGTTTCAAAGAACATGCTGTTGAAAAAGGCCCTGGTGAAACAAGTGTCTTGGATGATATTACACTTGCGGAAGGGAGAACCTTTATTGAATATGTTGAAGAAGAGACAGGAGAAATAGATATCACTAAAGCCGAATTTCTCCTGTCCGTGGGAAGAGGAATAGGAAACAAGGACGAGATAGCCGATTACCAGGAGCTTGCCGGACTGCTCAAAGCAACTTTATCCGGTTCCCGCCCTGTCATTGACAAACTCTGGCTGCCCAAGGCACAGCAGGTCGGCACTTCCGGCAAAACAGTTAAACCCAAAGTATATCTTGCCATGGGCATAAGCGGTGCATTCCAGCATATAGCCGGCATGAAAGATTCCGATTGTATTATAGCGGTGAATAAAGATCCGGAAGCGCCTATCTTCCAGTATGCCCATTACGGCGTAGTGGGCGACGCAAACAAACTCCGGGATAAATTGAAAGATATTGCAAAAGGATAATTTAATTTTGCGGATTTTAAAAAATCGGATTACGGAATGAATGATTCATACTCTCAGGAAAAACATGTGCTTGTTGTGGGCGGCGGTATAGGCGGCATAACTGCCGCTCTTGAGCTTGCGGCCTGCGGCGTTCATGTTACCATGCTTGAGGAAGGTCCGTCCATAGGGGGACGGATGATTCAGCTTGATAAAACCTTCCCTACGCTGGATTGTTCCACATGCACTCTTTCGCCGAAGATGGTAGAGGTAGCGCTCAACCGCAACATAGAGCTGCTCTCATGGGCTAAACCCATGGCAGTAAAAAAAGCGGGGCAGGGATTTAAGGTGTCGATTTTAAAAAAGTCGCGATATGTGGATATCCAGAAATGCAATGCCTGCGGTTCATGTTCTCCGGGATGCCCTGTTGTGATGAAGAGTGAATTTAACATGGGTACCGGTACAAGGAAAGCAATATACATTCCTTTTCCTCAGGCTATTCCGAACAAGGCAAGTATCGACAAGCGTGAAGACCGTCCATGTAAAGCTGCCTGTGTCGATGTATGCCCGATTCACACCAATGTTCTTGGATACCTCAAGCATATCAGCGAGGGAAGATTTGCCGATGCCTACAAGCTTATCAGGCAGACAAATCCCTTTCCGTCAGTGTGCGGACGGGTCTGCTATGCCCCCTGCGAAGAAGTTTGCAACAGAGGACAATTGGATGATCCACTGGCAATTCGTGACTTGAAACGTTTTGCTGTTGATCAGTTTGATGTTAATTCCCTCGAAGTACCCCAGATAACAAAGACAGAGAAAAAGGTGGCGGTTATCGGAGCGGGACCGGCAGGGCTTGCATGCGCGCACAATCTTGCCCTGGAAGGCCATGAGGTAACAGTTTTTGAAGCGCTTCCCGAGCCCGGCGGCATGCTGCGGTACGCCATACCGGAATACCGGCTTCCGAAAGAGGAATTAAGAAAAGAGATTAATTATATTGAAAAGCTTGGCGTTGACATTAGATGCGGCATTGAGATAGGTAAGGATATTACTATTGATGCTATAAAGAATAATTTTGACGCCCTTTTTATCGGAACAGGCGCACCGAAAGGATTACAACTGGGTGTCGAAGGGGAAGATATCTCCGGTATCGTTGATGGCATTCAGTTTCTCCGTGCTGTTAATAGTGGTGAGGCTCCGGCAACAGGAAAAAATGTTGCTGTTATCGGTGGCGGAAATACTGCCGTTGACTGTGCGAGAACAGCAAAACGACTTGGCAGCGACAATGTGAAGCTCATCTACCGAAGGACCCGTGACGAGATGCCCGCGGCAAAAGAAGAAATTGATGCCCTCCTTCATGAGGGAATAGAAATACAGTTCCTTACCACACCGATAAATTTTCATGACGAAAAAGGGAAAGTTTTAAAGATGGAATGCATACGGATGGAGCTTGGCGAACCGGATGCAAGCGGTCGGAGACGTCCTGTCCCTGTTGAAAAATCAGAGTTTTCTCTACCTATAGATACGGTTATTACAGCCCTTGGTCAGGCAACTCAGACCTCTTTTGTCAAAGAGATCGGGGTGAAATTGGCGAAAAACGGCACAATTGAAGTAGATCATGCTACAGGATCGACCAATGTTGAGGGCGTTTTTGCCGGAGGTGATGTTTCAACGGGACCTGCATATGTGGTTGATGCTATTGCCGCCGGACAGAAGTCAGCCATGTCCATGAATCTTTATTTAAAAGGAGAACTGTTAACTTCAGTAAATGAAGAGAAAAAACCTGAGCAGCTTACAGAGGCTGAATTGGCAGAACTGGCAGTAAAAACTCTAAGAGAAGAACGTATACATATGCCGGAAACTGCTGTTAATGAAAGGATAGCCAATTTCAACGAAGTAACTACCGGTTACAATCCTGAAGATGCTATGGCAGAGGCATCACGTTGCCTTGCCAGTCATATAGAAGGATGTATCCAGTGTGGAGAGTGTGAGAAAAGATGTGAAGTAAGGGCTGTAGATCATGCCATGCAGGACCAAATTGAAGAGAGAATATACGACAGCATAGTTCTCGCTCCGGGTTTTGACCTCTATGATCCGACGGAAAAAAAAGAATACGGCTACGGCATCCTCGAAGGGGTGATGACGGGTATTGAGTTTGAGAGAATTTGTTCTGTTACCGGTCCCTCTGGTGGTGATATCCTTTTAAAAGGGAAGGAGCCGAAAAGGTTTTATTTTATACAGTGTGTCGGCTCCAGAGATCGACAAAGCGGCGCCAGATTTTGTTCGCGGGTATGTTGTATGTACACTGCAAAACACGCCAGTATTGTCAAGGACAGGATTAAAGGCGCAGAAATATATGTATCCTATATCGATGTAAGGGCCTATGGAAAAAGTTATGAGGAATTTTACAAAAGCACTCAGGAAAGCGGGGTCTTATACATACGAGGAATTCCCGGAGAAGTAACACAGGGTAAAAATGGCCTCTTAGTGAAGGTTGAGGACATGCTAAGCAATGAAATGCTTGAGGTCGAGGTGGATATTGTTGTTCTCGCAACAGGAGTAAGACCACGGAAACAGACAGAGGAGCTCTGTAAAATAATGTCTATAGAGAGAGATGAATACGGCTTTATCAGCGCGGACTCGATCCATCCTTCGCGTACGAATGTAGATGGTATCTTTGTCTGCGGCATGGCCTCGGGGCCGAAGGATGTTCCTGATACTGTTGCATCCGGCGGAGAAGCTGCCGCACGATGCTTAGAGTATATAAATCAGTGAATAGTGAACGGTGAATAGTGAATAGTGAAAGATTTCTGAAATTTATTTCGCATCCCACGTCCCACGTCCCACGTCCCACGGGGTTTAGGATATGAAGACCGGTATATTCATCTGCCATTGCGGTCACAATATCAAACACACCATTGATGTGAAGAAGCTGAGCCAGTACTTCAAAAAATATCCCGGTGTAACCGTTGCGGAAGACTATCCCTTTGTCTGTTCTGAGCCCGGCCAGGACATGATCAGAGACAACATTGAAAAACAAGGGCTTGATCGTGTACTCATTGCATCATGTACTCCTTCGCTCCATGGAGAATTATTCAAAGACCTTTTGAAAAAGTCTGATTTAAACCCATTCCTTTTAAGAAGGGTCAGTATAAGGGAGCATTGTTCCTGGGTTGGTGATGATCTGGACATCAATACAGAAAAAGCAAGAAGACTGATACTGGCAGGACTTTATTCGGCAGCCCATTACGTTCCCCTTGAAGAAAAGATAGTAGATGTTACCAAGTCGGCCCTTATCGTAGGAGGGGGAGTTTCGGGCTTGAGCGCAGCGGCTTTTCTTTCAAAAATGGGTATGCAGGTCTACCTTGTTGAAAAAGAAGCGGAACTTGGCGGTCATGTGCGGGCACTTAAAGACATCTGGCCTGCCAGAAGGGACGGCAAAGACATTATCGATGAAATGGCAAATGAGCTGATTGGGAGAAGTAATGTTGAGATATTCACTTCAACAACGATCAGTGCCTTTGAAGGTTTTTTCGGCAATTATGAGGTAACCCTCGATACTCCGAAAGGTGAGAAAAAACTGACTGCCGGCGGAGTAATTGTGGCCGTTGGATTTTCACCCTTTGATCCCATTGTAAAGCCAGAACTAAATTACGGGAAAGACAAAAGAATTATCACAACTCTTGAGTTTGAAAAAATGGCCGATACCTTGCAGCTTCCGGAGAATCCAAGAATTGCCATACTCCATTGCGTCGGTTCCAGAGATGAACAGATTGGAAAACCCTACTGTTCGAGGGTATGCTGCGTCAATGCGCTTCGTGTCGGTGATATAATAAAAGAGAGATATAAGGATTCTTATGTTGAATCCATGTACATGGATGTAAGGGCTCATCCAAGAGGCGCAGAAGAATTCTTTGAAGATACACAGGAGAAGGGCGTCCTCTTTACGCGGGGAAATATCGCGGAAATTATACCGGGCCCAAAAGGATTGCTCGTAAGAGGCGAGGATACGCTTTTTGGTGAACTTTTTGAGAGGGAGTTTGATCTCGTTGTTCTTTCAATAGGCATGTCTCCCCCTGTTGACAACAAGCTGATTGCCACCCTTTTCAAGATAACTCTTGATAAAGATAAATTCTTCCTTGAAGCCCATATCAAATTGAGACCCTTTGATACGGCGGTAAAGGGCATCTTCATCGCAGGTTCATGCTCAGGTCCCAAGGATGTTGAGGAATCGATCAACCATGGAAGAGCCTCGGCAGTGAAGCTCTACGGGTTCCTCAATCTCGGATATGCCTTTGTAGACCCATTTATATCAATTGTTGATCCGAAAAGATGCAGCGGCTGCAGGATGTGCGAACAGGCCTGTGTTGCAAAGGCAATAAAATATGATGAAGCAAAGAGGATTGTTCATGTTGAGGAAGCTGCCTGTATGGGATGCGGCCTATGTAACAGCACATGCCCCTCATCGGCAATAACTTTAAAAGGCTATTCGGATATGATAATTGATGATGAAATAAGCGCCCTCACAGAGGCAATATAAAAGCAGTGAATAGTGAATAGTATATAGTGAATAGCACTACACGCCCCTTCGGGGCGCTTTGTTGCTGAGTAGCTTTAAAAAAAGAGGTAAGTTACTCAGAAGTATGAAACAGTTTATATTAGCAGGGACGTTTTGGTTGAATTGTATTAAACTATTCACTATTCACTAACGACTATTCACTACTGGAGGTACGATGGCTGAAGTAACAAACACCAAGAATCCTGAAATCATCGGTTTTGCCTGTTCTTTTTGTACATTTAAGGCGTCCGAGATGGCAGGAAGCCTTAGGATGAAATACCCCGATGGGGTAAAGCTTATCCAGGTGCCCTGTTCAAGCAGGGTGGACCCGGCATTCGTGATTAAGGCAATATTTGAGGGGGCTGATGGTGTCTTTGTTGCCGGATGCCATCCCGGTGATTGTCATTTTATCAAAGGGAATTATTTTACCAGGAGAAAGATAGCTGCCCTGAAAGAGATGTTCGACGCATTTTCCATGAAGGACAAACTGCGCCTTTTCTGGGTGAGCGCTGCTGAAGCGAGACGTTTTGTTGAAAAAGTTACAGGCATGCATAACGAGATAAAGGAAAAGAAAAATGCAGGGTAAGCAGATTGAAAACAATAATATCGAAAATGCTCTTAATCAGTTTTTGAAAGACGAACAGCATCTGGTCCTGGGATTTGAAAAAGGAAAAGATGGTGTAAATCATAGGATATTTAAGACTCAAGTGGATAATTTTACACTTTTGAATCCAATGTTCGGAATAAACGGGGCTTTATACTTTCGCCGTTTATTCTCCAAAGGAACCGGGATTATTCTCATGCTAAGACCCTGTGAAATAAGGGCATACAATGAATTGGTCAAACTGAACCAGATCGAAAGAGAAGACATTATTGCTGTGTCTATCGATTGCCCGGGGACTGTGTCATTAAAACAAGAGACTGATGATATACCCGCGGAAGTATCAAAGATAGCAGAATATATGCGGAGTTCCGGCAAGATGCGATGGGCCTGCGAAGTATGCAGGGAGAAGAGGGGAATTATAGGAGATGCAGGCATCAGGATAGACAAAAAAGGTATTTTCTGGGCATTTTCTTACACTGAAAAAGGGGGAACCTTCCTTTCGCTTATTGAAGGCGACATCAAAGAAACGCCTGCAGAAATGCTTATAAGCGAAAACAAGGAGTCCGGCAAGTTTTCCACTGATATGAAAGAATTTTCCAAAGACTTCTCAAAGTGCATTATGTGCAAGAATTGCAGGGATATGTGTCCGGTCTGTTACTGCATTGATTGTGTGTTTAACGGTGATGAATACCTGCCCAAGGGCGACGCGCTTATAAACAAAATTTTCCGCACCGGCTCTTCAGAAATGCCCCAGGGTAAAGAGCTTTTTCATATGATCAGGATGTTTCATGTTTCACAAAGTTGTGTGGGCTGCGGCGCATGTGAAGAGGCATGTCCCCAGGGCATTCCTCTAACAAAATATTTCAAGGGCATATCCGAAAGACTCCAGAATATGTTCTCTTACATGTCAGGCAGGAGTCTTGACGAGGAAATACCTTACCTTACATTTCTTGAAGACGAGTTGAAAGATGCAGAAGACTGATCATATCATAGAGCTGGCCGGGTATGAAAAAGAAGACCTTACAGTCTGTCTGGGATGCAAAATCTGCGCATCGGTCTGCACGGTTAATGATCTTTCTATCAGCACAAGCCCTCAGGAACTTCTCCAGACGCTCTTTCTCGGAAAGGATATCACTGTCGACAATCCCCTGGTGCGATTCTGCACAGGTTGTTACCGGTGTACTCACGCCTGCCCCTGGGATATAAGGGTACCGGAAATCGTGAGGGCTCTGCGGGATGAGCTTGCCACAGGATCACCTTTTGAAAAAGCCTTCAAAGGTTCTGTGGCTATATGGGGAAGAGTCTATGAGCCATATGTGCTGCTTAAGGCAGTACCTTTTCTTATTAAAGAAGGATATTTAAAGCACATGAATAGATGGATTGAATATATGGGCATCCATCTGCCCCATAAAGTTAAAAAAATAAATCCTTCAAACAATTCAAAGGACCGGAAAGGTGGGAAATCATGAATTACGGTTATTACCCGGGTTGTTCACTTACAGGGTCAGCCCATAAGCTGGATAAAGGGGTAAGGAAGGTTCTCGAAAAACAGGGCCATATTTTAAAAGAAATCCCTGATTGGAACTGTTGCGGTGCCTTTGAATACGGCGACAGGAAAGAGCTTACCGACTTTTCGAAAAGAAACCTGGAAAAGGCAAAGGGTCTTTTTCCGGAGATTATTGCCCCATGCCCGGCATGTTATAAGAATCTGAAAGAGGCTGACGAGAAAAAGGAATTTGTTATCCAACACCCCCTTGACCTCTATGGAGAGGCCTTTCTCTCATCAATGAAACAGGTGCATGATCTGAAAGGTCTTGTATTTACACCATATTACGGCTGCATTCTCTTGCGGCCACGGGAAACTGCAATCAGTAATAAAACAGTTATGGAAGACACAATTTCCCGCTTTGGTGGAGAAACTGCCGGTGAAAAAGTAAAGGATAAATGCTGCGGAGGTAATCAAATTTTCATTAACAAGTTTGCCACAGAAAAACTCTCTAAGCTTATACTTGAAAAATCAAAAGGAACAATGGTCGTATTCTGTCCTCTCTGTCATATGGCTTTGAAAACATTTTCAGGGGACAGGAAGGTAATTTATTTCACCGACCTTCTGCTTTATATAATGGGAGAGAAGAAAACGCTATGAACATATTGATAGTAGGCGGCGGTATAAGCGGTATATCAGCAGCAAAGGTTATTTTAAAAGAAGGCCATCATGCTACCATACTCGAATGCGCCCCTGAACCGGGCGGTCTCATGGCACGTATTGCAAACTGCAGGGTAGGGTTTAAGACATTCTTTGATGAGATCAGAGATAACAACAATATTGATGTAATAACAGGGGTTAACATTAAGACTGTTGATAAATTAGATGATAAATATATTGTAACAGCTGATAATAAAATAGTTATAAATGCAGATAAGATAATTATAACCGCAGGTCTCACCCCATATGATCCGGTTGAATATAGAGGGAAGAGGGTGCTCACAAGCCTTGAATACGACGCGCTTATAGACCAGCGCAATGGAGAACTTCCCAGTGATTTTAACAAGATAGGCTTTGTGCTCTGCGTGGGTTCCCGTTCAAAGGAGTACCCCCTTTGTTCATCGGTATGCTGCTCCTACACTATACGCGAGATTAAATGGACCCTACAGAGGGCAAAACCGGATATAAAAGTTTTTTACAATGACCTCCGTTTCTTCGGCCAGGAATTTTATATGGAAAAGATATACAGGGACGCAGGCGTTACATTTATAAGAGCAAATTCAAGATACTTCGAAGAAGATGATGAAGGTGTTACAATCCGGTATTACACCGGCGATGATATTAAAGAGGAGCGCTTTAATTACGTAGTCCTCGGTATCGGTCTACGTCCGAATCCACAGCTTGTGACCTTGAGCAAATTATTCGGTTTTTCCCTCAACGAGTATGGATTTGTAAAGGAAGAGACATCATTAACAACGGATGTGGAAGGGGTCTATGTGTCAGGAGGCGCCCTTGAGCCTATGAATATAAAAGATGCTATTCTTACAGGATTCGGCGCAGGCATACTTGCGCTCAGGGGTGAGGATTTCCCGTCGGAAATTGAACGGAATCATGAAAAGATATATAAAGAATCCGAACCTGTTTTTGCCGATATTGGCAATGAGTTTTCAACATGCCTTTTCTACCTTGGAACGGAAGATACAGGATCAGCAATGTTCTACGAGTATGTTTCCGCTAAATTTCTGGATATGGCGAGGGATTTCAAAAAGGTCGGAAAAAAAGTGTATGTGCTTACAAAAAACTTGGTTATGCCTTCATACGGTGAGTTAATTTATGAAAAAGCAAGACGTGAAGGTATTTTATTCATTCATCTTGAAGAAGGGGAGACAGTTGCCTTTGAAGAGGGCAGGGCCGGTATTACGGGCCTCAAGAGAGAGCTGACAATAGACGCCGATAAGATTATACGTTTTGACGATTATAAAGACCTTTTTAAAAACCGTGAATTCCTCTCTCTATACAGATCTGAGCCTCAGCTCAGGTGGTCGCCTACCAAGTGGGGAAGAAAGAGGTACCATGTGGGTTTTATCAGACACCCTCGCGCGGAAAGGTGGGAGCCACGAGAGGTACTTGGAGCCTTGGGCGAGATGCTCCTCGACGTGGAAGAAGAACGCGTATTGCCTGAAGTAAATGAAGAACGCTGCAGCGGCTGCGGCTCCTGTAAATCTGCATGTCCCCAGAATGCAATCGAAATTAATATACAAAAAAAGTCTATATCAATATTCGGACCGCAAACATCCTCTGACATACCTATGGCACACATAAATGAAGATATATGCACAGGTTGCGGATTATGCGCGTCAACATGCCCGTCAGACGTGATAAATATAACGCCATTAGAAAATTGACACTCCGTGGTTTTTGCCTGAAGCACTATTTTCTTCCCAGAATGCACACTATACGGCTTTTTCCTTAGGCGCAAACAATTTCCTACACTAAATAAATAATCTCTCAATTGGGCATACTTGCTTATTTTCTGCTTGAAAATGAATTTGAATTTATGGACAATGAATCTATGGGTATGAAATCAATGAAGCACACCCTAAATAAATTGTGTTTTCAGAAGAGTATATTGTTTGATACATCGATATCTCATAAAGAGCTATGATATAAAAGGAGATTCACAAAAAACTGATACCGACAATATTCAGAAAAATGAGGAGATATATTTTATGAAAGACGAGCACGCTGTTGATGAGAAGCCAGGTACTATTTTTTTTCTTTGTCTCTTTTACGCTATTCATATGGCGGAGGAATTTCCCTTTGGCTTTGTTGAATGGGGAGATAGATATTTTGGCAATTTCGACTGGACTCAGAATTTAATTGGAAATTTTATGTTCTTTGTATGTCTGGCCTCAGCTTGCTATCTGTACTATAGGAATTCTACTAAGTACTTATGGGTTGGAATGTCTGGCGCCATGTGGATTCTGTCCAATGCTTTTTTACATATTTCAGCCACTATCCTAAGTCGTGAATACTCTCCCGGTGTGGTGACAGCTACGGTTATTTATATACCCGGCGGTTTATACTTCCTTATAAAATGGGCCAGAAAAGGGTTACTGACCTGGAAAAATATAATTCTGTCGTTTATAGTCGGAGGTATGCTTTTTATTCTCATCCCCACATTTTCAAGGGCGGTATATTTTCATGCTCAACTTGCAAAACTCTTTCACCTGGTCAGGTGAGTTATTGGAAGACTGGAGGGGCACTCATTGAATTATCACTTAAAGAAATTTATGAGAGAAAACTTTGCCTAACCACATGTGCAGCGGGTCGTGTCATAAAACTGGCCACTCTCTGAGTTTCATGGGGAGAGGCGTCTTGTGGCAGTCCAGCAACTGGGGCTTGAATCCGTACCGGTGAGAATTATTGAAGCAGGCAAGGAATTAGGTGAAACCATAGCTCTTCAGCTCACTGAGAATTTGCAAAGAGAAGACCTCAACCCTATTGATCAGGCAAAAGGGATTCTTGCATATATTCAGGCCAAACACCCAGACAAAGGGTATGATGTGGGTGGGGTCATGAGCGAGCTAATTAAATACAAATTGAAACCAGATGATCTATCCAATCAATTTACACCAACAGTTGGTGTAATAACTGAAATCACCGGAAAGTCAATAACTACGCTGTATAACGGGCTATCACTTCTAAACCTTTCTCCTGAAATTCAGGGCGCAATTCAGGCAGGAAATCTCCCTGTTTCCCAGGGTTATCTTTTCGCAGTGAACCTTGAATGTCCCGATCTTAAAAATATATTCGATGCTGTCATAAAAACACCGGTTACCAATTCCACCCTGGAAAGAATGCTTACCGCATATAAAAAAGTCAAACCTGACCCGAATAATATAAAGCCCGTGTCTGTGAAGAAACAGGTTAAAGGGATTGAGTCCATGAAGGTAACCTTTGATAAAGGCATTACAACATATATCAGAAAAGATGTTGAAGAATTCCTCCATGAACTTCAGGTTTTCTGTGATTATGTCCAGCAACAGGCACTTAAATTTATATATGGTAAGAAAAGACAGCCGCTGGTGTGAGAAAGGCAGTTAACAATTTTTATCCTGAATCTATGAAAATAAGCGAGAAAGAATTTGATAAGATAGTAAGGAAGGCTATCAAACGCATACCATCGGATATACGTGGATATCTCAATAACATTGCTATTTCAGTAAAAAATCGCCCGACAGGAAAAATGATGGAAAAAATGGATTTACCGCCGGAAGCAATACTTTTTGGAGTATATCAGGGGATTCCGCTCATAGAGCGCTCAGCAACATCTCCGCCATTGTTTCCTGATACCATCCTGTTATTTCAGGAACCCATTGAAGAGGTTTGCGAAAACAAGGAGGAAATAGAGGATCAGATTGAAATTACTGTGGTGCATGAAATAGCACATTTCTTTGGAATAAGCGAGGAAAGGCTCAGAGAGTTGGGTTACGGATAAAAGTCAGAAAGGCTGTTCCGTCAATATATATTCTAAAACTCATTTGTTCTGATAAGAGATATTATGTTAACTTTTATTATTATCGGAAATGAGATATTTAATTCTTATAAACATAGACCCCTCCGATAATAGGATCGAAAATATCTCTTTCCGCGATTATCTTTATCATCCAATTTTCAATACAGCTATCCTTTGTAAGAATTTTTGTACCATTTGAGGAATAAATATCCTCAGCAACTATCATTCCTGTTTTTAGATCTTCGATATGAATCTTTTCTTTATTGTGTGAAAGATCAGAATCATTTTTAATGAGATAATCGACTAAGTGTGTTGCTATAACAGAATCAAGAATTTTATTCATAGATAGTCTTATCTGTTCGATTGCACTTTCAGTGGAAAGTCCTGAAATATAAAGCTCTTCTAAATAATTAATACTTCTCAGGATACGAGCGCCTATATTGATCTCTTCCCCTATCAGTCCTTCAGGTAAACCGGAGCCGTTATAATTTTCGTACTGATGATAAACATCGTAAGCAGCGTCTTTAAAACCTGAAATATTAGATATAATGATGGAACCGATAAGAGGATACTGATAAAATATTTCACGTTCCTGCGCTGTCAAATCCTGAAATTTCTTTCTAATAACATTATCGGGCAGGCCTGTTTTCCCAAGTTCATGCAATATCGCGCCATAAATAATTATTTTTGCTTCCTCTTCCTCAATAAACATATTTGCAGTAATATATTTTGCAATTTCCTTGGCTGCAAAGGAACGGTCGCTTGCTCCGGGGATCTGAACTTCAAGTATTTTTAGAAGGATTGCAATCAATTCTCTAAAGTTCTTATTGAGAAGTTCGTTGGCTGTTTTAAGTTTCTCTTTTTCCTCAATCAATTCATTCTGAAGACCTTTGATTCGCAGAAAAGCCTTTACTTTACCGATTAAAACTCTCGCTGAGACTGTTTTTTCAATATAGTCATCAGCTCCTTCTTCAAGACTTGTTACTTTTTTAATTATATCTGTTTCAGATGTAAGAAGAATAAAAATGGTTTTACTTAAATCTTTATCGTTTTTTATATATCGGCAAAATTCAAAACCGTCTTTCCCCGGCATGTAATAATCACTTATAATAATATCCGGCCTAATGTCATGAGCAATTATTATCCCTTCATCAGAATCTTTTGCCTGATAAATCTCATATAGTTGATCTTTTGTCAGCATGATATATAGTATCTTTAATGATACAGGATCATCATCGACAATCAATATTTTTGGCTTATTTGAAGTTGATGTATTTGATATATTATTCATTATTTCCCTTTTTCCGGAGAGACAGGAGTTGTCTGGGAGGCACCTTCTTTAACTGCTTGTGCTGCAGGAATTGTCTGCGGGGTGCTTTCCGTAATTGCTTGTTTCGGTATGGTAACTATAATATTTACTCGTCTGTTTATATAATCAAATGGTTTATCCGGTTGTTTCAAATCACGGTCCGCATACCCCCGGATTTCACTGACCTGATCTTTTCTTAATCCGTTTTCATCAAGCAATTTTCTTGTAGCATTAGCCCTGTCAGCACTTAATTCCCAGTTTGTATAACCAGGAGTCACATATGGCCTTGCGTCAGTATATCCTTCAATAATAACCTTATTTGGTAATTTCCCAATTTCTGTGGCCATCATTTTTAGCAGTTTTAATGTCTCAGGTTTTACCTTTGCGCTTCCAACATCAAAAAATAGCCCTTTTGAGTCTTCGATTAGCTCTATTTTCATACCCTCTTTAGATACACTTATCTGAACCTTGTTCTTAAACTTTTCAAAAACAGGGTTTGAAGAAACAATGCCTTCAATTTTCTTTCCTTCGGCTGCAAGCACTTCCATCTCAATCTGAGTTTTGTCTTTTTTAGCAACTTCAACTTTTGGTGATAAATCAAGTTTAGATGATGTTCCATCAGATCCGGGAAGGATGCCTTTTCCTCCGGTAAAAACGTTGGGATTTGTAAAATACATGGAAATCGCGCTTTTTACCGGATTACTCTGACCGACGATCCATAAAACAATAAATAAAGCCATCATGGCAGTAACAAAATCAGCGTAGGCCACTTTCCATGCGCCTCCATGGTGGCCTCCTCCATGCCCTTTTTTCTTTATTATAATCCTTATAGGAGCATTAGATTTTTCATCACTCATTTGACACCCTTAACATATTCTTCCATCTCCTGAAATGTGGGGCGAAAATCATTCGAGATGGCGCGACGCGCAAATTCTATGGCAACAATAGGGTTTAATCCCTTTGCGGCACAGACAAGACCCGCCTTTGCCACATTGAAGACTCCCGATTCATCCTGTGTAGAAAGCTCAATATTTGTTGTCAGAGGCTGGACGAGACCATACGATAATAAAATACCAATAAAAGTTCCGACAAGAGCTGCAGCAACTTTTTGTCCAATCACTTCCGGCGGACCGTTAATTGCCTGCATAGTAATAACAATACCAAGTACAGCAGCTACGATACCCAAACCAGGGAGAGCATCTCCGATCTTTGCAAGAATAGCGCTCGGCTTTAATCCTTCTTCGTGGTGAAGGTCAATATCATTATCCATAATCATCTCAATTTCATGAGGAGCTACACCACCCATAACAACAAGCCGTAGCGTATCAGTTATGAATAATAAGAGATGATGCTCATGTAGAAATTTCATATACTTTGAAAATATCGCGCTTTCTGCGGGACGCTCAATATGTGATTCAAGGGCTATCAGACCTTCTTTTCTGATAATCATTGAAAGCTCATAAATCAGTTTCAAAAGTTCAAGGAATGTTTGTTTATTTATCTTACCGCCCTTTAATGTACCGATAAGTTTATTCACTATTAATTTCAATAATTGTGCAGGCGCTGAAATAAGGAGTGCCCCAATAGCCGCCCCCCCTATAATAATAAATTCGTTGGGCTGCCACAAAACAAGAAGCGGACCGTGATGCATAACATACCCGCCTATAACTGAGCCAAAAACAACTATTATGCCAATAATAACAAACATTGATGTCTCCTCATATTCTGCTTAGTCTAATTTCTGTCAACACATCCTTAAGTTCCATGAATTGATTCTCAATAACATCAATAAGCGGTTTTATAATTTCGAGATTACCCTGTTTTGCGGCAACTTCAATATCCTGTGCTGTTTTATTGATTGTTCCAACACAAAAATTTGCAGATGCGCCCTTAATAGAATGAGCACACCTCTGAATTGAGAGAATATCCTCTTTTTCAAAAAACTCCTTCAGTCTTGATAATTGGATAGGCGTGTCATTCAAATATACATCCATTATTTCTCCGACAAGTTTTTCATCAATATCGAGTCGTTTCATTAGGGCATCCATATCAAAAACAGACTTATCAGATATATATATTTTTGCCGCGCATTCTTCTTTATTAAAAACTACTTTTTTTATTGATTCAATAATTTTTTCCTGAAAAACAGGTTTTGATATATAATCGTCCATGCCGGCTTTAATACATTGTTCTTTATCCTCAGACATTGCGTCCGCGGTAATGGCAATTATCGGGATGTGTCCATGGGAGTCTTTTTCCTTTTCACGTATAATCCTTGTGGCTTCAAATCCGTCCATCTCCGGCATGTGTACGTCCATAAAGACTATATCATATTTATGATGTTGCAATGATTCAACTGCTTCCCTTCCGTTATTGACAATATCCACTTCATAACCCATTTTAGCAAGTATCATGAAAAGTAGTTTTTGATTTGGTTTATTGTCTTCCGCGACAAGTATATGCAACTTACGTTTCCTGTCTTCGGCAATGGAAAAACGGGTAACAATTCGTCTTTTGTCGGGTTCAACACTTCCCTCATGTATTACAGAGAGCAAACAATCATATAATTGAGAACCCTTTGTCGGTTTTGTAAGAAAAGCCGAAAAACCTATTTCTTTCATCCGATTTACATCTCCTCTTTTTCCGAATGATGAGAGCATAATCAACATTGTGTTAACGAGATTTTTATCGTTTTTTATTATTGTTCCGAGCATTTCCCCATCCATTTCCGGCATGTGCATATCCAATATTGCAATGCTAAAAGGATTGTTTTGTTCTATCCCATCATAAAGCCGGTCCAATGCCTCTTTTGCTCCATGAGCCTTATCATGTTGGAACCCCCAGGAATCCAGCATTTTACCCATTATATAAAGATTTGTTTTATTGTCGTCCACAACAAGAATTCGCTGGTTTTTTGTATCTACCGGTTTAGCATGTGTGTCAGGCAATATCCCCGGTTGTTTTTCAAAAACTATAGTGAACCAGAAAGTTGAGCCCTTTCCTTCTTCACTTTTTACGCCAATATTACCTCCCATGATCTCTACAAGGTTCTTCGATATTGCAAGACCAAGGCCTGTGCCTCCGTATTTTCTTGTTCTCGACGAATCTATTTGAGAAAAAGATTTGAAAAGTTTCTCCAATTTATCTTCTGGTATGCCGGGGCCCGTATCGGTTATCGAGAAACGGGGTGCGACACTCACCTCATTTTCATATGCAAGATCTACAACGACAGTTATCTCGCCTTTTTCTGTAAACTTTATAGAATTACTAATGATATTAAGTAATATCTGACGAAGTCTCCCGGGATCACCACGAAGCAGAGACGGGACATCAGGATTGATAAGACACATTAATTCAAGTTCTTTTTCACTTGCTTTAACTGCGAGAGTATCTATTGTGTCCTCTATAGTAATACATAAATCAAAATCAATTTTTTCAAAATCCATCTTTCCGGCTTCGATTTTAGAAAAATCCAGAATATCATTAATAATTTTAAGCAAAGCATCTGCAGATGTCTTTGTTATTTCCAGAAGCTCTCTCTGCCCCTGCGTCAATTCAGTATCCAGCAATAAATTTGTCATACCGATAACAGCATTCATTGGTGTTCGTATCTCATGACTCATATTTGCAAGGAAGTCTGATTTTGCCTTGTTTGCAGCTTCAGAATCTTCCATTGCTTTTTTCATTACTTCTTCAGCCTGTTTTTGCTCGGTAATATCCATTACAATCCCGACAATACCTGCAACGACACCATCTGAATCTGTAAATGTGCCTTTTTTTATTAAAATTTCTCTATTTATTCCGTTTTGATCTGCAAAGCTTGATCTGTAAGTTTTTTGCCCATGATTATTGATGAGTTCCATGTCAGAGGCAAAATGTAAGGAAACCTCTTCCTCTGTATAATTTAACTCCATCAATGTTTTTCCAATAAGCTCTTCTTTTTTAATGCCTCTGTATTCTTCAAATGCTTTATTGCAACCAAGATACAGCCCATTAACATTTTTGTAAAATATGGGATTCGGTATGTCATCAATCAGGGTTTGCAGGAAGTTTAGCTGGTCATTTAATTTATTCTCAGCCTTTTTTCTTTCAGTAACATCTCTGAGAAAAGCAAGCGATGCCGGTTCATTATTATAAATGGTTTTCACTGCAGAAACTTCTACATATATAGTTTCATCTTCCTTTGTAATTCCCTTGAATTCATATCTGGATGGAACCGAACAACCGCTTTGCCGCCCCCTGTTTAATGCCAAAACCCTGTCTCTATCATCAGGGTGAACAGCAGTAATAATTTCCTTGCCGATGACTTCTTCCAATGAATTATATCCGAACATATCAAGATATTTTCTATTTACAAACTGTAGCTTGTCTCCCCTTACAAGGGCAATACCATCATTTGAGTTTTCTATGGCTATCTTGTACCATGATTCGTCTGTTCCTATTAAACTTTCATCATCTTGTTGAAGAATAATCCCGGTTTCAGTATCTTGTTTGTTTTCATCCATATCTTCACCCCCGGAAGATAATAAATGCATCTTTCACTCATCTTTATTTTGAAAGGCTCATAGTATGTTACATATAAAATTGGGCTGCCTGATAACAGCCCAATTTTATATCCCTATTTTGATTCACAGCGCGATTTAAGACTATCCCATTCTTTTGTAACATGTTCCTGTATTTTTGCTATCTGATCGTCATTGAGATGTCTGAACCTGCCCTGCCCTTTCATATAATCTTTTACGGGCTTTAACGGTTCAGGGCTGTGGGTAATTTTATATTGACCGTTCTCAACTTCATATAACGGAAAAACACCTGTTCTTACAGCCAATTTCCCATATTCTATTGCAAGATCCGTAGGTATCCTCCATCCTGTCGGACATACGGAAAGTATATGCAGATACGATGGCCCATCTGCCATGCGGGCTTTTTTTACTTTGCTGAAAAGATCAAATGGATAGGAAGGACAAGCAGTTGCAACATAAGGAATGTTATGTGCCACTGCGATTTTAGGCATATCTTTTTTCCATGTTGCCTGCCCTATACTCTTCTTGCCCGGTGGGCTTGTAGTGGTTGAAGCGCCGTATGGTGTAGCCGATGAGCGTTGAATGCCTGTATTCATATAGGCTTCATTATCCAAGCATATGTATGTAAATTTATGCCCTCTCTCCAAGGCGCCTGAAAGAGCCTGGAGTCCTATATCGCTTGTTCCACCATCACCGGCTATAGCAACAACGCGAATATCCTCTCTTGGAATCTTGTTTTTTTCCATTAAAATTCTCAATGCCCCTTCAATACCCGATGCAACGGCAGCAGCATTCTCAAAGGCAACATGAATCCAGGGGAGCGTCCAGTTGGTAGTTGGCAGCGGTGTAGAAATAATTTCCATACATCCGGTTGCCATTGCAATTATTGTGTTTTTCCCAAATACTTTAAGGGCAAGCCGTACCGCCAGTATTTCAGCACAACCCTGACATGCTCTGTGGCCTGAGACGGCAAATTCTTCTTCTGGATTATTAGTATAAAGTTCTATGCTTTTCTGTCTCATCCTCTCACTCCTATGACTTTAAAGTTTTTATCCGTGACAGGTACGGTACTTTCTTCATGAGCTGTTCCATTGAATATATCAGTAAAACTTTTCGGGAGGACATCTCTGCCGCCGAGCCCCATAATATAGTTATCAATTTGTGCATGTACATTATTTACACACATGAGCGAAGCTATTTCCTGAAATAAAGGCCCGTTTGCGGACCCAGCAGGCATAACCCGCTCAATTACAGCAATTTTCTTTTTGTCTTTAATAACTGCAAGAAGCTCATCTGATGGAAATGGCCGAAAAAGACGTAACTGCACAAGCCCTGCATTTTTTCCTTCCTCTTTTAACTCATCAATGGCAGTTTTTATATTTTCTCCTATTGAACCGAGAGCAACAAAAATAAAGTCGGCATTTTCTGTATTATATGTTTCAACAACCCTATATTGCCGTCCGAATTCTTTTTCAAATTCATCCATTGCTGTTTTTATTATATTTTTAGAATTAATAATTGCCATTTCTTGCGCATATTTTGCCTCTGTATATAATTCAGGCATTGCATAAGCTCCCATTGTAACAGGTTTATCCGGATGTAATGTATAAAGTGGTTTATATGGAGGGAGAAATTTGTCCACCTTCATTTGCGAAGGAAGTTCAATAGGTTCAATCACGTGGCTCAACGAGAAACCATCTAAATTTACCATAACGGGTAATAATACCCCTCTGTCTTCTGCTATCCTGAATGCCATAATAATCAAATCGACCACTTCCTGGCCATTCTCGCAAAATAGCATAATCCATCCGGTATCTCTTGATGCCATAACGTCGGAGTGGTCACCCCATATAGATAGCGGTGAAGATAGCGCGCGATTCACCGTTGCCATAACAATCGGGAGCCTCATGCCCGATGCGATAAAAAGTATTTCATGCATCAGTTCTAACCCTTGAGCGCTTGTAGATGTAAATGTCCTTGCGCCTGCGGCAGAGGAGCCGCAGCAAGCTGACATCGCTGAATGTTCTGACTCAACATTAATATACACTGCATCCAGCTCTCCATTGGCAACAATCTCGGAGAGATGTTCAACAATATGTGTTTGAGGGGTAATCGGATAAGCAGCTATGACTTCAACCCGTGCAAGTTTTGCTGCAATAGAAGCGGCTATTGATACTTCAATACCTTTTTTCATCTTTCTTCCTCCACCATCTTTATTGCACCCGGCTTACACTCCTTTGCGCATATACCACACCCCTTGCAATAATCGAGGTTTGAAAAATAGAACCCCTCATCCGTCTTTAATATTGCTGCATCCGGACAAAAAAGCCAGCATAAACCACATTTAATACATTTTTCATTATTCCATATAGGCTTAAAGGATCGCCAGTCACCGGTCTTATATTCCCTCGCATTTCCAACTTCTTCAATAACACATCCAACATTCAACTCATGCCATTTATATTCTTCCATTGGTTTAGCCATTCAAGCCTCCTAAAACATATTTTTATGATATTATGGAAAATTCAAATAAATTAAATGTGAAGTTATTAACAAACTCATTTAGCAATCTTTTATAGATATTGTATATTTAATTATTACAATAATCAAAATAATTCAATATAAAAATGCACCATTATGCTTTGCGGTATTCATAAAACATCAGTTGAATGAAGCTTTATATACATTAAGGAAACTGCGCCCTTATTGCCAATTGAACGTTTATTAATCAAATATATATTTTTTAAAATAAACGTAATTAAATATATTGTGAATTAATTAACATGCTTTATGATTGTATACATTATAAGAAATGTATTGACAAAAAAATTGTGAGACATTTAAATATAAAGAAAAGGAGGTTGCCTTATGCCTATTTATATAATGATAAGCACTCTAACCGATGAAGGAAGAAAGACAATAAGAAAACATCCTGAGCGAATTGAAGAAGTCAATAGGGAAATAGAAAATATGGGAGCTAAAGTCCTCGCCCAGTATGCAATACTTGGACAATATGATTTTATTACCATACTTGATGCACCCAACAACGAGGCAGTATCAAAAATATCAATTGATCTTGGTTCCAGGGGAACCGTACAAATAAAAACCCTTCCGGCATTATTTGTTGACGAATTTATTGAAGGAATGAACAAATAGTTTTTTTATCTTGATTATCTACTATCAATATTATAATTACTCTGATAGTTTTACAGATTGAACTGAAGTCAAATAATGATATAAACAGAAAAGAAGATAATATGCTTACTTATAAAAAAGCCGGTGTTGATGTAGAAAAATCTGAAAACCTTATTGATCATTTAAAAGGCAAAATCCACAGCACATTCAACCCTTTTGTGTTGAATCCAATTGGTGGATTCGCATCTCTTACAGAAATACCTCCTGGTTATCAAAATCCAGTACTCGCAACATCTACGGACGGAGTTGGGACTAAACTCAAAATTGCGTTTCAAAGCAATAAGCATGATACTGTGGGGATAGACCTTGTTGCTATGTGCGCTAATGATATATTGACACTCGGCGCTCAACCGTTCTTTTTTCTTGACTACTATGCTTGTGGAAGTGTTCAGGAAACCTTATACAAAGATGTTCTTTCAGGTATATGTGAGGGATGTATACAGGCTGGATGTGCTCTTATCGGTGGAGAGACTGCTGAAATGCCCTCTTTTTACAAAGATAATGAATACGATCTCGCCGGTTTTGTTGTCGGTTTTGTTGAAAAAAATAAAATTATCGATGGTTCAAAAATAATTGATGGTGATGTTGTAATCGCACTGCCTTCGAGCGGCTTGCATAGCAACGGTTTCTCGCTGGTAAGAAAAGTTTTTTTTGATTTACATAATTATTTAGTTACTGATTACGTTGAAGGCATTGATGGCAAACTTTTTGAAGAATTACTTAAACCGACAAAGATTTATGTTAAATCCGTACAAAACATTCTTGAATCATTTAATATAAAGGGAATGGCACATATAACAGGCGGCGGTCTACCGGGAAATATTAAAAGGATTATACCGGAAGGGCTTATGGCAGATATAAGCTTATCAAAACCTGAAATCCCGTACATTTTCGAGCTTATAATGAAATTAGGAGATGTCGGATTTGAGGAGATGTGCTCCACATTCAATATGGGCGTCGGGTATGTAGTCGTAGCTGATAAAAATGATGAACAGGCAATTCTTGATAAACTCATCAATTCCGGAGAAAAGGCATTCACAATTGGACATATTCGTAAGGCGTCAGGCAATGAAAAAGTTTATGTTTCTTTGACCAATAGTTGATTATTGTTTTTTTCTTCAGCCACGCTATGTCTCTTCAAATATATTTTCTTCAGGTAAATGCTCATCGTCCTTTATAAAAAATATCTGGTGAATAATTGCTATGAGATCTCTGTTTTCTTTATAGATTTTTACCTCAATTCTGCCTATTCGCGCGCCTTTATGTGCCAATACTGCTTCAGCAAAAACAGTTTCGTTCTCCATTACTCCCTTCATGTATTGTATTGAAGATTCAACGAGCACCGCTTTTCTCCCAAGGGTATTACCGCAAGCTCCACCAATGTGGTCTGCAAAAGCAAACAATATTCCACCATGGGCATTACCAAAAATATTAACGTGTTCTTTCTTTATTTTTAATTTTCCCTTTGCATATCCTTCACTTAATTCATAAATATCTATTCCGATAAACCTGCCTACGTTGCATTGATTAAAATTATTCTTAATTTGCTCCTCGTACATTGATGATACCCGCCTCATTTTTTTGGTAATATCTGATTTCATATAACATACCAAAATTGAAACATTAATTGGGAATAAAATAATTCATCCAACATATATTCTACCATGCCCTTGACAAATATATTGCTATCGGTTAATCTATCATCAAACGGGCCTATAGCTCAGTTGGTAGAGCCACCGGCTCATAACCGGTAGGCCCCTGGTTCGAGCCCAGGTGGGCCCAAATAAAATATAACCTATGAATATCACTATAAAGATAATTACAAAGGGGGTGTGCCATAAGGCGCACCCCCTTTAATTTTTGGAGGGTGAAAATTGGAGCAAGAATTAAGAACTATCTATGAAGCACAGCAGATTGATACCCAGATAGCTGATAATGAAAAAAAAATGTATTCAGTTCCAAAAATAATTGAAGAGTTGAGTAATGAAATAGAGGATTTAAAAAATAAGATAGAAAAGGAAAAAGAAATTGCTAAAGAATTAGAGAAAGAAAAGAATAAAAAGGAAAAAGATCTTGATATCGAAAAAGATAAAATAAAAAAGTTTGAGTCAAAACTTCATGATATTAAAACAAACAAAGAATATCAGGCATTACTTAAAGAAATAGAAACGGTAAAAGAGGCAAATGAAAGAACTGAAGAAGAAGTTTTAGTATTAATGGATAAGATTGAAGAATTAAAAAAAGATTATGAAGCATCTGAAATACACCTTAAAAAGAGAAACATTGAAGTAGAGAAAGAAAAAAGCAAGTTGCAATCAGAATTAGATGTTATTGAAAAAACTATTCATGATTTCAAAGAAGCAAGAAACAAACTTCTCGATTTCGTCAGCGAAAATTTAAGGTCTACATATAGCACAATTATTGAGAAAAGAGGGGGCACAGCGGTTGTAAACCTGAAAAATGGTGTTTGTCTCGGATGTTTTATGAATATACCGCCGCAATTATTCATAGAGGCAACAAAAAACAGACAACTTATTCTTTGCCCAAGCTGTAACAGGATTTTTTATTTTTTAGAAGAAGAATAATGGAATGGCATATTTATGTTGATGGAGCATCTTCCGGTAATCCGGGAGAATCCGGTGCAGGTATAGTAGCTTTTAACGAAAAAGGAGAAGAGTTATATAGAGAAAGTATATATCTCGGACATATGACCAACAATATGGCAGAGTACGAAGCTTTTGTTCGTGCACTCAAAAAAGCCCATCAATCATCAGTTGAAAACCTGTATATTTATACCGATTCACTTCTTGTCGCAAACCAGATTACCGGTAAGTACAAAATAAAGAACCAGGAACTGATGAAATATGCTGAAACAGCTATGAATATTATAAAATATTTTAATAATTTTACCTTAAAATATATACCAAGAGAAAAAAATACGATAGCAGACAAGCTTGCAAAACATGTTGCATGTAAACAAGGGGTAGACGGGTAATCGCAGGTTATAAGCCTGAGGAAAGTCCGGGCATCAAAGGGCAGGATGGTCCTTAACGAGGACTGGGGGAAACCCTAAGGAAAGTGCCACAGAAAATATACCGCTTCGTTTTCAAACGAAGCAAGGGTGAAAAGGCGAGGTAAGAGCTCACCAGTTCCGTGGCAACACGGAAGCTTGGTAAACCCCATCAGATGCAAGGCCAAAAAGGGGGCTGTCTCAAAATGACAGCGAGGATTGCCCTTCCTCCAACCCAGGTGGGCCGCAAGAGATTCAGGATAACCTGAATCCAAGAGAAATGATTGCCTGCTGATTAAATCAGCAACAGAACTCGGCTTACAGTCTACCCCTTTTAAATAAATATATATTCAATCAAGGGAAGCATCGGCTGAAACTGTTAGAAAACTCACTCAAAAATAGTTAATGAAAAGACTATTAATAATATTATGCATTATCTGCCCTACCCTGTTTATCTATAACTTGGGGTCCAGGGATTTTTGGGCGCCGGACGAAGGGGACTTTGCAGAAATAGTCACAGAGCTCAGCACCAACTTCATTGTACCCCATTTGAACAACATGCCCTATGGCGAGAAGCCGCCGCTTTTTTATTATATTACATACGCCTCTCAAAAAG
>CAZHHX010000050.1:0-30748 GCA_964532465.1 uncultured Syntrophorhabdaceae bacterium | reverse complement strand
GCTGATATTTCAGTGCCAATGAGGTTTTTCATTATTTTTGATGGTGGATTGAGGGTTTTCATTGCAATGTTTTGTCAATTCTTATAGTATTCAGGAAGAGATTGTATGACAGGAAAACATATTGGAACATCTTTTATTAACATCAAGGTTTATGTCAATGGAATCCTTGTTGATGAACATGAACTTGGACAAGGCATTTTAAGAATAGGAAGGCATGCAAGTAACGATGTGATTTTAAGGAGCAATCAAGCTTCAAGGCACCACTGTTCTCTTGAGTGGAAAGAAGGAAAACTTCTTCTCACTGACACAAGTAAAAACGGCACATTAATTAACGGCATAAATGTACAAGGACAATCAGAGGTAATGCTGGGTGATGTAATAACCGTCCACCCCTATACAATCCTTATGACCTCCGTTTACACTGACGAAGCAGCGAGCGCCCACATTGTTGACGAAGAGTCGGATACTATCTTTGCTGCTCCGGTAGGCTATCTGCAAAGGGATTTTCTTGAGAAAACCTTTGACATCACCCAAAGGGAGCATGAGATCATCGAATACGTACTTATGGGCCGTCATAATAAGGATATATCGGAAATTTTACACATAAGCGAGTTTACCGTAAAAACCCATTTGAGAAATATTTTTGAAAAGCTTCAGGTAGAGAGCAGGGCCCAGCTTATTGCTAAAATTATGGCAATGTATCACCCCGAGGGGCAATAAACAAAGATTTAATCTGAAAAAGAAAGCGCACGGCTGAAACTCAAGCCGTGCGCTTGAAATACTTGCTGAATTTAACTGATTATTTTACTTCCACTTTCTTTGTCTGATTCATGCCGTTTCTATCAACAATTCTTATTTCGGTTATACCTTTTTTCAAAGCCTGGAAACTAAAAGTGTTAACCCCCGTTTGAGTCTCTTTCAGAATCCCGGGAGCAGAGTAGCTAACCGCAAAATTCGGTGTACCGCCTGAGATTGTGCAGTTGAATCTTTCGTTTACAGAAAATACATCCTTTGGAGGTATCAGATTAATATTCAGAGGCTGTGCCTGAGGCGGCAGAATGTTCAATTGCACAGGAACAGTTTTACCTGAGGCATCTCTTACAATAATGCCTGCAGCGCCGGGTCTTAATCCAAATACCCTGAATTCGTTCAGAGATACACGCGTAATGCTTGTCAGATTTCTCTGATCAATGACTACATATCCGGGCACACCTTCTCTGACGGTTAAGGTTGCGAAAGCCGGTCCAACAGGAATTCTATCCGGATTGATGGCTGCCTGGAGAGGGAGAAATTTCGGCTGCACCGTCACTTTAACTGCAGCCCTCTGACCCTGCGCATCCCTAAAAACTACATCTGTTTCACCAAGGTTTACTCCAATAATGAAGAAGGTGGCAGGACCTGTCTGCTGAACCGCAACAATATTCCTGTTGAAACCATAAATACCATACGGCTTTACACCGCCGTTTAAGGTTGCTGTGGCACGTTCACCTGTTTTAAACGTGTTTTTGTCAACTGCTGCAGCAAAGGGAGGCGTATACACTTCAACTTCTGCTACTTTTTGCTGCTGAACTGCATCCATAACGGTAATATGAGTTTTACCGGGCATCTTCCCAACAATTTCATAGGCATTTTCCCCTATCTGCCTGAATGATATTATACTGGGATTGTCAATAGATGTGATTCTATACGGCTTTACTCCGCCATCTACATCAAGCTTTGCCTGCTGACCCACAGTGATTTTCGGAGGGTTTACATAAGAATTTAGCGGCTTAGTTCTGACAGTAACAGTCACTGAAGCTGTCGTTCCCCTTGAATCCTTTGCGATAACGTTGGCTGTCCCGGGATATGAGGCCATTACTGTTCCGGCATTGGAACTGCTTTGCCTTACAAGAGCAACCCGCGGGTTACTTGAATAAACATATATTGGCGCGCTGCCGCCGCTTACACTGAAACTGCCGGCCTGACCGATCTCGTATGAAGTGGGCGACACGTTCAACTTAACCGGTGCTACATACTTGTAATACAATCCCATACCAAAGGCCGATCCGTAGCCTGTTAAAATAAAGGCTGAGATAATCATAATAATTATAATTTTTTGTTTTAAATAGTTATTCATGTCAGTCACTCCTTTTTTGTTTATTTACAATAACACTATCTTAAATACTCCATACTTCAGGGTTTGTCAATCATGCAAAAGGAGTATTTTTCTCATATTGTTCGATCCTTAAGGCATCTGTTGTTTCCATTTTTACAGCCCCTGCCAGACCAGCGAAGAAACGGTAATGTTAGAAAATAAAAGAAAACGCACGGCTTATATAGCTAAGCCGTGCGCCTGAAAATACTTTCTGTAATTACTGACTACCTAACTTCCACTCTTTTTGTCTGAGTCATACCGTTTCTGTCAACGATCTTTATATCGGTTATACCTTTTTTCATAGATTGGAAATTAAATGTATTGACTCCTGTTTGAGTTTCTTTCACAATTCCCTGAGCAGAGTAGTTCACCGTATAATTCGGTATACCTCCTGAGATTGTGCAGGTAAATCTTTCATTTACTGAAAAGACATCCTTCGGAGGGGTAAATTGAATGCTCATAGGCTGTGGTTGGGATGTTATAGTCAATTGCAGTGAAACAGTCTGGCCTGATATGTCTCTTACTATAATATTTGCGGCGCCGGGTCTTCTTTTATCATATACTCTATATTCATTCGCACCTGATTGGTTAATTGTTGTCAAACCACCCGGTTCGGTAACTGCAAAGGGATAATTGCCGCTGCTGATGGTCAAGGTCGCAGGAGCTCCTCCGATGGAAATCTTATTAGGAATTATAGATGCCCGAAGTTGATTTACCTGTCCTGTTACAACCATTCTGACAACAGCCTGTTTGCCCTGGGCATCCTTGAATTCGATATTTGACTCTCCCGGGCGCAATCCTCTAACATAAAATTGGATATTGTCCATCCTGCCGACCTGCAATAAATTCTGGTTGTAATTAAATACAGTATAAGGCTCTGTCCCTCCTCTTAACGTTACCGCGGTACCTTCATTTACCATAATGCTTCCTTTGTAGGCAACTGCAGTAAAAAGGGGCGGCTGTACAGTAACCGACATACTTTTCCATTGGGGCTGGTATCCGGTCGCTTCTTTATCTCCTGCGAAAATTGTAGTTCTTCCGGGAATTAACCCTGTAATTTCATATGCGTTGTCTGATATTTTATTTAATGACAACATTTCTGGGTTGCCGTTATGATAAGCATGATAAGGCTTGTTTCCTCCGCTTATGGTGAGCCTCGTTTTCTGTCCCACAGGAATGTTCGGGTTATCTATCTGTATATTTAACGGAGGTGCGCTCACGGCAACATTTACACAGCTTTGCCTGCCCTTTGCGTCCCTTGCGCAAAGTGTACCGTTCCCGGGGGCTGTTGCAGCAACTGTTCCTGAGTGTGAGCCGCTGCTTCCCGTTCTGACAACGCCGTAAAAATTAAAAATATTTATGGGCTCTTTACCATTTGTTATTCTGTAGCTGCCTGTCTGCCCAACCTGATATGCTGTGGGTGATACGGTTAACACTGGAGGACCTGGTTCAGCAGGGGCAAACCATCCCTTGCCGAATGCCGAACCGTAATTCATCAAAATGAAGACGGATACAAGCATAATGCCAATGGCTCTGTGTTTCAAATAGTTATTCATTTGCACTCCTTTTTCAGCTTTTTATTATTTTTTAAATTACCGTAATGCCCATGGATAGTCAATAATCCAAAAGGAGTATTTGATTATGTTACTCCATTCTTAAGGCATCAATTATTTCCATCTTTGCCGCGTTTCTGGCCGGGATATAACCGAAGATTATGCCGATGGCCGTTGATACGAAAAAGCTTAAAAATACTGAATTTAAGGGGATAATGGTTTTCCAGTTAGCGAAAAAGGCAATGCCGAGGGATGACAAAACGCCGATGATGATTCCTGCTGCTCCGCCTATGAGAGAGAGAAATACCGATTCCGATAGTATTTGCACCATAATCACCATTCTGTCCGCGCCGCAGGACCTTCTGATGCCTATTTCCCTTCTCCTCTCCTTAATGGATATGAGCATAAGGTTCATGATGCCGATACCGCCGACAATGAGTGAAATTGCGGCAGTGGCAATAAGTGTCTTTGACGCTGTTTTCGACTGTTCCTCGGCCTGTTTGATGAGCATTTCCTGGGTATCGAGCTTTATGCTCAGGTTGGTTCTCTGTATGAAATAACTCATTAGTTTTATCTTTGCCTTCTCAGTGGGATAATTTTCCCTGATTTTTGCTTTAAAGTTTGAAAGTTTTTTTGTCTCAAAGACAATTGTCGCTTTTTTAATGGGGATGAACATGGCTTCATTAAAATTATCCGATAATTTGTACTCAAGTTTTTCATACACGCCGATTACAGTAAATTTGTGTCTCTTCGCGTAAACATCCTTGCCTATTATGCTTTTGCCTGCCTTGCCGAAAATCTGCAAAGCAAGATCATAACCCAGGACACAGTAATTCTGCTCCATGTCAAAATCTTCTATTTTTCTGCCGAATTTTATTTTCAATTTGTTGATGTTGTTGAAGCTCCCGGTTATGCCGAATACTGTCGCGTCCCTGAATGAGCCTTCTCTGCCCACTGAGGTGAATCCGTCAATCCTTGCTGCCACCGATGTTACAATTCTGTTTTCATTAGCCATTTTCCGGACGTCTTCAGCCTTTAAAACGTATTTGTCCTGAAGTCCCTTAGTCTTTTCTTTACCTGCCTGCTGCTCCGAGCCTGTGATTATATCCGTTCCAAGGGCCTTTAATCCTGCCAGCGCTTTCTCTTTCGCGCTTTCACCAACAGAGATCATGCACACGACAGCGGCAACACCGATGGTAATGCCGAGGAGTGCGAGAATCGTCTGGAGTTTGTTGGATGTGAGGCTCCTTAACGCTTCCTTTATAGTTAATATGAACATAATTTAATTGTTTATGTAATCCTCAACAATCACACCGTCGCTGATCTTGATTATTCTCTTTGCCATTTTGGCTATCTTCATGTCGTGGGTCACAAGGGCTACCGTGATTTTCTTGAATTCAACCAGGCCTTTGATAATATTCATTATTTCCACGCTGCTTTTCGGATCAAGAGCCCCTGTCAATTCATCGCCGAATATAATTGAAGGTTTCGCGACAAGCGCTCTTGCCACAGCCACTCTTTGCTGCTGACCCCCTGAAAGCTGGCTCGGCTTATAAAAAACCCTTTCCTTAAGCCCCACCTGACAGAGGGCATTATAAGCTTCCTTTTTTCTTATATTCGGGGGCACCTTTCTGTATACAAGAGGGAGTTCAACATTCTCAATGGCATTGAGCTTGGGGAGGAGGTTGTAGGATTGAAAAATAAAGCCTATCTCTTTATTCCGAAGTTTTGACAGATCTTTATCAGACATTTTCTGAACTTCCGTTCCATTAAGGAGGAAAATTCCTGATGACGGTTTATCAAGGCATCCGAGAATATTCATAAGGGTTGACTTTCCCGAACCGGAGGGGCCTACAATAGATAAAAATTCACCCTGTCCGATAGTAAGGTTGACTCTGTCCAGCCCTTTTATTTCTCTGCCTTCGGGAGTTTTAAATATCTTTACGATATTTGTGAGTTCAATCAATGCAATGTCACCTTGCCGCGCTTCATCTGGCTTTCAAAAACATCTTCAGGGTCTGATGTGATAACCCTTGTGCCTTCCGGTATCTTATCGCCTATTATTTCAACATTATCTTTATTTGCCTGGCCTATGGTAATGGTGGTAAAATTTATGTTGTTTTTGTTGTCAAGGTACAAAAGAGCGGGCATATTCTCAAAGTAAAAGACCGCTGAAGCAGGGACTGCAAGGACATTCTGCCTTTCGTTCATAATAATTGAGGCTGAGGCTGAGGCTCCGATCCTGAGCGATTTCTTCAATTCCTCGTCAGCCTGAATTTTAATCTTTACTTCGAAAACCGATGTGTTTTCCTTTATTGTGGCGCTCAAGGCAACATCTGAAACAATTCCGGAAATTTCTCTGTCTTTAATAATATCTGTGGTGATTTTTGCCGGTTGCCCAACCATTATTTTCCTGATTTCAGCTTCAGGCGCTTCCACCTTCAATCCCACGTTGTCAAAGTCCCCCAGATACGCCAGTACCATCCTTGAAGGAACTGACTGACCTTTGACTATAATGTTTTTTCCGCCGGAAGAAATTACAGGAAATGTGACTATCCCCGTTACAGGCGCTTTTATCTCGCTTTTCGCGAAATTGGTTTCAAGCTCTTTTAATGTGATCTGAGCCTTTCTGAAATTCAGTTGGGCAACCTGCTTGGTATTGTGCAGGTTTTTTAACAGGGTTTCGAGTTTGTCCTGAAGATTTTTTACCTGGTTTTCAACGCCTCTGTATTCGGCATCAGCGGATTCAATCTCGTTTTTTGCCATAATACCCTTTCCTACAAGCCTGAGCACCCTTTCCTTTTTATTCTTTACTCTGATAAAGTTGTTTTCAGCCTCATTGAGAGCTCTTTTTGCTTCTATAATTTCGGGAGATTTCCCTTCTTCCCTTTTTTCATATTCCATAATCCTGCTGTAATTTGACTGAGCATTGATAAATTCAATTTTTGCCTGCTCAATCTGCTGCTGGAGCGTGCTGTTTCTTATCTTCAGTAAAAGCTGCCCCGCGTTGACCATATCTCCGTCCTTGAATCCCAGTTCCTCAGCCGTTCCTTCTATATCGCTCATAATGGGAATTGGATTGAGAAAATTAATGATCCCCGGAGATTCAAATCTATCGGAAAAATCCACCCTTTTTACCTCTGCCACAGAATATTTACCTGAAAAAGCCGCTGTACCGCTGCTGAAGATATACCTATAACCGACAAACAAAAGGATTATAATAAGCACGGCAAGGGACGGGACAATTACTGCCATTTTCTTCCTTTCCCTTAACAATGAGATAAATGAGATAATATTGAGAATTTTTAACTTTTCCCTGATGTTTTGGCGGAATGATTGCGAAATCTCTATATACTGACGGGAACCGTCAGATTCAGCCCATTCCCTGGCAAAGGATTCCGGGTCAAACTGCTCCGGCTTTAGCTCAACAGCCTTTGCGAATAGTATTGCTTCTGCATCAGCTTTATCATTATCGGACATAACAAGCCTGTAGGAGGATACGCTGATTTCTTCTCCAAGGTTAATCTGCTCTGTGCAGCTGTTTCCCGGAGGAAGACCTCTCCCCGCCAGATTAACAAAAGAACGTCCGATATAGTTAACGTTAATACCGTCCGGTTCATATTTTATGATAAAGAGGTCCCGTGAAATTTCTTTATTGTCAAGGAGGATGTTATTGCCTTTTCCCCGCCCTACTTTTAATTCCAGACCCTGTTCAAGCTTGTATGCCGCTTTAAAAATATCTTTCTCATAAATCTTCACATAGACGATAGGGGGCAGTTCATAGACCTTCCGTTCAATAAAAGCCATTCCCTCCCCGGACCCGTGGACACCGGCATTGCCAAGCATGGTTTCCTCTTCATCTTGTTGTTTAAAACTTCCAAGAATCGTCTCCTCCGACTCGACAGGTACCTCTGTTTTTATAGGAATTTCTTCAGTCTGCTCCCCCGCCTCCTGAGAAATAACAACTGCTATCTTTACATTTCCCACAGTTATTTCATCCATATCATTCAGCTTGACATTTATTGCCTCGCTGCCGTTTACCTTGACAGGATTTCTTCCCACGTTTTTGAGTGTATAGATACCGTTGGAATATTCTATTTGCATCTGTATGCGGGAAACAGAAACTTCCGATTCATCAACCTGAATGGTGCATTTGGGATCGCGCCCAACAGAGATAACTTCCGTGCTCATAAAATTGTATTCTTTCCTGCTGCCGATAGAATCAATTACTTTTAATGTTATCATTGTGTTTTCCTCTGTTTCCTCGCTAATCCCTTATCTTCTTATATAGTTCCTTTTCCTTCACAAGTTCATCTTCAAAACTGATGTTCAGATATTTCAGAAGCGTACCCTCAGATTTCTTCAGCGCGATGGCAGCTATCTGGTAATCGGTAATTGCTTTGGTTTCTGAAGACCTGGCAGTGGAAAGATCATTTTGAAAGGTAATCACCATAAAATTGTCCGAAAGTCCCTCTTCAAGCTTTATCATTTCCGCTTCAAGCTTCTTTTCGGCAAGCTCTCTCGCATTTTTTGAGACTTCAACCTTCTTTTGAGCGGTAGTTAACGCGCGCATAGATTGTTTTAATTCTTTCGCGATATTATCTTTAAGCTGCGCCAGGGTTATTTTTGACTGCTGGTTGCTTATCTTGCTCTTGTAATAAGTATCTGTTTTTGCCGTATTCGGAAAGGGAACACTAAAGTTCAATCCCGCGTTCCATGACCTTGCCTGATCCATCCTTGACAGGGCTCCCTGCGTAAAACCACCGGGATTGACATTGGAACCTGTTGTGTAGCCACCGGTAAGCGACAGGTCAGGCAGTCTGTTGCTGCGTGCCACCTTCAGATTCCATTCACTTATATCCAGATTCTCCCGTGCTGTAAGGTAATCGGCACGGTATTTAAATGAATCTTCCAAACTCTCTTCGTAGTTCGTCTCCAGCCGACGAAAACTTGGAGCGTCAACAGGCACAATCTCTTCCGACAGATCAAGCCTCAATAAATTCAGCAGCGTGTCTTTATTGTCCTTCACTGTTTTCTCGGCTGATACGAGTGAATCTTCTCTTGTAAATATTGCCGACTCAGTCTGAAATTTTTCGAGTTCAGCAAGATTCCCCTCTTTTATAAGCTCAAGCGTTCTTTCATGGAGTTTTTTTGCATTTTCATAGTTCTCTCTCAGAATTTTTAACTCTTCAATTGACATCTTAAAATTCCAATAAGAACTATTGACACTGGCAAGGAGTTGCTCTATCTGATCTCTCAGGTTAAAACGTGAAATGTTTTTCTGTTTCTCCGATATAACAATGGGCGCGTTGGTCACATCCCAACCGAAACCTGCAAGGAGAGGCATACTTAATGTGAATCCGGAAGCTGACTGGTAAGTTGGAGACGATATGAGAGTTGAAGCCCTCTGATAGCTCCAGAGAAATCCGACTGTAGCGCCGAAAGGAAGCTTTTTCGTAAGCTGGCTCGACCCTCCCTGATTGTAGGAGTCCGAGTTGGGATCTCCGGTGGTTGTGAGCCCCTGAGTAAAAGTCGGGTTAAAAACAGATTTTGCGATATTCACATCCAAACCTGCCGAAACCGGATTAAATCTCTGTATATTGAGATTCAGGTTACTTGACAAAGCTCTTGTAAAAGCATCGGCGAGAGTCAGCGGTTTCTCCTGGGCCATGGATAAAGATGAAACACAGACTAAGCAGATTGCTGTCAGGACAAGAATGATAAAATAGTTCTTTTTGATTTGAAAATCTCCTGTGAGCTCCAATACTTTATTATCTCAGATTTTTCAGCCTTATAAAGGCATTTTAACATCAACATGTTTGGAAATAAAGTTATTTTGTGGGGTCTTTAAAAGCTGCAAAAAAAAGGACAGGGATAAAACCCTGCCCTTTTTTACATTTTTTCTTTATGCTACTGCGTTAAGCAGATTTCTATGGCCTCGTCCATTCTCTCTATGAATTTGAAATGCATATTCTCTTTTATGCTTTCAGGCACTTCTTCAAGGTCTTTTTCATTTAATTTCGGCAGGATTATATTCTGTATCCCTGCTCTCTTTGCCGCAAGCACTTTCTGCTTAATTCCGCCTACAGGCAGGACAAGCCCGCGTAAAGTAATCTCCCCTGTCATAGCCACATCGTTTCTTACAAGCTTATCCGTAATAAGCGACACAAGAGAAACAAGCATGGTTACACCCGCGGAAGGCCCGTCTTTCGGGATAGCGCCCTGTGGAACATGGACATGCAGGTCATTTTTCTCAAAAAAATCTTCGGGAATCTTATATTCTCCCGCTTTACTCCTGATATAACTCAATGCTGCCTGGGCAGATTCCTTCATGACATCGCCAAGCTGACCGGTAAGAGAAAGATTGCCCTTACCTCTCATTTTTGTCGATTCTATAAAAAGGATATCGCCGCCGGTAGACGTCCATGCCAGGCCCGTTGCAACACCTGAATATTTTGTTCTCTCAGCAATTTCTGAGAAAAACTTTATCGGCCCCAGATATCCATGAATGCTCTCTAACGTAATTATCTTCTTTTCCGTATCGCCTTCCGCAACCAATTTAGCTACCGCCCTGCAAATCGCCGCTATCTCCCTTTCAAGGTTTCTTACACCCGATTCCCTTGTATATGAACGGATAACGATCTTCAGCGCCTCATCCTCAAAGGCAATAAGGTCTTCATTGAGGCCATGTTCAAAGCGCTCTTTCGGGATGAGAAACTGTTTCGAAATCATCACCTTTTCTTCCTCAGTATAACCGGGAAGTTCAAGCACCTCCATCCTGTCCCTCAGAGCAGGCGGGATCGGATCAAGCATATTTGCCGTTGCAATAAACATAACCTTTGACAAATCAAAGGGGACTTCAAGGTAGTGGTCGCTAAAAGAAAAGTTCTGCTCGGGATCCAAAACCTCGAGCAAGGCGCTTGATGGGTCTCCTCTAAAATCCGTTCCTATTTTATCTACTTCATCAAGCATGAATACAGGGTTATTGGAACCTGCCTTCTTAACCCCCTGGATAATCCTGCCCGGCAAAGCGCCAACATATGTTCTTCTATGCCCTCTGATCTCGGCTTCATCCCGTATACCTCCAAGGGAAATTCTCATAAACTTTCTCCCCAGGGCTCTGGCAATTGATTTACCAAGCGACGTTTTACCAACACCCGGAGGGCCTACAAAACACAGAATCGGGCCTTTCATGTCCGACTTCAGCTTTCGAACTGCAAGATATTCCAGGATTCTTTTTTTCACTTTTGTAAGATCATAATGGTCTTCGTTAAGGATTGTATCCGCTCCTGCAATATCAAGATTATCCTCTGTCTGATTCGACCATGGGATTTCTGTTAGCCAATCGAGATATGTCCTTGAAACAGTATATTCCGCCGACATAGTGCTCATTTTGGAAAGCCTGTCAAGTTCCTTTTCAGCAACTTTCTGTACATCAGGGGACATCTTTGCGTCAAGTATCTTTTTCCGTATCTCATCAACTTCCGACATTTTATCATCAGTATCGCCAAGCTCTTTCTGAATCGCCTTGAGCTGTTCTCTCAGATAGTATTCTCTCTGGGTTTTGTCAATGCCTTCTTTAACATTGGTCTGGATTCTGCTGCTCAACTCAAGTGTCTCAACTTCTCTGTTTAAAAATAGTGTGATCTTTCTCAGTCTCTCCTTCAAGTCGATCTTTTCAAGTATCTCCTGCTTTTCAATAACACTTATGTTTATGGTAGAAGCAATAAGATCTGCCAGATTACCCGGGTTTTCCACTTTCGTCGCAATCTGGGAAAGCTCTGAAGAGAGATAGGGCGCCATATCTATGGCTTTCTTGAAGAGGTTTCTGAGGTTTATATACATTGCGTCAATCTCAATATCCTTCTGGTAATCCTCAAAAATCGGCAATATTTTTGCCCGTAAATGCGGTTCTCTCTGGGTAAATTCGATGAGTTTAAACCTGCACAAACCTTGAATTACTACCCGCTGACTCCCATCCACCATTTTCACCATTTTCATTATTGTGGCAATGGTGCCTACAGTATAGAGATCATCTATGTCCGGATTTTCAATGTCCGGATTTTTTTGTGTGATTATGGCAATCATCTTATCCATATTCATTGATTCATCTATAAGTTTTATAGAACGTTCCCTTCCTACTATGAGCGGCATAACGAGGTCAGGATAAGCAACTGTGCCTCGAAGCGGCAATATGGGAAGTTCTGAAGGATAAAATATTTTATCCTTTGTGCCTTTATCATTTCTCAAACCTATCACCATTCAATCCCCCTATTTTTTCACGTCCTCAAATTCAGCGTCCACCACATCGTCGTCGCCCTTACGTCCTTCCTGCTGCTGGGTCTTTTGTTCCCCTGCTCCCTGTCCGGCATCAGTTGGCCCTGCTGTCTTTTTATACAGCACCTCGGCAAGCTTATGGGAGGCCTTTGTGAGTTCGTCAATAGCGCTCTTGATTTTATCGGAATCGCCGCTCTTTAAAACATCCTTCGCTGAAGCCATTGCATCCTCAACGGACTTTGTGTCTTCGCTTGTCAGTTTATCTTTATTTTCATTCAGTGTTTTCTCTGTCTGATATATAAGGTTATCAAGCTGGTTCTTTGCCTCAATATCCTGTTTCCTCTTCCTGTCCTCTTCGGCATTTGCCTCAGCTTCATGTACCATCTTCTTTATTTCATCCTCGCTCAAACCTGTTGATGCCGTGATCCTGATGTTCTGCTCTTTTCCTGTTGCCAGGTCTTTCGCGTTCACATGGAGAATGCCGTTCGCGTCAATATCAAAGGTGACTTCTACCTGAGGAACCCCTCTGGGTGCGGGCGGCAATCCCACAAGCTGAAATCTTCCAAGGGTTCTATTATCCCTGGCGAACTCCCTTTCACCCTGAAGTACATGAATCTCCACGCTCATCTGGCTGTCTTCGGCAGTAGTAAAAATCTGGCTTTTTTTTGTAGGAATTGTGGTATTCCTCTCTATGATCTTGGTCATCACTCCGCCCAATGTCTCAATACCAAGTGAAAGCGGGGTCACATCAAGGAGCAATACGTCTTTTACTTCACCGGCTAATACGCCTGCCTGGACCGCCGCGCCAAGGGCCACAACCTCATCGGGGTTCACGCCTCTGTGAGGTTCCTTGCCGAAGAAGCTTTTTACAATTTCCTGAACCTTCGGTATCCTTGTAGATCCGCCTACAAGCACAACCTCATCTATTTTGCTGAAATCCAGTTTTGCGTCTGCCATAGCCCTTTTACACGGTTCAACTGTCTTCTGCATTATATCGTCGGCCAATTTTTCAAGCTCAGCCCTGCGAAGCTTCATATTCAGGTGTTTCGGGCCTGCGCTGTCGGCTGTGATAAAGGGAAGGTTAATCTCAGTCTCAACTGCTGTTGATAACTCAATCTTTGCCCTCTCTCCTGCCTCTTTGAGCCTCTGTAAAGCCATTCTGTCCTTGGAAAGATCAATGCCCTGATCCTTTTTGAATTCGGAAACAATCCAGTCTATGACAAGCTGGTCTATATCATCGCCTCCAAGGTGGGTATCGCCATTGGTAGATTTTACTTCAACCACATTGTCCCCCACCTCTAATATGGAGATATCGAATGTGCCTCCGCCGAAGTCGTAAACCGCTATGGTTTCATCCTTTTTCTTATCAAGTCCGTATGCAAGAGCAGAAGCTGTAGGTTCATTAATGATGCGCAATACATTGAGCCCCGCGATCCTTCCCGCATCTTTCGTTGCCTGTCTCTGTGAGTCATTAAAATATGCCGGTACGGTAATAACTGCATCTTCTATGGTTTGACCAAGATATGCTTCGGCAGATTTCTTCAGTTTCTGGAGTACAAAAGCAGAAATTTCCTGAGGAGTATACTGTTTTCCCCTTATATCAACTCTTACATTGCCTTCCTGATCCGCCACTACTTTATAGGGAACCGTTTTTATTTCTCCCTGCACTTCATTATACCTTCTTCCCACAAATCTCTTAATCGAGAAGATCGTATTTTCAGGATTTGTTATAGCCTGTCTTTTTGCAGTCTGACCGACAAGTACTTCACCGTCTTTCGTGAATGCAACGACGCTTGGAGTCAACCTGCTGCCTTCTTCATTTATTATTACCTTCGGCTCACCACCTTCCATAATTGCCACAACGGAATTGGTTGTCCCGAGGTCTATTCCGATTACCTTCTTTGCCATGTGTATATCCTCCTGTTCTTTTTTAAGTTTTCAGGGTTAATATAATGCCCGTACAGGATGTTGTCAATATTATGGGGAAAACAAATTTACCCCATTGATGCAATCTTTATTACCACCAACACAAAAAATATTGCAAATAAACGCCATTATCAGAAGAGGAGGCAATTCGATGGTTACTCCCGGAACGGACATCAAACCTTCATCGGGACAATGGGTTGAAGTGCCGGGTCAATCAATAAACGGCATATGGATTCCAGATCACAAGACGTGGGTACCCGACAATCTCTGAAATTCAGGTTTATAAAACAGTAACAGATTTAAGCCCACTCTTTTTCTGTGGGCTTTATTTCTCCCTGTACCTCTTTCTTAAGAATTTTCCATGAATGCAGATAAGATTAAGGCGTTCCGGTTCTATCCTGTTTGATTTGGACTTGGAATAAAAGGTATCTTGAACGGCTATGAAACTAATGTTAGAATGATTTGAGCGAGTAATATCTTAATTTTAAAGGAAGGAATAAAGACATGCTGGAAAAAACCATTAATAATATCGAAACAAATATTAAAAATGCCGGGTCAATAGGAGAAAAAGACAGGGATGATCTGTTGGAATTATTATCTACCCTGAAATCCGAGATTCTGGAACTTTCCAAAACCCACGCCGAACACGCTGAAAGTATCACTGGTTTTGCCAGGGTTTCTGCACATGAGGCAACCAGGGAGATAAAAAATCAAAACCTCATAAAACTGTCGCTGTCAGGTCTGACTTCATCAATTGACGAACTCGAAAGCACACATCCGAAGCTCGTGGAAACTGTAAACAAGATATCCCAGATACTGGCTAATATGGGCATATAGAATTAATATTTGTGTTTCGACACATATACAGCGGAACATTTTCTATACAGAGAGAATGTTCTGAATGTTGAAGCGGTTTACTTGCCAAACCGAAAGTTCTCAATATCTTCTGTCCTTTTCAAAAACATGAATTCTTTAGAAATCGCTTTGTATTGAATATAATTTAACAGTGCTTATGACAAGTATTGTCAAATTACTTATCATAAGCACTGTGTACCATTCAAAGAAACAGGAAAGAAAATACAGATTGTTTATTTTAGATTGTGTTTTTTTGCCCAATCTGCGACATGCACGGGGCTTTCAAGAACCTCTGCCCCTGCCGCGCGTAATGCTTCATGCTTGCCGTCTACTGTCCCCGACGAGCCTCGAACAATAGCGCCTGCGTGTCCCATGCGTTTGCCTTGAGGAGAGTGACGGCCCGCGATATAAGCAGCAACAGGTTTTGTCATTCTTCTGGAAATAAATCCGGCAGCCTTCTCTTCCTGCTCGCCGCCAACTTCCCCGACAACAATAACTGCGTCAGTGCCTTCGTCTTCCTGAAAGAGTTCAAGAATGTCGGCAAGATTCCTCAAAACAACAGGGTCAGCTCCCATACCTACAACAGTGCTTTGCCCCACATGACTTTCCGAAAGAATACCTGCGAATTCATAAGAAAGCGTGCCGCTCCGGGAAATGATCCCTACACGACCAGGCGCGAACAATGAAGCGGGCATAATTCCCATTTTCCCTTTTCCCGGAACAAGAATGCCCGGAGTTGTAGGTCCAAGGGCAAAAACACCCTTTTCCATGGCATAATTCCTCATTTTTATCACATCTTTTACGGGAATATGTTCAGGGACAATAACAATAAGCTTAATCCCCGCGTCAATGGTTTCAAGAAAAGCGTCAAGGACAAAAGCTGCCGGGACAAAAAATACCGATGCATTGGCCCCTGTCTCCCTAACCGCTTCCTCAACACTGTCAAAAACAGGCAGACCTTCAACGGTAGACCCTCCCTTACCGGGAGTAACGCCGCCCACAACCTTTGTTCCATATTCGAGCATCCAGTGAGTCTGAGCGCTTCCTATGCGTCCGGTAATGCCCTGTACAATAACACGGGTAGAATTATTCATTAATATGCTCATGGGTAGACCTCAATATAACTTTTATCTTTTAATATTTTAAGAAACATTCTCAAAACTGTCAGGCTTATCAATTTCCACCGACCAGCTCATAGAGCTTATCGATAGCCCTCTCAGTTGCCACCTCAGTGACGACGTGTACACCTGCTGAACGGAATATTTCCCATGTTTCTTCCTGGCGGTTCCCAAGCGCTTTGGCAACAATGGGAATTTTAACATTGTGTTCCTGTATATAACGCACTACGCCCTTAGCCCCTTCATGTATAGGGTTAATGCCGCCGTAGACATTTATGAATATGGCTCTGAGTCCGGGCTTCATCATGATAAGGTCCATGCAGCGATAAAGCAGGTCAGCCGTAATGCCACCTCCTGTTTCAAGAAAATTGGAGGGCCTCATCTTTTCGCCTATTATATCCATAGAAGCCATGCCAAGACCTGCGCCTGAAGAAATCAGTCCGATATCCCCGTCAAGATCTACATAGGTGACGCCGATTTCCCTGCCTCTGCGTTCAAGGGGATTTTCGATCCGGTCAACACGATCAGGTAAAGGAAAGCGGATTCTTGAGAGCGCCGAATCATCCACTTCAAGAACAGCATCAACGGCAATCAACCCGCCGTTCGGGAGAACAACAAGAGGATTTATCTCGGTAATAAGCGATTCGTAACGTAATGCCACGTTATATAACTGGCTGATAACGTCCGTCCATGCGGTAATGAGCTGTTGCTTGAGCCCGAGCATTTTCAGAAGGCTGCGCGACAGATACGGATAGTACCCGAAAGAGGGGTCAATATGGATTGCCGCAATTTTTTCCGGCGATGTCCTTGCCGTTTCCTCGATAAGCATGCCGCCTTCAGTGCTGGCTACAATAACCGGTTTGCCGGAATAACCATCAATAGTTATGCCCAGATATAACTCTTTCGCAACCTCAATTTTTTCGCAGACAAGTATTTTGCGTACAGGCAGTCCTTTAATCTCTGAACTTAACAGGGCATCGGCCATTTCTTTCAATTCATCCGGCGTTGATGCAGTTTTGATGCCGCCTGCAAGCCCACGGCCGCCGACCAGCACCTGTGCTTTCAGCATAACAGGATACCCGATTTCTCCGGCCACATGGAGCGCTTCATGCATGCTTCCTGCAACACCGCGTCGCGGCACGGGAATGCCGTTCTCTTCAAAAATGTCTAATGCCTCATATTCATGAAGTCTCATAATTATCCATATTCCTTTAAATTATAATTTGTTTTATAATTGTCTGAATATACACATATTCTGACAACGTGTAAGTATAAAATCGCGGCGTTGAGAAGTCAATAAAAATGATTATATATTTAATTATATATTAAACCTGATTATTCACTGATGCTTGTTACAGTAAATAATTCAGATTCAATACACTCCTTATCAATTTGCCCAATGACAAACAAAAGAAGGTCGATGATTTTTTTAAATTCATTAAAAAAAATATTGAATAAGGTAAAATTTAATTGCAAATTTAATTTAATTGATGTACAATCGGGCATGGAAAAGAAAATGAAAAAAGAAAAGACAAAGCCACAGGAAGACAGCAGCCTCATTGCTTATCAGGGAATTCGGCGCATGCTTTACAGTAAGGAACTTGTGCCTGGCCAGAAAATTGCCTATCGCGATCTCGCAGAGAAGCTTCAATTGAGTCCCACACCTATTATTCAGGCCCTTAAATGGCTTGAATTGCAGGGTTTTGTGCACCATGAGCCAAACCGGGGCTATTCTATGGCGCCATTCAGCATCAAGGAAATAGAAGAGCTTTACGAACTTCGCGAGCTGATTGAGCCTTCATTGGTTACAACAACCATACAGAAAATAGATAAAAAAGGACTTGCCGAACTTAAGGCTGCCCTTGAAGCGCATCTGACAGCAGAAAGGGAATTCTATCTGAAGGAAAGGCTTTTCAAAAACAGGGAATTTCATATGACTCTTGCCTCCCTTTCAGGAAAAGGCACGCAAATCCGGATACTGCAGAATGTTTTCGAAATGCTGTTCCTTAAATACGGCGGCAATTATCTGCCCATGTCATCACTCATATCCACCGATCAGGCGCATCAGGAAATATACGATGCTATTTCGTTGCGAAGCTTAGAGCGAGCTCAGTCAGTGCTTAAAAACCACATCACCAATGTGAAGGTACAAGTACTTTCAAGCGTCAGAAAAATGCTGGCAGAACAGGAACAATCAGTCTTCTGAAACGCTAAGCACACGTAAATATTTTCACCTAATATATTCTAAGGAGGCACGCACTATGGGTTTAAAAACAAAAGAGGAATACATCGAATCAATACGGGCACTCAAACCCACGGCATACATGTTCGGGGAACGTCTTACGAACGTTCTTGATAATCCTCGCCTGCGGGCTGGAATCGAGGCAACTGCCGCAACATACGAATTGGCAAATATGCCTGAAAACCGTGATCTCATGACCACCATGAGCCCCCTCATCAATGAGACAGTAAGCCGTTTTACATTACCTCCGGCCAGCGTTGAAGACCTGGTTGCAAGAGTAAAGGTTAATAGAAAAATAGCTAATTACGTCGGGACATGTCATCAGCGGTGCACCGGCCTCGACTGTCTGTCCTCCCTTGCCATTGTTACTTATGACATTGACCAGAAGTATGGAACTAACTACAATAAGAACTTCATTGAATTTCTGAAGCATATGCAAAAGAATGATCTTACCGGAAATGCCGGTGTAACTGACGTAAAAGGTGATCGCTCTCTCAATCCGACTGAACAGGTCGACAAGGATATGTTCCTCCGCGTAGTAGAAAAAAGAGATGACGGTATAGTTGTGCGAGGCGCCAAAGCGCACCAGACCGGTTCTCTTTCATCCCACGAAATTATCGTAATACCTACAAGGGCAATGGGAAAAGTTGATAAGGATTATTCCGTGGCTTTCGCCATACCCTCAGACACAAAAGGCTTAATCCACGTTGTCGGCAGGTCCACTCTGGATATGCGCGAAATAGACGGCTGCGATATCGGCAATGTTTACTACTCCAAATACTGCCCCACTCTGATTTTTGATGACGTTTTTATCCCCTGGGAACGTGTATTCATGTGCGGAGAAACAGAATTCGCACAGGATATGGTTGTAAAGTTCTCTTCCTTCCATCGTCAGAGCCACGGCGGATGCAAATCAGGCAAGATTGACTGCATGACCGGCGCTGCCCTTACCATGATGGATTACAATGGAACTGCAAAGGCCGGACACTTGAAACAGAAGGTTATCGACATGATACACAGGGCTGAAACGCTTTATGCCTGCTGTCTCGCTTCTTCATATGAAGGTAAAAAACAGCCTTCAGGCGCGTTCTTTATCGATACTGTCCTTGCAAATGCCTCCAAAATCCACGAGGGCAAAGAGATGGCTGAAGCCACGAGGCTTATGATAGATGCCGCCGGCGGTTTTGTGGCAGACCTGCCTTCAGACAGAGATTTTGAAAACCCTGAAATAGGCGGTTTTCTGAAAAAATATTTGAAGGGTGTAGATAGCGTACCTGTAGAAAACAGAGTAAAAATGTACCGGCTGGTAGAAAAAATGGCAATGGAAAGTGCTGATACCATTTCTGACATACACGGCGGCGGCTCACCTGAAGCTCACCGCGTTACTATCTTCCGCGAAACAAATATTGAAAGCAAGAAAAAAGCTGCCAAAAGATTGGCAGGCATAAAAGATTGATCGAATATTTCTCATAATAAAAAAGGGCGGTTTTTTCAACCGCCCTTTTTTATTATTCAAGGCATTTTTCACTGGAGCCTTATTCGTCAACGGTCTGTTCACCAAATGATTTAAGAAATTGTTTTATGGTACAGCAAAAACCTGCCAGGACAATCCTATACCAGTGCTTGTATCTATCCTTCACGGTCTTTGCGGAGGCAGGTCGCTCCTCTACGGACGAGGGAATTTTTCAGGAAAATCTCTTTTATTCATTCTGTTTAAAAAAACGCAACACCATTATCCTTTTTTGTTGTATACTGAAATCAGGCTGGTTCCGGCGCTTTCCCCCCCAAAAAAAGAAATGCCACCCAGCCCGCCACGGTATCTGCAAAGGTATCGTGGCCTCATTTTTTAAAAGTATAATTCAGGAGTCGGGATTCAGAACAACATCTCAAGCAGATTGGGCCGACCCCCGGATTATATCTTATCTGATTTTATCTAATAATTTTCAGCCATTAACTCATAGTGTGCCATAGGATGGGCGCAGGCAGGACATTCTATTGGCGCTTCCGATCCTTCATGAATATATCCGCAATTTCTGCATCTCCATTGAACAACTTTGCCTTTCTTGAATACCTCGTCGTTTTCAATGTTTTTAAGAAGGGCAAGGTATCTCTTTTCGTGCCCCTTTTCAACGGTTGTTATCGCTCTGATTACAGCCGCTATTTCACTGAATCCTTCCTTTTCCGCAACATCGGCAAACTCAGGGTACAGTGTCGTATATTCAAGATTTTCTCCTGCGGCAGCCTCTTTCAGATTATCTTTTGTACTGCCGATGACGCCTGCAGGGAATGTTGCGGTAATCTCTACATCACCACCCTGCAGAAAATTAAAAAACCTTTTTGCATGTTCCTTTTCGTTATCTGCTGTATCTGAAAATATCCATGATATCTGTTCGTATCCTTCTTTCTTTGCCTGGGAAGCAAAATAGGTATATCTGTTTCTTGCCTGTGATTCACCGGAAAATGCTTTAAGCAGATTTTTCTCTGTTTCAGTTCCTTTTAAGCTTTTCATGAACCTGTCCTCCTCTTAACTTCCGATAATCGGGTTCTTATGCTTTCCACAGTCCGTGCATATTACAAAATTCACGTGCTGTTATATCTTCACCCTTTATAGAAAAGAATGCTTCCGGTAAGCCTCCGGGGGACAAAAACTGGCGATAAGTCTTTCCGTCAACAATAACTTCAATCCACTCTATATAGTGCTTTTCCTCCATAGGATGAGCCATGCTCCCTACCTTCACTGTGACACCGTCCTGTGTCTTTTCAATAACCGGGACATGTTTCTCGCGGGAAGCATCAACAGTATTCTCCTTCATGAGCATCATGGGTTTATTGCAGCATACAAGCTGGCCTTTACCGGCATGAATAACCTCAACAATATTCCCGCACATTTCACACTTAAATACTTCTAATCTTTCCGCCATAGTAAACCTCCTTATTTTTTAGAACATCTATTGAAACGATAAACTGATTCTATGAAGGTAATACACAGATATACTGATGTCAACAGGGAAAAACTCCATGTTGCCGAGGTTATGGGCACGCGCATTTTTTATGCTGATTGTACTGTCTGAATATTATAATATGAACAAGCTGTCCTTGATAACAGTTTCACTTTGAATGGTTTCATACCGAAAGACATATACTGCCATTTTACTTAGTATTAAACAATATTTTGTCCTGTATGTTCTTGCTATGACAATGAATTATCGGCCGGAACAGGCCATGAGTTGAGTCCCTAGTTCTACCACATCTTCAAAAAGGACAGGCTTCTTCTCATATCGACAGATTTGAAGAATTTCAGTCATGTCCGTAAGCCCTTGAAGCACCTTCTGGATGCCATCCATAAGGAGTGTTCTCATCCCCACATTAATGGCGGCAGTACGCAAATGTTCAACGGATGCTTTGTGCCGGATCAACTGTTTCATGGCATCATTGTTCACCAACAGTTCATGCAGGGCAACACGTCCTTTATATCCCGTGCCGTTGCATATTTCGCATCCTGTTCTCTCCATTAAAGTGAAATTAGAAGAATATACCGGACCGTCATGCATTTGGAACCATTTTGGATCATAAATTTCTATCAGATGATCATACTCATCTTTGTCAGGATGGTATGGTTTTTTACAGGCCGGACAAAGTCTGCGGGCAAGCCGCTGCGCCAGAACACCTAATAGAGCATCGGCAAAATTGAAAGGGTCCATGCCCATATCAATAAGGCGGACAACTGTTTCAGAAGCGCTGTTCGTGTGAAGCGTACTCAAAACCAGGTGACCGGTAAGTGAAGCCTCTATGGCTGTCTTTACCGTTTCCTCATCCCGCATTTCACCCACCATGATCACATCCGGGTCAGCCCGCAGGAAGGAACGAAGGGCTTCATGAAAGGTCAGCCCTATTTTTGCCTGCACCTGCACCTGCCTTAAACCCTTCTGGGTTATTTCAACAGGGTCTTCCACTGTCCATATCTTCCGATCAGGAGTATTGATGCTTTTCAGCGCCGAATGAAGGGTTGTAGTTTTTCCTGAACCCGTAGGTCCGACACAAAGGATCATGCCGTAGGGTTGAGAGAGGATTTCTTTCATATTTTCAAGGTTTATCGGAGAGAAACTCATATTCTCCAAAGGCAGGGGCTCGGCAGAGGCAAGAATCCTGAGAACAGCATCTTCATTGCCGCCCACTGTTGGAGTTGTCTCCACCCTGTACTCGATCTGTCGGGAATCATGCCAGAGGACAATCTTGCCGCTCTGAGGTTTGCGTCGCTCAGAAATGTCCAGGTTGGACATAATTTTGATCCTTGAGAGAATTGCCCTTCTGTAGGTCTTGGGTATTTCGTGAGCTACATGACAGATGCCGTCTACCCGGTAACGTACCTGAAAAGGATCATTCCGGTATCCCGGTTCAAAGTGGATATCCGAGGCGCCTTTATTATGACCGTCTATGAGTATTTTATTTACCAGCATCACAATCTGAGAATCAGACTCGGAAACGTCCGAGGCTTCTTCCGATTGCATTTCCACCTCAACCTTTTCATTCATACCGCCAAGTATCTCTTCAACTTCAAATTTCTTTTTAGGATAATACTTGGCAATGGCATCACCTATTTGATTTGACAATGCAACGATTAGTTCAATCCTGCTTTTTGTGTAGAAGCGAAGGGTTTCAGGTATCGTATAATCTGCCGGATCTGATGTTGCCACTATAAATTTTTTACCATCATCTGAAATGGGAAGGACGTGGAGGCTATAAACTACTTCAGCAGGCAAAGAATTTAGGGCAACCTGTGAAGGAACCATCGTGTCAAGATCGACAAAACGCATGAAAAATTTAACAGACAACGCTGTAAGGAGCTGCTTTTCCGTGATAAGGCCTTTCTCAATCATCAGCGAGCCGATTTTTTTTCTCTTGCCGATCTCCTGTTTACTCAGGGCATCTTCAACCTGTTCTTTTGTCAATAAACCGGCTTCAATGAGTATGTCGCCCACCTTCATTCTGGCTGTTACCTTGCCGTCCCTGTATGCATCCTCAATGACCTTTTCTATTTCCTTATGAGGAAGATCCTCTTTTTCAGAGATGATCTCGCCCAGCTTTTTTTCTCGGAGTATTCTCTGCTCTTCCAGGGCATTCTCAACGGCATATTGAGTTACTATACCGTCTTCTTTGAGCATATCGCCCACAGGACGCTCCTGAGCGCGTGTCTGTACACCGGCGGCAGGGAAAAACATCAGTTTAAAAGGATCGTTGGGGTTTGTGGAGATCGCGTAAAAACCGGTCTTCAACTGACCATCATCGGGCACTGCCACGTGGTAGCTCTTGCTTGTTATTGTAACAACTTCTTCAAAGGCACAACTCTTATCGGTTATGGATACTTTTATTTTTGGTAACAACCGGACACAGCATAGTTTATTCAGAAAAAAAGTATGAATAGTGCCTGTTTTTGCCCAGATAACCTTAATTACATTCTGTTCGGGCATAAAATCCCCGACAAGGAGCGCTTCTTCCCTGCGCCCGTCCACAAATTCAAGTATCGTATCCGGCTTTATCTCTTTAGTCATCAGTAACCTGTCATTATTATAATCGGCTATTATCTGAAAAAATTAATTATCAATTTGTTTTTTTTAATAATTGTATACAATAAGCCGTTACAAACAATAACCCTGTTTCCTCTGCTTTAAAAAATCATAATTTCCTATCTGGAAAAATAATTATATCTTGCGATTAAGTTTCTTCCAATTTAACATTAAGTTACAGGGGGGGGCTTGAAGGTTCTCCACTCGAATTTGTAAAACCAGTGAAGCCTTGGACAGGTCACTCCAGGTCGGTTTTTCTTTTCCACTTTCTGTGGGATGTTACGGCAAAGCGGTGGGCTTCATCGCGCATTTTCACGATATCTTTGAATACCGGAGATGCTTTGGGGAGTAAAAGCGGGTTTTTCCGGTTAGGTAAATAAATCAGGTCTTCCATGCCCCCTCTGCTCTGCCCCTTTGCAATGCTGATCGCGTCCCGCTCTATATTGAGTGTCTTAAGCGCCTTTGATACGGCTGAAAGTTGACCTTTTCCGCCGTCTATGATGAACAAATCCGGTAAAGGTCCAAGCTTTTCGTTGGCGATTCTCCTCTGAATGACCTCGGTCATGGCAGCCACATCGTCCATTGCCGGCGCGGACTTTATATGAAACACTCTGTAGCCCTTTTTGTCCGGTTTGAATTCCGTGAATACTACCATTACACCTGTAGGATTCACGCCGTGCGTATGTGAAATATCATATATCTCGATCCTTTCAGGTTCTTTTTTTAAATGGAGGGCTGTTTTAAAGGCATATCCCGGGAAAATAGGTTCCGGCTCATGCAAATTTTCTATGGCAAGTCCTATCATCTCCTTTGCCGCCCTGTTTTCGGGACCGAGCATCCTCATATTACCCTTCTTTCTCTCTTTCAGATATTTTTCCAGGAATGGGGCGTCTTCAATCGCCTCAGAGATAATCACCTCGTCCGGGATAGGCCTCGATGAATAGTATTGAAAAAGAAATGATGCTATGGCCTCATTATAACCGGCCTTCATTAAAGATTCTTTAAAGAGCTTTTTCGAAAGCAGTACTCCTCGCCTGAACGTAAGGAGTACCATCCTTATTCCCTTTTCTCCTTCGAGAAAAGCCCAGACATCGCGGTTCTTTCCAAGATGCTCATGAACGTGCTGTTTTTCCACCATGCCTTTTATGGCAAAATACCGCTCTTTCAACTGTTTAGCCTCCTCAAAATTCCATTTCTTAGAAGCTTCGTTGATACGTCTCTCAAGGTCTTTTAATAATTTTTCATCTTTTCCGGAAAGGAAGTCTGCCAGTTCCTCTGCAACAACCCTGTATGAGTTTTCATCGGAATTGTCACTGCAAGGCGCAAGGCATTTATTGAGTTCCGAGAGCATGCAGGGCTTCTTCCTCTTCCTGAAAACAGTATCCTTGCATTTCCTGACAGGATATAAACCCTGTATGAGTTTCAACACTTCCTTTACATCCTTCGCGTGAGGATAGGGGCCGAAATACATGGCGCCGTCATCTTTGATCTTCCGCGTAATATAGAGGGCAGGAAACTTCTCATTTATCGTAAGCTTTAATGAGATATAGGTCTTGTCGTCCTTCAGGTCTATGTTATACCGGGGAGAATTTTCCTTTATAAGATTGCTCTCCAACAAAAAAGCCTCTTTTTCGTTTCCCGTCAGGATAGTCTCAACATTCCTGATATTGCTTACAAGGCGTTTTGTCTTCGGGTCCCTCTCACCATCTCTGATATAGCTTCTCACCCTGTCTTTGAGGTTCTTTGCCTTGCCGATATATATAATATTCCCGTCTTTATCTCTGAAAATATATACGCCTGATGATTCAGGGATGGAGTTGATTATGGTTTCGTCAAGCATTTCATTAGTCAGGTCATAATGCTAAAAGTTTTTCCGCCGGAGGCGGAAAATTCTACAGGCTTATTTCCATTTTTTCCAGTTTCAAAAGTCTGTCACGGAGTTCGGCTGCCTTCTCAAAATCCCATCTTTTCGACGCCTCACCGATCTCTTTCTTCAATTTCTTTAACATACGGGAAAGTTTTTTCGGCTCTATACCGCTTGCTTCAATTTCGTCGAAAGGCACTGAATAGTAATCCTTCTCATAGATTGAGGAGAGAATATCCACAACGGATTTCTTAATACCCTCCGGGGTAATTCCGTTTTTCAGGTTATATTCGTGCTGTACCTTTCTCCTCCGCTCTGTCTCGCTTATGGCTCGCTTCATGGATTCCGTTGTTTTATCTGCAAACATGACAACTCTGCCGTTTATATTTCTCGCAGCCCTTCCGCAGGTCTGAATGAGAGACGTCTCTGAGCGCAAAAAACCTTCCTTGTCCGCGTCAAGAATGGCAACAAGTGATACTTCCGGCAAATCAAGTCCTTCTCTTAAGAGGTTCACGCCTACAAGAACATCGAATTTTCCCATTCTCAGATCCCTCACAATGGCAACACGTTCAAGGGTATCAACGTCTGAGTGAAGATATTTTGCCTTAATACCCGCGTCAAGGAGATAATCGGTCAGGTCCTCAGCAAAACGTTTCGTAAGCGTTGTCACAAGAACTCTCTCTTTTGCCTGCATCACCTTTTTAATCTCTATTAAAAGCCCTTCTACCTGGCCTTTAGCCGGCTTCAGTTCGATGCGGGGGTCCATGAGCCCCGTGGGCCGTATTATCTGCTCAATTATATGGTCCTCTGCCTTTCCAAGCTCATATTTTGCGGGTGTTGCCGAAACATACATCACCTGCCCTGTTCTCTCCTCAAATTCTTCAAATGTGAGAGGTCTGTTATCCAGGGCAGAGGGGAGTCTGAAACCGAATTCGACAAGAGTCTGTTTCCGTGATCTGTCGCCACGGTACATACCCGTAAGCTGAGGCACTGAAACATGACTTTCGTCAATCATCAAAAGGGCATCCTTCGGGAGATAATCAATGAGCGTCGGCGGAGGTTCGCCGGGTTTTCTGCCCGTAAGATGCCTCGAATAATTCTCTATCCCCTGGCAGTATCCGATCTCCTTGATCATCTCAAGGTCATATTTTGTCCTCATTTCAATCCTTTGCATCTCAAGAAGCTTGTTCTGTGTTTTGAGGAATTCAAGACGTTCCTTTAATTCCTCCTCTATTGTAAGCAATGCCCGTTCAAGGGTTTCTTTGGGAGTTACGAAATGTCTGGTCGGGAATATGGTGCACTTCTTCAACTTTTCCATAACCTGTCCGGTCAGTGGGTCTATGAGATAAATGGCATTCACCAGATTGTCGTCGAGAACTACCCTGAATGCCCTTTCCTCCTCATAAGCAGGGAATATGTCGATATTCGGGCCCCTGATGCGGAACCTTCCCCGGTAAAAATCGAGATCATTCCTCTCGTATTGGCACTGGATAAGCTTATCAAGGAGAGTCTTCCTTTCTATCTGCTGCCCCTTTTCAAGGTATACAAGCATCCCGTAATATGCCTCCGGCGAACCTAAGCCGTATATGCAGGAAACGCTCGCTACAATAATTACATCATCCCTCTCAAAAAGGGAGTTTGTGGCAAGGAGCCGGAGCTTATCGATCTCCTCGTTTATAGAAGAATCCTTTTCGATAAAAGTGTCCGTGGAAGGCATATATGCCTCCGGCTGATAGTAATCGTAGTAACTCACAAAAAAATGAACCTCGTTTTCAGGAAAGAGGGTTTTAAATTCAGTATAAAGTTGGGCCGCAAGCGTCTTATTGTGGGAAATAATCAATGTAGGCCTCTGCAAACGTTCAATCACGTTAGCCATGGTAAAAGTCTTACCTGAACCGGTAACTCCAAGGAGCACCTGATGCTGAACACCCTTCTTTATATTTTTTATGAGTTTCTCAATTGCCTCCGGTTGATCCCCCATGGGCTTATATTCACTAATTAGTTTGAATTTATTCATAGTGCTATATTGTAATGCATTCGACCGGAAATAATAAACAGGATAATTTATGGTCATAACTTCCGGCAAAGCGGGAGGCCATGACCATCTTCTATCGGAAATGTTGACATCTATCATATCTAATGAGAAAATATTATTTTTTGTTGAGATATAAATCTATAAAAATGAAAAAAATAACAGCACTAAGTCTGTTCCTGATGTTGACATTCTGGATAATTCATTCTCCGGCTAACGCCTGCTCCTGCAATTGGCAAGGACCTTTTCTCACCGTAGCCAAAAATGCACCTCTTGTGGTTCGTGGTAGGATTCTCAGGCATCATCCAGGTCAAAGGCCGACTATGGATGTTCTGGTACTGGAAACTCTGTCAGGCGGACTTCTCGACTCCGGAATTGTCGTACAGATGGGGGACGGAATGCACTGCAGGCCCAATCTTGAAAGCTTCCCGTCCGGCAGTGAGTGGATACTTGCATTGAACGGTCCGGGATCAAAACCCGGAGACGGTCTCGCACTATCCCATTGCGGAGAATACTGGCTGCGTATTGAAAACAATAATGTAAATGGCACCATAGACGGTGCAGGAAAAGAGTCAAAGCAAATACCGGTACAGGAATTTCGGCGCAGATTTCTTTATCCGCGCTTTAAAGAATCATTCCATGGTCTGGCAACTCAGGGAGGAAGGTTTCGCCGCTCCTTCGGCTCCCGCTTCGAGTTCATTCTTGAACCTGCCACAACAGGATGGGAAATCGTCGTCCGGGAATATGGACGTGACGAAAATCTGGCCCGACTTACACCACCTTTACATTTCGTTCCTAATCCCAGAGAAATTGAAGGCTGGCACTTAATGGAAAACCCGAAAGCCTGCTTTGCCCGCCCCTATAAAGCTGATAGTGGTCCTGATAATCCCCGCAGATTCATTTTTTCCCCTGAAGTAGGGGTACTGATTGATGCCAAAACACTGAAAAAATCAATAGTACCGGAAGATATAGAAGCCGTGCGGCGTTTTGGTCAGGGCGCACTTACCATCGGCGACTTCAAGCTTCTACCGAAAGATGCCGGCTGTATGGAAATTGAATGGATGAAATTTTCAGTACAAATCGAAGGAGGATATTGAATCCATATTGACATATAAAAACCATTTTTATAAACTCAGACTAATCAGAAGGGAGATGCTATCAAACCAAAACAAGGATACTGTATAAGCTGCGACAACAGGCATGGCTGTAAATCAAAAGATCCTCCATGCATTGTTGAGATAACAGAAAAAAATATTACAGATATGTCAGGAAAGAAATATCTGATTGAGCAGAAGAAAACGGAAAAATGCAGGGATTGCGCATTTTTTCGCTCATGCTGGAATATAGAAGACTATAACCGCATTGATTTGCACTGAGCGTCTGTGTATAATAATAAAACCATTAAGGGGACAGTTCAGTCATGATAGAAAATGCCTATGTATGCTACGCGGATGTACTGGGTTTTACTTCCAGGTTCATTTCCGGTGATCTTTCAAGCAGGTACGATAAATTAATAAAAATGGTGAATGATATTGAAGACCCCGGCATAACCGTCTTTCTCATGTCTGATAGTATCATAATAATATCACTGGAATTTGAAAAGTTCAGGGATACCGTAAAAGAGTTCTACACATGGGGTATACTCAATGATTTTTGGCTCAGAGGCGCCATTACAAAGGGCAATGTCACAAGATACCATGAAAGAGCCGCTACCGAACAAAACAGGTTCATCCTTCCCTTTCTTGGCGACGGATACATGAGAGCATATGCAATTGAGACGACGTTAAATATATCAGGCATCGCAATAGATCAAAATTTTTTTAATTCGGATGATTTAAACCCTGGATTCAGAAAGGGCATCGATTATATAGAGTATGAGGAGTACCTGCCAAAGGCTGGTTATGAAGGGAAAAAGAAGCTGCTCCTCCCCAGAGAACATTCCCTGCGTCAGGTTGTAGATACGCTTTACTTTGAAGAAATGCTCGGATCCCACGTTGAAGACGTGGACAAATACATCAATACCTTCTGTTTTTACATACAGCATCTGTTGGAACGCGCCAACACGGGGAACGTAATAGCATTTGTGGAAAAGATGATACAGGAGTTTGAACTTCAGGGTGGGCACATATTGTTTCCGACAAAGATTGTGACTCTTTTTATCGCTATGGTCGAGGGCTTGCTGAACCGCTACAGTTCAACTGATAAGGTAATTTCTTCAGATCAGAATCAACTTGAAATGCTTATCGGCAGAATCATATCCGCACTAAGAGAAGAGGGCTACCTTGCTGCTTTTGTTGATAATATAATTGATTTTGATAAAAAAAGACGCACTTCCATATACAAAGAAATCAACAACCTCAGATCACGTATACGCACTTTAGCTACTGAGGGTAAAGCTTAAAACATTCGTTCCTGCCCTGCATATGTATATTATCAAGATGTTGGGCAGTGGATTCAGGAAGAGGACACTTTTGAAATTTACCCATTTGATTACAGTGATTGTTCCAGTTTTCAGTATAATTATCATGAGCAGTTTTGAGACAGACAGCAAGCGCTTCGTGACGCTGTCTGATAACTTTTTCCACCCCTTCAACATATTGCTTAACCTGTCTTTCCCTTTCCCATTTGTCTAATATTGCCCTGTCCTTTTTTTCTTTATCCCTTTGCTGGATTGTTTCTCCTTCTGCCTCAGCCCTTTTTTGCTCCAATCCCGCCAGTTCACGTGCTCTCTCGGCTTCTGACTGTTGTTGTCCTTTTTTAATAAGGGCTTTCACATCATTAATTGCCACGGCAAAGCTTAACCCTTCGGCAATCTCCTTTGTAACCGTCAAAGTGTTGATTCCTATTACCTCTCCTGAAGTATTCACTAAGGGTCCGCCGCTGTTTCCAAAATTAACGGCAGCATCGGTCTGAATAAAAACAGCATCCGAAAAAGGTAATTTCCTCTTTTTCGCACTGACTATCCCCTTTGTAAATGAAATTTCAAGGGAAAGCGGGGAGCCGACGGCAATAACCGTTTCACCTTCCGAACATGCGTCACTGTCGCCCAGTTTGATAAAAGGGTACTTCCCGCCGATTACCGTTTTCAGCAGCGCGAAATCTTTCTGTTTGTCAAGCTTTATTACATTACTGGAGTTTCCTGACTTTTATTTTATCCGCATTCCTCCCAGAAGGGAAAGCTTA
>CAZHHX010000049.1:0-30951 GCA_964532465.1 uncultured Syntrophorhabdaceae bacterium | reverse complement strand
GAATTACCTTGGCCCTTATGACCGTGTAGTGGGTATATACCATGGCCCTCGACACATCGGACGTTCGTATCGTTCTTGTTTCGGCTAATTTTTCTAAAGAACTTACAACATCGGTAATGTGGTTAAATGAGCGGAATCTTGATATTCGTTGCGTTCGCCTAATTCCATACAGATATCAGGATAAAGTATTGGTCGATGCCCAACAGATTATACCGCTTCCTGAAGCAGAGAGTTATCAAATTAAGATAAAGCTACAATCAGAAGAAAGAAGAGAAGCAAGAAAATCTTCAAAAGATCATACACATTATTTATTCAATGGTTCAGAATATAACAAGCGAAAACTCGTCCTTGCGGTAATAAAAGATTGGATATCAAGACATTTTCCAGAATCCTTCTCCGACCTGTTGCAGGCTTTTCCGCAAGAAACACGCGGCGGCGGTATGTTTGTCCCATTATCGGAAGCAAAAGCAACATATGAAAGACAGGGCATAGACAGGCACTTTCTGGGCGAAGATGAGATCATTCAGTTTTCTGATTCATTGCAGTATGCAATATCTAATCAGTGGGGGAAAGGAAATATCGAAAAGTTTCTGGCTCAAGCCATAAAATTAGGCTATGAAATTAAAGAAATAAGCTAACACTTATAAGGACTCCCCGTGTCAATAGATAAATCTCTCCCTGAACGAAAAATCTTTACTTTTTTTTCGAACTCTCCATAACAACCCATCTCGACTCATTACCAACGGTTCCGGCTTTATTTCTTACATCGGCATAAATCTTCTGCACCAAACGCCTATTGAGGTTCATCCCGCAAGCAGGACTGCAAAGAACAGATTTGCAACATAGAAAATTTATCGTGCCCTCATTCCGTCCTTATAGAAGGTAGGGGTAATGATTGCTCATCCCCAGTTAGTTACAGGTTCGGGTAAGGGGCAGAACCTTTGTAATAAAGAGCGGGAGGTCATGGGAATATGTAACGTCCTTCAATTGTTCAATTAAACAGATGGCGGGAAGTAAAATAAACTGTCATAAATTATCAATAATGAGACTTTGCAGACAATGTGTCTGCAACATTGGTAGCAAATGTTGCTACTGAATTTAAAATTCCCGTAAAGCCAATACAGGCTTTGATTTGGACAATTAGGTATATTTTTCTTTCAACGTGCAAGAAGGTATGGAAACTTCTTTATGAATGTTCTTTATAAAAAACAGATTGAAAAATATTAGATATTTTTAGAATGACTGGTTTTTCTCCTAAATGAGAAGCTAAGAGAAAAATAAAGACAAAAAGTAGGCAGGTTATAATAAACAAAAATATGGAAAAACCTATAGAGACAAAAGGGGTTTTGCTATTCGAAAAGAGCTTTTGCAAAATCTCTTGCATTAAAAGGAATTAAATCGTCAAACTTTTCGCCGACTCCGATAAACCATATCGGTATCTTCAGAGTATGGGCAATAGGCAGGATAAATCCCCCTTTTGCAGTACCGTCAAGCTTTGTTATTACAATGCCTGTTACGTTGAGCGCTTCATTAAATGCCTTTGCCTGAGCTATAGCATTCTGTCCATTCGTAGCATCGACAACGAGTAATGTTTCGTGAGGCGCCCCGTCAATTTCCTTGCCGACTATTCTTTTAATTTTTTTCATCTCCTCCATAAGGTTTACCTTCGTATGGAGTCTGCCTGCCGTATCAAGCATTAGTACATCAATACCCCTTGCTGTTGCTGCTTTTGTGGCATCGTAAGCCACTGCTGCAGGATCGGAGCCTTCTTTATGTTTAATCACCTCAATACCGAGTCTTCCCGACCACACTTCAAGCTGTTCCACTGCCGCAGCCCTGAAAGTATCACAGGCCCCGAAGAGGACTTTCTTTCCTGACTCGCCGTATAACTTTGCGATTTTAGCTATTGTGGTTGTTTTGCCGACGCCGTTTACACCAAGGGTGAGTATTATGAAAGGCTTGTGGGAATCAATGACAATAGGCACTTCTACAGGTTTGAGAAGCGCTTCAGTCTCTTCTATCAGGCATTGCTTGATATCATCCGATGTCTTTATCTGTCCCCTTTTCCACCGTTCTTTTAAAGCATTTACGAGAAACATTGTTGTTTCAACGCCTGCATCCGAAAGGAGCAGAGCCTCTTCAAATTCATCGAATGAGTCTTCATCTATGAGCTTTCCCTTTACAGCCCATTCAATCTTTGTCAGTAACTGATCCCTTGTTTTTGCTAAACCGTTTTTTATCTTGTCAAAAAAGCCCATTTTATTATCCTGTGATTTAGATGATGATATTAGAAGCCTGAACCCGAATTTCTATCATAAAAACCTGTTTTAGTGGTTAAAAATTGATCGATGTCATTTTCATACCGCAATATCTGTTCATCAATTAATTTTTCAAGCCTGATCATATCTATTTCTTTTTTATCGTACATCTTTTTAATGTCATTAATTGTTGTAAGCGGGTAAAAATATTCATACAAATTAATATAATCTTTCAGGGCGTCAAAGCCTTTTTGTTTATCCTTTTTCAGCAAAATCAATGCTTTATATCCAATGATTCGCAGATAGGCATAAGTGTTGTTATCTATCTTCTCAGCTTCTTTTATATAGTTTTCAGCGCTATTAAAGTTATTCGTTTTATAGCTGACAGTCGCAAGATATGTTAGAGAATAGGAATCTTTTATCTGCTTTGATGCTTTTGTAAAGTATGGTTCTGCATTTGTGTACTCTTGCTCTTTTAAAAGTTCTTTCCCTATAAACATATTATCTGCGTATATGCCATAAGACCTGAATGAATCGCATGAAGCGACAAAAAACGTGATTATGAGCAATAAGGATTGCGCGACAGGCAAAAGAATTCTAAAATGTCCTGCTTCTAACAGAGTTAAATGCTGTGAGTTTTTTATTTTATACTTAAATCCGAAATCTTTAATATTCGGTGTAAAATCATTTTTCAAGTTTCCGGCTCGTACGGTTTTCCGCATAGTTTACAAAACCCGTTTTCAACAACACCGATACATGTACCGTCGCTGCATAGTATTCTGCTTTCAAGATCAAAATCGGATTCTTCTTTTTCTCTCACATCTATTTCAAATTTACTTCCGCATATATAGCAATATAAACCGAGTTTTAATATCTCCCGGTTACAGTTTTTACAAATTACTGTCACAATCTCGCCTGCACATTTTTCACATATCATACTTCACCTTGCTTTAACAATTTTGGTCACTTTACCGTTCTCAAATTCAATATAAATTGTGTCTTTATTGTCCGGCATAATCTTCCATTTTGGTTTATATGTCCATATGATATTATTTTCAGGTGTTTTGCTTACTATACTGGGTTCACCAAACTTTTTCCTTACTTCATCTTCACTCATCGAGATTACAGCATTTTCAAGGACAGGACTTCCCTTTTTGGCTGATTTGGATGAACTGCAGGAAAACAAAAATGGCACGCACAGCAATAATACACAGGCGCTTAAACAAGCAGGGTTTTTACCTGTTTTCCACAATTTTTGTGGAAATGTTGTGAATAAACAGCAGGATATTGATCTTAACATATTGATATTAAAGGCAGTTAAATTATTTTTCTCATAAACTAAGTTAATTAAAAACCTAATATTTTCAGCCATTTCCCTTAAAAAAGTACACTTCAATATGAGCTCTTTCATAAAAATAAGTTATCACGGATTAGTAAAATTATCAATGGGTTATATGCATATATTTTTTTGACGCCTTCTTAAGCCTTTCCATCATAGCTTTCCCGAGACCTGTTTCCGGTATGTTTTCAGCATAAATAATATTAACATTATCCCGATCTAATTCGATAAGGTATGAAAAAAAGTTTGCGGCAGCCTCCCTCATATCTCCGGAGCTTGATAGAACCTTAATATACTTCGAGATTGGTGTTATTAACGGTTTTTTAAAGGCGAGAAAAGATGATCTTGCATCAGCTATTTCATCAATTGTATGAATAATTTTCAATGGTTTCATCGGCGCATAATGATAGGGCAGTTCACCGGGCGCTTCGCAGGAGTTGTTTTTTTCCTTTTCATTAATAGGCCCTGCTGTTGCGGAAAGCTCTTCGTAACTGACTGCGCCATGTCTGTGAAGATATATTTTGTCTTCATTAAAGGATATTATTGTTGATTCTATCCCATAGTTGCTGCTTCCTCCATCCAATATCAGCGGCACATCGTCTCCGAGCATCTTTGCCACATGTTGTGCATTTGTAGGGCTTATGTAACCGAAAGGGTTGGCGCTTGGCGCAGCTATGGGATTGCCGAAACTCCTTATAAGGTTCAGCGCTACCGGATGAGAGGGCATGCGTATGGCTACCGTAGGGAGGCCGGCGGTGACGATACCGGGTATGGCATCCTTTTTTCTCAGTATAAGGGTAAGAGGCCCGGGCCAGAATCTGTCAATCAGTTTTTGGGCCTCAGGGGGAACATAATCCGCAATCGCAGATATCCATTCCCTGTCCCCGATATGGACAATAAGGGGGTCAAATTTCGGCCTTTTTTTGATTTCAAATATTTTTGCAACGGCATAAGAGTTCATTGCGTCAGCGCCAAGGCCGTATACGGTCTCTGTGGGGAAGGCGACTACATCGCCGTTTTTCAGTATTCTAACTGCTTTTTCTATCGATGAATGTTCAAAACCGTTTAAAAATTCCATAAAGAGTGGCGTTATGTTTTTGGAGGAGATGTCTTGTCATCTTTTGGGGTGACATCTGTTTCGTCGGGCTCTTTTATTGATTTTTTAAAACTCTTTATGCTTTTGCCGATAGCTCCCCCGATTTCAGGCAGTTTGCCTGCTCCGAAAATGATCAGGGCTATTACCATTATTACAATGAGTTCCGGCATTCCAAGGCCAAACATATGTTTCTCCCTTGCGTAGATTTTTATGGGTATGGGGCAAGCCCCGGTAGCTTAGCGTCGCACTTAAAATATGTTTAGCTCGCACGGCGAGCGAGAAGGGGTGGCTCCGACGGCTTTTGCCGGTGGAGGGGGCGACGCGAGCCCCGCTAATAGAAGTAGCACTTTTACAATACGTTAGTCAACAATATAACCTGCCGTCCCTACCTGACTACAAAACCCACTGAATCGAGGACACGGTTCTGTTTATCGACAATTGACAATTCATATCTGCCGCGTTCAGGTTTCCATAAAAAAAGCGGGTTTGATACACCGGTCTTTTTGTCGTTCAATACCCATTCATACTGCTGGCTTGACGGTTGAAATCTGAAGGTGACACGTTGAAGTTCGTCAGGAATCTCAGGATCAATGCTGATAAACATTTCGTCCGTAGGATAGACAATTTGCGGCTTCTGCTGAGATGTATTCATACGGACTTCCACAACAGGTTCCGTACCTTTTATGAAGCAGTCTTCCCGTGATGTCTCCATACCATGATGGAAAGAGACTTTTGTGAAAACGACATTTTTTGGTGGTTTCGGAGGATGTGACGGCAGGGCGGCATGAAGATAGTTCATGATTTCAAGCCATACAGGAGCTGCCCCTGATACACCGCTTACATCTCTCATAGGTTTTCCGGAAAAATTTCCTACCCAGACGCCAACGGTAAATCTCCTGGAATACCCGATACACCAGTTATCCCTCATATCTTTGCTTGTCCCGGTCTTTACCGCTGTCCAGAACCTTGTTGACAAAGGGTTTTCGAGACCGAAGGTTGAGCTTCTGGCCTCCCTGTCAGAGAGTATATGAGAGACAATAAATGCAGCATCTCTATCAAGCGCCTGTAACGGTTTTTTAACTTTGTCATCAGGCCTGAGTTTCAGGCTGGTTAATCTTCCGGTATCGGCAAGTATCCTGTATGCGTTTACCAGTTCGTAGAGAGTGATGTCGGCTGAACCGAGAGCTATGGAATAGCCGTAGTATTCCGCTTCTTCTGTAAGGCTCTCAAAACCCAGATTTTTAAGCCTTTCAACAAAAGGACTGAGACCGACAAGCAATAATGTTCTCACAGCGGGGATATTCATTGATGCAGACAGGGCCATCCTTGCGCTTACCGGTCCTCTGAAAATATTGTCATAGTTTTGAGGCACATAGAGACCCGTGGATGTTGTAACGTGAAGCGGTGAATCTTCGAGAATAGAGGCTGGGGTAAGGAGATTCCTCTCTATGGCAAGCTCATATAAAAATGGTTTGAGTGTTGAACCTGCCTGCCTTTTTGCGTTTATTCCGTCCACCCAGGGGGCGCTTGAAGATACGCCGCTGTTTCCCACATAGGCAAGTATCTCCCCTGTTTTATTGTCGGCAACAAGTATGGCGCCATCTGAAACGTTACTGTCTTTGAGCAGCTTAAGATAATGGTTCAGCGTCTCATAGGCAAATTTCTGGAGTTTGCCGTCAATGGTAGAGACGATGTTTGTCCGGCCGTCTTTTAACAACATATGCGCTACATGTGGGGCGATGGCCGCAGCAGGTCTCACATAATAGGGTGACCTGAGCCTTTCCGCGGCTAAAACCTTTACGCGCTCGGCTACATTTTGCAGATGCATAGCATTACCGGAAAGACATGCTCTTTTGATAATCATATTGACAGACGCGTTGGGAGAGGTAATAAGCGAAGCAAGCAGCAAGGATTCTGCCTCATCAAGACCGCTGGGTTCTTTATTGAAAAGCCCCCTTGACGCAGCGGATATGCCTTGCAGTTCGCCGCGGTATGAAATCAGGTTTACGTATGCTTCGAGTATCTCCTCTTTGGACCATACTTTCTCCAGCGCACGGCCTGCAAGGATCTGGTTCCATTTCTGCCCTAAACCTCTCCTTGAGCCTTTGGGCTTGAGTTTTTTATCGAGTATAGAGGCCGTTTGCATGGTAACGGTGCTCGCGCCCCGCAGCTTCTTTGACGTGATATTTTGAAAGGCGGAAGCAGCCAGCGCGTACCAGTCAACGCCGTGATGACGGAAAAACCGTTTGTCTTCAACATGGATCACCGCATTAATAAAAGCAGGCGATATATCCTTAAGATTTATCCATTCAAGACGCCTGCCGTTTTCGTCAATTCTTAGTTCGTGGATCACTTCACCGCGCCTGTCTAAAAGCAGTGCATCGGATTTTTTATATTCGCCCTTCACCTTTGCAAAAGAAGGCGGCTTCGTGCTGTTGCCGGATGCGAAAAGCACCGGCAACAGTGCCAGTATGAAAAAAACAAATGCAAAAGGAATTACTGTCTGTTTCAGCCTTTTCACTGTACCCCTTTTACCTCCATCTTTTTGTTCGGCATCTCTCCGAACATTTCAGGAGAATAGAGGGCTTCCACTCTTGTTTCCGGCAAATAAAAGGTGCCGCTGTTGTTTAATCTCAGGGTATATTCCACAGTCCATTTCCCCTTGGGAACATATTCGTAATAAACCCTTAGCGCTTCAAGGGATCGCTCCCTGTATGTTTCCCATGCCCATCCACGTTCGGACTCGCTGCTGCTTAACAGGGCCGAATCTCTGCCAAGCCCGCTTCCCAGGATCATGGAACCTGCCGGGACAGGGTCATTTATTGCTACCCATGTCATGTCAGTCTGCGATTCCAATTCAAGACGCACCCTCATCGTATCCCCTTTACTCCACGATCCCTTCTTCTTCTGCTCAATAGGGATGAGCGTTTTCTTAATCTTAAATCCGCTGGAGAAGGGCTCCTTCAGGGGTATTGCAGCAATGCTCCTGACGGTAGCCCAGGGGCTGCCGTCGCCTTTGTGAACAATGTTCAGCGCTTCTGTCTTTTTGGGCCATGGGAATGTTATGTCTGTGCCCTTTGGAGTTTTCGCCCAGTCAACAGACTCTGCCTTTACATCCATCTTTGCGGAAGTGATACCTGCAACGGGAGTTGATTCAAATATTTTTGAGAATTTCTCTACTGCAAGGACGCCCCATGCATTGGCAATTGTCGTATCCCAGTGTCCTTTTTTCATCCTCCCCAGCACACCCCGGACAATGCGCGGATTATCTTCTTTCCAGTTGTCGAATTTCAGGGTTGTAAGCAGCAGTTTAACTGCATTCGTATCAGGTGTTGCCATGAGCCACCAGAGATTGTCGGTTTTTTCCGTAGAAAGTCCCATGACAGTTCCCTGCAGGTTCAGTCTTGAGCGTAATATACGCTCGGCCTCCTTAAGCTTCTTTGCCCGGTCAGGGATATTTTTGACCCTCATGAGGACATTTATCCAGTCTAACACGGCTGAAGTCGGCCAGAGATTTGCTTCTACGGTAATTGAACCCAAAAGCTCCGGCTGAGCCTCATTATATTGTGAAAGAGCTTCCAGGGCAGCCATCTTTCTTATGGAGAGGTCTGCCGTGGGTAAATTTGAATATCTGATTATCTTTCCTTCAATGAATTCCTTCAGTCCTTTAAGCATCCTTTCTCTTGCGAGTTCGGGGATATCATAACCGGCTTCTTTGCTTACAGAAAGAAGGTAAGATGTAAGAACATCCGTTCCCAGCCTCATAACAGGAAAATATTTTACGAGCCCTTCCTGATCAAGATATGAAGGCAATTCTGCCATGATCGTTTTCCACATGTCTCTGTCATGCAATGCCACAGTTTTTGACAGCTTCTGCTCCAGGCATGTATACGGGTAATTACCCATATATTCAATAACACCGGCTAATCCATCGGAAAGTCTCGGCTTCAGGAGAACATCTATCCCGCCTCTGCCCTTGACGGCGTCTTCCGGTATTTCCACTTTCATGCTGAGGGGTGTTTTTATCTGTGCAAGGGTGGCCTGAAATGTCCTTACCTTTACCGCCTCTATCACCTTCTGGGAGAATCTGAGACTGTCCGCGGCCTTTCCGTCAACCTCTTTTGCTGATGCTTCATATTCAATTTTTGTTATGCCATCCGGCACGAGGATTTCCCAGTCTACCACCCTTGCTTCCCCTGTCGGAATTACCTGTATAGAGGGCTCCATTTCTTTTTTTCCGCTTACGTCCTTTACAGCCAATCTCGCTTCCACCTTCATTTCCCTTTGGGAGGCATTCCGTACGGTAAAGCCTGCTGTAAATCTGTCGCCTTCCCTGACCAGGAGCGGGAGCCCCTGGAGCATCATCAGATCCTGTGTTGTTCTGATGCTCGTTTCTCCTGTACCGAAAATGTTGCTGCCGCCTGCAATGGCCACAACCCTGAAAGAAGTCAGTGAATCGTTGAGAGGGAATTTCAATAATGCTTCACCATTCTCATCCAGAGCAACTGTACCCTTCCAGTAGGCCAGCGTATCGAAGAGTTCTCTTGTAATCTGTCTTCCGCCTCCTCCGCCGTGAGGAAGGGCTTTGCGGCCAAAATGCCTTTTCCCTACCACCATCATCTGGGCAGTTGAGGTTTTTACCTCATACCCCTTTTTTTGCATCATTGCTTCAAGCAGTTTCCAGCTTTGATTCGGCTTTAGTTCAAGGAGCCCTTCGTCTACAACGGCAACAGTCACTTCGGTGCCCTTCGAAGGTTTCTGCCCGGATGCAGTTACTGCCTTTATTTTTACTTCTACCTGCTCGCGGACATTGTAAACCTTTTTATCTGTCGAAACCTTCACCTTCAATTCATGAGGCGACCACCCCACTTTAATCTCGGATATGCCGAGCTTGTAGGCAGGTTTTCCCGGATCAAAAAAAGCTGTGGGTTTCGCGTCCGGCGATCTCCCTTTTACCAGTAATGTTGATACAAAAATGTTCGGTACATAATTATCTTTTATCGGGATTTCGATAAAGGGATCATTGCGGGTTAACTTCTTAATATAAGTATCTGCAATCCCTTCGCGCTCAACGGTTATAAGAGCGGTTGCCTCTCTGAAGGGCATTTTAACCTGAAACCGGGCATTCTCACCAGGCTCGTATCGCCGTTTTTCAGGTATCAGGTCGATACGGTCGTCGTTCCTTGCTTCAGACCACTGGTCATCTTTTCCTGGAATCCATACATATTGGTTTGAAACCGAATGGCTGCCCTGGTCATCGATAACTTCTGCCTGAAGAACAGCCTCACCGGTTACAGGCGGTTTACCTTCGCAAGCCAGAAAGCCTTTCTTGTCTGTTCTTCCCTGACAATGCTGATTGATCAGTTTTGTCTCAGTTGTATTGTCGTAGGCATAAAAACCACCCGCAATACGCCTTCTATGTGAATACGTCTTTTTTTGATAAATATTTACCTTGACCTCAGAGTCAGGCACAGGCTTGCCTTTAATATCAAGCACCACAACATCATATTTGAGGGTTTCTATTGATAAATTCTGACTCGGGGCGTTTATGCCCACAAGCAACTTTGACGGATAAAGAGGTATCCTCGAAGAAACCGTTTGTGTCTCGCCGTTGGGGTCTGAATATTCAAGCTCTATAAGCACGTCCTTCGGGGTATCAGACTCGGGAAGCTTTGAAATTTTCGCTCTTGCCGTTCCTGTTTTATCAAGGGTAAGTTCCATAGTCTGAAGCTTCCTCCCCTTTCTTGCTCCCTCTGTATTTTCCGATTCTTCTTCATCCTCATAGATATCGGACTTCGCAATACCGGTTTTTACACGTCCGCCTGAGAAATCAAACCCTTCAAAATCTTCAAAAGATAAATATTTTGGCTGAACATCCGTCCTCACCTTTATAGGCAGGTTTGAAGCGCCGCCGCCTGAGAGGTAGCTTATTGAAATGTCGACATCCATCTCCTTGCCATTAATGGCAGGCTCTTTGGGCCCCTGAATAACAGCTTTCATAAGGGGTACACGGAACTCTTCCACCCTGAATGATCCGGCATTCAATCTCTCGCCGGGCTTCGTTTTTTTGCTGCCCCTTTTTTCTGCAAAGTAAACCTCATAAGTCCCGAGCTTTGCCTTGTCAGGTATCTTGAACAATGTTTCAGCAGTGCCGTTAGGACGCCATTTAAGCGGAAAGGAATATTGCTGCTCGCTCCCGGCATGTTCAATCACCACTTCTTCAAATTTGCCTATGCCGGAGGGAACAAAAAACCCCTTCATCGTGCGTTCTCTTACAAAATGCTTCATATGGATTTCTTCCCCTGCACGCAGCAAAGTACGATCAAAAACCGTATGGGCAATAAAGTCAGCTTTTTTTGAATCATGATATCCTGAAAGGTTAAATCTCCAGGGTTCAATCCCCTCATCCCAGCTTGAATGCGTGAAGGTCATATCCTTTTCTTTACTTGCGAAAACAAACAATCCGCCCCGGATGCCTGATATTGCCTGTGAAAATTCACCCTGTCCATCTCTGTCAACATCGCAGCGCGGCAGGGCGCTCTCCGGAGGCAGTGCGGTATTTATCCTTGCAACCCCGTTATAACCAGTTACGCCCTCCCATACAACTTTTCCTTTGCAATCACGCAATGTTATTGAAGCGCCGTTTACCGGTTCTCCTTTATCCAGGGTAGTTACCCATACAATGGATGATTCACGTCCCCACTTGAAATGGGCCGCCAGATTGGTTACAAGAACAGCGGCAGGCACATACATGGGCCCCGGTTTTTTAAGGAGACGGGAACCGAGCATCCTGCTCTCAAGTTCCACAATATAAAAACCGTGATCTTTCAGGGGAATGCCTATTACTTCAAATTCCTTTGAGCCTCCCGGTTTTGGTATAGACAAGGCCTGTACATCGTCTTTGTCTTTCAGTACAGGTTTTTCTCTCTGTGCAGAGGCCATAATACCGAGCCATGTTATAATCTGCTCCTCTTTTCCTGTCTGGACCTTATGGAGCTTGCCTTTTAGATTTCGTTCCACGCTTTCAGCCGTTTTTTTTGCCGGATCAGGCACGATTTTCCCGGAAGTGCTTGCAGCCTTATCAGGAACAACCTCCTTTATTTTCTGTTTGGCGTCCTTTTGGGGTTCTTCAGCTTTTTTCAACCATGTCTTTATTTCTGCTTCGATGTTCCTTACGGTCAGGGGGAGCGCCGCGCCTTCCTGCATTTCTATGATACCGAAGCGGGAAGGAAATTTTGCAAGTGCCGGGTAGCTGTCGGTTTTGACGCTTATAGGGAATTTGCCTTGATTTGTAAGTGGTCTTCCTGCGTCATCCTTTATGCCTCCAGGCAGATTAACGGTAAATGATGTTTTCTCAGGGAAAGGGCCTTGAAAAATGATCCCCTCCGTATTCTCCACATTGCCTGCGTCTTCTTTTTTGGGTTCCCATACTTTGCCGTCTTTGCTTTTAAGGGTAATCTGCTTTGCTGTATCCCACGATACAGGCGCGGAAAAAGTGAGCTTCATCGGTGCAAGGGGGATACAGGCTGCATCAGGCTTTTCTTTCATGCATCCGAATTTGGCATTAAAAGGTGTGCGTGTTTTAAAGACAAGAACCTGATCTTCAGTGGTTGGAATATTGCTGACAGTTTTTATCCCTTTGGCCCAGACTATCTTTACCTCTGAGCGCGGGGGGAATGCCTGCCTGCACTGCAAAGCCACATTCGGCATCTTGTCCTGCTTGTATTTTATTGTCTTGAATAACCGCTCCTTTTCATCTCCTTTTATTAATCTTACGCCGACCCTTTCCTTAACACCTTCTATAGAGAAATAGGCGTTTTGAATTATTGATGCCTCATCGGCCTGCGCATCAAGAGAAAGAATAAATATCTGCCGTTCGTCAATCCAACTGTGTCCTTCTTCAGGCCTTGAATCCATCACAGAAGGCCCGCCGGTATTGAATGAAAATTTACGTTGTCCCGCGACAGTGCTGCCTGCTAATGTTTTAATATCAGATTTTAAAATAAATGTGCATACCACCCCGGCGGGCATATCTCTCTCAAAATCATATGACCATGTCCTGCCGTCCACCCATCGACCCTTCCCTTTTTCCACACATTGTATATCAAAGGGGCTACCGAGACGGGGATCCCCGAAAGGCGCCATTTGCTCGGAAAAGCGCGCTGTAACCTGCCTGACTTCCTTTGCTGTCCCCTCAGGAGAAAACATCTCAATACGTGGAATCTCTCCGGCAAAGGCAAGATTTGCAGATAAAATTATTAATGCCAGGGTACTTATAAAATTTTTAAACATAACATCCCCCATTTTCTTATTTATTTCCGGCTTAGCATCCTCCGTCTTGCAACGGGGTGCTTCAATGACTGTCGAGCACTTCCCGTATTTTTTGCGACAATCTCTCTATGGTAAAGGGTTTTTGGATGTAGAACAATCCTTTTTCAAGAACTCCGTGGTCTATGATACCTTCATTGGCGTATCCGGACATGAAAAGCACTTTGATATCCGGAAGGAGCAGGCGTAAACGGTCAACCACTTCTTTGCCGCTCATATGCGGCATTACAACATCCGTGAAAACCATATGGATGTTTTCTTTATACATCTCTGCGATTTTCAAAGCTTCATTGCCTCCTGGTGCGGTCAAAACCAAATACCCTTGCATCTCCAGTATTTCTTTTGTCAATCTGATAGCCTCCATATCGTCTTCTACAACGAGAATTGTCTCGTTCCCACGGGGAGATTGAATAATATCAGCTTTTTTTTCCGATTTATCGCAGGTTTCCGTTGCCTGCGGAAAATATATTTTAAAAACAGTTCCCTCACCGGGCGCGCTGTCAACATTTATACTTCCGCCACACTGATTCACAATCCCGTAGATTGTCGACAGACCGAGACCTGTGCCCTTGCCTTGTTCTTTTGTTGTAAAAAAAGGTTCAAAAATACGATCTTTTACCTCGGGCAACATGCCCATACCTGTATCAATGACAGACAGCATAACATAGAGTCCCGGCATTATATTTGAAGAATAACCGACAGATGGTTTATCGAGATGGACATTTGCCGTCTCAATAATAAGTTTTCCGCCCTTCGGCATGGCGTCCCTGGCGTTGACAGCAAGATTGATGATTACCTGATCTATTTGCCTCGGGTCAACCTTTGTTTTCCAGAGATTCTTCTCCAATTTTGTTATAAGTTCAACATCTTCACCGATGATCCTTTGCAGCATATTATTCAGTTCTTTTATTGTTCCGTTAAGGTCAACCACCTTCATTTCCAGAACCTGGCGTCTGCTGAAAGCGAGAAGCTGGCGGGTAAGATTTGCCGCTTTCATTCCAGCCTCATTTATCCTGAGTATTGTATCCCTTAAAGGGTCTGTATGCTTCAGACCGAGGAGGGCTATCTCGCTGTATCCCTGGATTACGGTAAGGAGATTGTTGAAGTCATGGGCAATGCCTCCAGCCAGTTGTCCTATGGCCTCCATTTTCTGTGATTGGCGAAGTTGCTCCTGAAGCACTGTTCTCTCTTCCTCTGCCTGTTTTCTTAATCTTAATTCTTCATTTTCCTTCAGCGCCCTTTTCACTGCCGGCGCCAACCGAGTAATGCGGTCTTTCAGAACATAGTCGGTTGCCCCGGCTTTGAGACTCTCTATTGCTGTTTCTTCCCCGATAGCACCCGAAATAAGGATGAAAGGTATATTCTGTTTGTGTTCCAAAAAAACATGGAGAGCAGAAATCCCATCGAAACTCGGCAAGTTATAATCAGACAGGATAAGATCGTATGCCCCTGTTTCAAGGTGAGAGACAAACTCGTCACAAGTTTCCACACGGTCCCAACTGCATGAAAAATCAGCTTTTTCAAGTGCTTTGATTACAAGTTCCGCGTCAAGAGGTTCATCTTCCAGTATGAGCAAATTAAGCATATATGGCATGTCTGTTGCCTCCTTTTTTACAGAGCGTCCTCTGAAAGAGAGGTTCACTTGCTTTATGGCGATAAATCTGAATGTAACGGAAAATGTGGAATTTTATCTGTCACCACCCGAAACATGCTGAAACAGTTCTTTAACATATATGGCCTCCATGATAAAATCAGGATATATATGCACCACTCCTTATCATTCTGATGCAATTCAGGTTATTTTGCAACGGAAAAATGTATGCATTATCATTGTTGATTTTGCAGCTTTGTTCCTTATGCCTGTTATGTTAAAAGCATATTTGCAGGACCGGGGCGTCAGCACATTCTCCTGCTGCTGCCGGTTATCGGGTTTTTCAGGCCTGTACACGATGTTGAAAACAAATAAATCTCCGGTATTGTCAAGAAGTTAAATAAAAAATGATGTTGGTATTAAACAAAGATAGGACTGTATAAAGCTAAGCAAATAAGGGAGAGATTGAGTCAAAACTTGCAATACAATCTGTAGAAGACCATTTATAGAAATAAAAAAGAGTAAAATAAAGTTGATTTTGACTTTTCCCTGTGCGATATTATTAAGCGAAGTTTCGGAAGCACCTGTTGTTTTGGCCACAAATTTGCTTTGATTTTTTGTAGTCACCCACAACACAGTTCCGTATTCTTCAATATTATTCAAGGAGGGTTTAATCCTATGGTAAAAGGGACTGTTAAGTGGTTTAACGAGTCAAAAGGTTTTGGTTTTATAACAGGTGAAGATGGAAATGATGTTTTTGTACATTATTCTGCCATCCAGGATAGTGGTTTTAAATCACTTTCTGAAGGTCAGGAAGTAACTTTTGAAGTTGTAAGCGGCCCCAAGGGTCCGGCAGCGGCAAACGTAGTAAAAATCTAAACAACCATAGCAGGTCCGGATTCTTCCGGACCTGCTTATTTATATCCACCTCTTTTTAATTTCTATAAAATTTGAATAAGCCCTTTTATTTTTTATGCAATCCAAGAATGTGTGTTTATTTACCCTCCTGCCAGAAAAACAAGGACAGACACTGCATCACCATCTTTTGTCCCATAGGCCAGTTCGTTCGTGCCGATGCCTTGTCCATTAACAAGGACTTCTACATATCCCTTTAACTTGCCGTGTTTATCAAACATCTTCTTTTCCATGGCAGGATAGCTTTTCAATATTGATTTTATGCATTCCCCAACGTTTTTTCCCTCAACATCTATTTGGGTCTCAACTCCGTCATTCAGGAAAGGATGGAGCGTTACCTTGATGCTCATATTCTACCTCCGCTGCACACAGGGCAGTCTTTTTTCTTATTTATATTTATCATCATAAATTCCATTGTTTCTCCGTTCACATACAACATCCTGCCCGCCAGAAGTTCACCGATACCGCTTAAGAGTTTTATTGCCTCCATTGTCTGCAAAGACGCAATGAGTGCAGGAGTTGCCCCGAATACAGGAAATGGTTTTTTCCCCTCTATACCCCTTGGATAGAGACATTCGAGACATGGTGTTTCACCAGGTATAATGGTAGTCAATTGGCCTTCCAGACCGCGAATTCCCCCGAAAATGTAAGGGATGTTTTTTTTAAAGCAGTATTCGTTGAGAATGAATCTTGTCTCCATGTTATCCATACAGTCCATGACAAGGTCCACCCCATTCAAAAGATCACCGGCATTTTCACTCGTTATTCTGATGTGCATAGGTACGATTTCTGTTTTTGAATTCATTTGTCTGAGTTTATTTGCACCAGAGATAACCTTTTGCTCGTTAACATCTTTCTCCCAGTGAAGCGACTGGCGGTTAAGGTTTGAGAGTTCCACAACATCACAATCAATGAGAGTAAGTTTGCCAATACCGGCATATGAAAGATTTGTTGCGTTGGGAGAACCAAGTCCTCCAACGCCTGCAATTAATATATGGGACCTTTTTAACTTAATCTGCCCTTCTTCGCCAAAGTCAGGGTAGATCATCTGCCTGGTGTATCTTGTACGTTCTTCTTCACTCAGCGTTGTTAATCCTGTTTCCATTGCGTTGCTCTCTTAGCCTCCCTTTGTGTATTTGCTGTCAGGCGTAAAAAATTATTTTCTTAATGCTTGAGATTATTTTCGGCTAAATCGACTCAAGAAGATGCAGGATCATTAATTCTGGATTTGAATATTTTGCTAAAGCCTAAAATTCCGACAAAGCCAAGTATTGCAAATAAAATTGACGACGTTTCAGGCAGGTTCAGGGTTTTGGTGTATGTGTATGTAACCGCTCCGGTCATGCTTCCCCGCGTAACCTGGGATGCTTCAATGTTCCCCCCTGAAAAAGAAGACCAGGACATGGTTAGGCTGGTAGCGGGGAGGTTAATATTACCGGCACCTGAAAATTGAGCCAGCATTGCTGGATCGTTATAATTCATAAAGATGTTCTGAGTTCCGGTATAAAGGGGTGACACCCTGGTTTGACCGGGGTTAAGGGGGGATGCGGGGGTGGCGAATGAATAGCCGGAACCTGGCGGCAAACTTATGTTAAGCTGGCTGCCATAGGGATCAGGCAAAAGGTTTAGCGGGTCCGTTACACCCATCATGAGTTCAGTCTTTGCATTGCCGAATTTAACCTGTGTAATACCTGTATTTTTAATTGAAATTATTGTTTCCATACCACCTGTAAGTCGTAGTTCCATATCGGTTAATGTTGCACTCGGTATATTGAATTTCTGAAATTGAAGTGAATATGAAGCAGCCCAGTCAGTCAATGTCAATGGAATAGGAGTTGATGTAATGTAAGTGACAGTGTCTGCCTTTACGTTCGTAATTGCTATACATAAAAACAGAATAAAAACTGTTAATATGGTGAAAAATTTATTTCTCATCTTTTCCGCGCCCCTTTGTTATAATAATAAAAATTGCTTTTATTGTATCAAAATATTATATGCTTTGCAAGCATTTTTTATGTATCCTCATATCCAGGCTGTTTTTATGAACATTGTTATGATAATTGATTTATACTGTGCTGCCTTCGGCTGCTCCTCCTAATGAAGCTTACCCCAAAGGGAAAAATCTGTTTTTACCTCTTCTTTTCTGATTTTATCAATAAAATAAGAATAAACCCCAATAAACATAATGCAGGAACGGCGAAGATAGCACCGCCGTGAAGATGCAGAAAAAGAAGAGCAGGATCTTCCGGGCTTAAGCGGGTTGCAATCATTGAAAGGACAAAAATACGAAAACCATTCTTCAGGATGACAATAGGGATAACAGAAGAAATAAGCAGAATCCTTTTCCAGCCCGAAAATAAAAAAAGATAACTTGAAAAAATGGCAGGTATCAACAGCCCTATGGTAGAACGAATTCCACTGCATTGCCGGTCAATTACTATATCAATACCATTACAATGAAAAACAAATCCTTCTTTTATTGATTGAATTCCTGCAAGCTTAAAGAAAACATAAGTGATCCATGCAGATCCCGCATTTAATAAATATATTATTCTGTCCATAAACAGACTTGGGATAGGAATCATAAACAAAAGGAAGAAAAGAGGAAAAAGCGCCTGTCGAAAGGCATTCAAGCCATACAGTAAAATAATCCCGCCTGTCCAGAATATTAGGACGGAAAAAATTATTGTTGCTGAATAATCATTAATGCCAAAACTATTGCCTGTTGTTTTTCCAAGCGCAAAGAGGACAATACCGACTGTCGATAGAAAAAAACCGGTTGCATAAGAACTTTCCCTGCTGGAGAAAATCAACCTTCTTTTTTTATAGATTAGATATCCGCTTATTAGGGGAATTATAAAAGCGTGCGAATAATATTCGTTATGCTTATCAAGCTTAATCAGATTTATTAAGGTCTCGAAACATATGATTAGAGCCGCCAGGGTTAGAATAATAAAAACAACATTTCTTTTATTAATATATATTCTAAAAATATTCAGTTTAATTCTCAATTTATTATCTGATTTGTTTCTGATATTTTACTATTTATTGTGCTTTCTTTGGAAGAAAAATATAACAGGCAACATTGTTTATTTAACTTTCTCATGTTTTTTATGTGATACCGATTCCACAGATAAAATTATGTGAATTAGCGGTCTTTCACAGGGGTTGTTTACTCCAACCTTGAAATCTGGTACATTGTTACGTTGTGGATAAGATTTCTATAAAAGGCGCAAGGCAGCATAATCTTAAAAACATTGATGTGGAACTTCCACGGAATAAGATAGTTGTAATTACGGGACCGAGCGGTTCCGGCAAGTCAACCCTTGCCTTTGATACCATTTATGCGGAAGGCCAGAGGAGATATGTAGAATCACTTTCATCCTATGCCCGTCAGTTTCTCGAACTGATGGATAAACCTGATGTTGACTATATTGAAGGGTTGTCTCCGGCTATAAGCATCGAACAGAAGACCTTAAGCAAGAACCCTCGCAGCACAGTGGGCACCGTAACGGAGATATACGACTATTTAAGGCTTCTTTTTGCGCGTATCGGCCATGTATTCTGCTATGGCTGCGGCAAGGAAATAAAGAGTCAGCATGTTCCCCAGATTGTGGACAGCGTATTCTCCCTCGGTACAGGAACAAAAATAACCATCCTTGCGCCTATAGTAAGAGGCAGAAAAGGTGAGTACAGAAAAGAGATAGATGAGTTACGGAAACATGGTTTTACTAAAATAAAACTCAACGGGAAGATAGTCGATCTGTCAGATGACATTGTCCTCGAAAAAAATAAAAAGCATGAGATTGATGTTGTTATTGACAGGATTGTCCTGCGCGACGGAATTGAACGGAGGCTCTATGAGGGGGTTGAACTTGCCCTCCAGAAGGCAGGTGGGATCGTAAAAATAGAGACGGATAAAAGCACTCAGATATTCAGCGAAAAATTTGCCTGTCCGGATTGCGGAATAAGCTATCCGGAAATTGCTCCCCGCATGTTCTCCTTCAATAATCCTTACGGGGCATGTCCAACCTGTTCCGGTCTCGGGGTAAAAGAATATTTCGATCCTGTCCTGATTGTTCCTAACTATGACCTTTCGTTGCGGGAAGGCGCTGTTATTCCCTGGAGCGACAAGAACCCCGTTCATTTTTTACCTTTTCTCGAAGCGCTGGTGAATCATTATAAGATTGATGTTAATACACCCTTTAAAGAGCTCCCGAAACATGTTCAGAATGTAATTCTCTATGGTTCAGACCGGGAAGAAATAGAGTTCTTTCATGACAGAGGCGCCAGGAGAGATTTCATAAAAAAACCTTACGAAGGTGTTATAAATGAACTGCAACATGAATGGGAAAAGGCGGACTTCTGGGGTAAGGAGAAACTTGACAGATTTATAAATCTGATCCCCTGTCCAGCCTGCAACGGCGCCCGTCTAAAAAAAGAAATGCTCTGGGTAAAAATAAATGATAAGAGCATTGATGATGTCGCAAAGATGACAATTGCCGGATGTCTCGCCTTTTTCAGTTCCCTGGTCCCCCGGACGCAAAGTGTCAAAGCGTTAAGTAGCTCACAGGGTGAGCAAGAGGGACAGGCAATAACTGGCCTACAAGACGTCAAAGAGCTAAATAGCCCGCAAAGCGGGCGAGAAGGGGAGGCCGGGGTACCCACTGCTTTGCTGATGGAGGGGGCAACGTTAGCCCCACTAATTGCAAAAGAGCAGGAAATAGCAAAAACAATACTGAAAGAAATTATTTCCCGTTCTAAATTCCTTATTGATGTGGGACTTGATTACATTACCTTAAGCAGGAATTCCGCCACGCTTTCATCAGGAGAATCACAGAGGATAAGGCTGGCAACACAGATCGGATCAGGGCTTACAGGAGTGCTCTATGTTCTCGACGAGCCCAGTATCGGACTTCACCAGAGAGACAACGAAAGACTTCTTGGAACATTGATGAGACTCCGTGATCTTGATAATACCGTGATTGTGGTAGAACACGATCAGGATACGATTATGGCATCCGACTATGTGGTGGACCTCGGCCCCGGCGCCGGTGAAAACGGAGGATACCTCGTATTTCAGGGTACGCCCACAGAACTGATAAATCACAGTGAGTCAATAACGGGCATGTATTTATCGGACAGACTGAGCATAGGAGAACCGGGGAGCAGGCGTAATCCGAAGGCTTTTATCAATATAAAAGGCGCAAGGGCTAATAACCTAAAGAATATAGATGTGGATATACCGCTTGGCGTATTAACCTGTGTTACCGGTGTTTCAGGGTCAGGGAAAAGCACCCTTGTTGTGGATACGCTCTATCCGCTGCTTAAACAAAAACTCTACAAATCCAAAGACAGGGCAGGGGAAACGGACGGGATTTCAGGTTATGAGGCAATAGACCGCGTTATTGACATAGATCAGTCTCCCATCGGGAGAACGCCGAGGTCCAACCCGGCTACATATACAGGTATATTCACCCATGTCAGGGAATTGTTTGCCAAGCTTCCTGAATCACGGATGAGAGGATATAAGGAAGGCAGGTTCAGCTTTAATGTAAAGGGAGGCCGGTGTGAAACCTGTACAGGTGAGGGTTTTGTAAAGATCGAGATGCAGTTTCTGCCCGATGTTTATATAGTCTGCGATGTTTGTAAGGGCAAGCGATACAACATGGATACTCTGGAAGTTAAGTATAAAGGCAAAAGCGTTGCCGATGTCCTTGAAATGACCGTTACCCAGGCTACAGAGTTCTTTGATGCCTATCCTCTCATAAAAAGCAAGCTCAAGGTGCTCAATGATGTGGGTCTGGGTTACATCAGGCTTGGTCAGGCAGCAACTACGCTGTCAGGAGGCGAGGCGCAACGGATAAAACTTTCAAGGGAACTTTCAAAAAGAGATACGGGAAGCACTCTCTACATCCTTGACGAACCTACGACGGGTTTACATTTTGCCGACATTGAAAAGCTGCTTCATGTGCTCTCCGAACTTGTGGAACGGGGCAACACCATAGTAGTCATAGAGCATAACATGGATGTAATAAAGTGCGCCGATTACATCATAGACATGGGGCCCGAAGGCGGTGATAAAGGCGGCCAGGTCATTGTAAAGGGCACCCCTGAGAAGATGATACTGACGGAAGAGAGCTATACCGGCATGTTTTTAAAGAAATATTGGGAAGAGCAGGAGGCCAGAAGGTCTCAAAATAAGAAGGTAAAGAAGTGAAGGCATGGGCACTATGAAAAAAGTTATTGTCATTCCCGCACGATACGCTTCAACAAGGCTGCCCGGTAAGCCGCTTAAGGAGATTTCCGGCAAACCGATTATTCAATGGGTGTATGAGAGGGCTCAGAACTCGGCTTTAAAAGACAGTGTTTTCATAGCAACGGATGATGAGCGGATACGGGATGCAGCCGTATCATTCGGGGCAGATGTAGTAATGACAAGCCCGGAATGTAAAAGCGGCACAGACAGGATTTTTCAGGCCATCAAAGACAGGGAAGCGGATATTATTATAAATCTTCAGGGCGATGAACCTTTTATCAGGACAGACATTATTGATTCGTTGTTTTATGAAATGGAAAAGGAACGCCTCCATATGGCAACGCTCTGTTGTCCCATAGAAAAAGAAGCGGATTATTTGAATCCGAATATCGTCAAGGTGGTTCTTGACAGGTTTGGCTTCGCGCTTTATTTTTCAAGATCACCTATACCATTTTTCAGAGATGCTATGCCAGGATTGGAACTAAACAGTGTCCGCAATTCAAAATCTGTATATAAACATATCGGCGTCTATGGCTTCTCAAGGGATTTTCTTACGCAGTATGTCGCAATGGAAGAGGGCACGCTTGAGGCAGCGGAATCGCTTGAACAGCTCAGAGTACTGGAAAACGGCTATGACATTAAGGTATTAATAACCAATTATGAAGGCATCGGCATAGACACGGAAGAGGATTTGGCGCAGGCACAAATAATTGCAGGGTAACTTTTATTTGCCCGGCTTACGGAATAAGTGGTTCCAAAGATCAGATACTCTCGTCTGTTAATTTGAGCCTCAAAGTCATTTCTTTAAGAATAGCAAGGACAACCTCGGGGCTTTCCCTTAGAATAGTTTCAAAGTTCTCCTGCGAAATGACAACGATCCGGGTGTTGTCTTCCAATACCTTTATGGTCGCTGTTCTCGGAGCATTGAGAAGCATGGACATTTCACCAAAATAGTCACCTCTTTTCATGGTTCTGATCATCTTATTATTTTTGCTTATGCTGACTGTCCCGGATACAATAAAGAACATGACATTGCCATTCTCCCCCTCCGTAAAAACGACATTATCCCTGTTATAAGCCTTGGTATACCTGTTGATGAATTTTTCCGGGATTTTTTCAATATTCTCCGGGCCGAGAAAAAGCTTTTTCAATATGAGGGCGTCTTTTTTCCCGATATTTACTACAACTTCAGCCCCGAAAAGGATTACCAGGAAGCTGTAATATACCCAGATAATCATGACAAAGAATGTCTTAAGGGAACCGAAGGCAACACCGTAATCAGGATTGAAACTCAAAAAATGGGTAAAGAGGTTTTTCATGGCAACAAGGAGGACGGCTGTAATAATAGATATTGTTATAATATGAAATACATTGAGCCTTTTAGGCGGGAATGCAATATAAACCATGACCATGCATATACTTGTCACTATTAATGATGCGAGGATATCTCCGTTGCTTTTAAGATAAGGTATACTGTTAATAAAGGGGCGCGCAAAGGATATGTATGCCATTTCGCCTGCAATAAGGGCGATAAACAGGGAGAGCATGAGGACCGTCGTTGCAATATTGATAAGCTGTAACCGGACAAAAGATATCTCTTGTGTAATATTAAAAATCTTAAGAAAGGCCGTCCGCAGGGAATCACTGACCGACATAAGAGACACAAAAATAAGCGACAAGCTGATAAAGCCCCATGTGATTCTGTAACTGGTAGAAAAGTAAAATTCCTTGATCGTAAACATATTGAAGTTCGGTAATACATGCATTAACAGGTTTTCAATACCTTTAACCACATGCTGAGAAAGACCATCATGGCTGCCGAAAAGACAAGACACAAAAAAAAGAAGTGGAATAATCGAAAAGAATCCATATGATGCGAGAGCTACGGACATCTCAAAATTGTTGTGACCCAGGAAAGATCCAATGGATTCCTTAATAATAATAAAGAACATCCCGCCGGGCCGATTGTTTCTCTCACGTTTCATGGAGTTTTATACATCCGTAATTTTATAATATTTGAAATAACCTTAATCAAGCATATTTTACACTATGTTGTATTCAAAATTCCATGAGGCGGCGCCGGGGATAAATTTGTTCTCCCCCATTTCATGAGCATACAGCGATCCATGACAGGCGACAGTTGCCGTTGTGAATACAGTAACAATGGATTGTCTGAAAGATCATGGACATTGTAAAGGACTTTTTTCGGAGATGGGATCATTATTTACATAAATACCGTAGAAGTAACAATTAATTTCTAATAGGCATAAACAAATTTCCTGCTGAATAAACGATAAAGATTGCCATTTTTGTTTTCAATTACTATATTACAATTAATTTTTTAGAAAATCACAGTTGTGACAAAATAAGGAGTTTACGGGTTGAAACCGATAAAAATAACCGAAGAAATATACCGGGTAGGCGGAGCGGACCTTACATCCGGAAAAGACTGCGCCGTGTATCTTTTGGACCTTGATGAACTTGTTCTAATAGATATCGGCTCAGGCGAAGGCTTTGACAGATTGATCAACAATATTGAAAAGGCGGGTTTCAGACCCGGCGATATTACCACCATTATACTTACTCACTGCCATGTTGATCATATCGGAGGGGCCAATCTTTTTCGTGAACGTTTCGGCGCGCGTCTTATCATGCACAACAAAGACACCGGGATTGTGAAAAGGGCAGATGCAAGACTTACGGCAGCATCCTGCTTTAATATTGATTTCAGGCCTCTTGATGTAGACATAAAACTTACAGGCAAAAAGGGCAGCATTGCTGCAGGCAGACATGAAATATCGTGGCTGCATACACCGGGGCATTCACCCGGTTCAATATCGGTCTATATTGATATAGACGGTGAAAGAATCCTTTTCCCGCAGGATATCGCGGCACCGCTTCTCAAGGAGTTCGACTGCGATCCTGCTGCGTGGATGGAGTCGATTAATAAATTATTTGCCCTTGATGCAGATATTCTTTGCGACGGACATTCAGGCGCCTACGGACCGAAAAACGTCGTAAAAGAATACCTTGAATATTGTATGGCATACCAGCATCAGATGGGATATATAACCTTGTAGCAATTGCAGGAGGGGTAGTGATGAAAAAGATTGTTGAATGCGTACCTAATTTCAGCGAAGGCAGAGATGCAGATAAAATAGAAAAGATCATAGGGGCCTTTCAAGGGGTCGATGGTGTAAAATTTCTTGATTACCATAAAGACACAGACCATAATCGCCTTGTAGTTACTGCTGTCGGTGAACCGCAGCCCCTTATGCATGCAGTCATTACCGCTGTCGGCGTTGCTATAGAAGTGATAGATATGAGGACGCAGCGCGGCCAGCATCCGAGGATGGGCGCTGTTGATGTAATTCCCTTTATACCGCTGAAAAATGTTGCTATGGAAGAGGCTGTTGCGCTCTCTAAAGAAACGGCAAAGGGAATCTGGGAAAAATACGGGCTGCCCGTCTTCTTGTATGAAGCTTCCGCTGTGAACAGAAAGAGAATGAATTTAGCTGAAATACGCAAAGGACAGTTTGAAGGGATGGCGGAAAAGATAAAAACACCGGAATGGAAGCCCGATTTCGGAGGCACAGAGATTCACCCTACGGCTGGAGTAGTTGCTGTCGGCGCGCGCAAACCCCTTATCGCCTTTAATGTAAACCTCGACACAAACAATATCGAGACAGCAAAGGCCATAGCAAAGTCAGTAAGGCATATAAGCGGGGGCCTTAGACACTGCAAAGCTATCGGCATTGCATTGAAGGAAAGGGGTATTACCCAGGTTTCCACAAATATGACTGATTTTACAAAAACACCGCTTTACCGGGTGGTTGAACTTGTCCGCATAGAGGCAAAACGATATGGAGTCAATGTTGTCGGAACCGAGATTGTAGGCCTTGTCCCCATGGAAGCATTAGTTGAAGCAGCTTCTTACTACATGGGTCTTGAGAATTTTTCAACAGAACAGGTACTTGAATCAAGGATTGCAGAGTAATCAGTTTCAACGACCCTTGCCTTCACAAATATTTTTCCCTACAAACACAGACAGCACAGAATGTGCTTGCCTTAAAGCCTGAATCTCCACTTGCAGAAACAGTCGGCAGGGTGATCGGGCGGCGCAAAAACACACTCTACCTTGATATCTCTGTCAACTGCATGGGCAAAGGATTCGAATTCCCTCTGATGCATATCGCGGCAGTGGAATTCAGGCAAACCATGTTTTACTCTGGCAACCTGTGTAACACATTGAGGCGCGGAAACAATCACCTCATCCTCTTTTTCCTCAATCTTATAACCCACGATCATTGTCCAGGGACAAAACTGCATTGCTCTGGCAAGTCCTTTTAAACCCTTCTCCTTGATATGAAACCGGTGGATAATATCTTTTGCCGACATACCGGCAATCTTTCCCCATACTGCTTCATCAAGATATTCCGCTGCTTTCCGGTCAAATTTCTCTTCCACGCAGAGAAACCAGAAACCGTCAACTACCCGGTAATGCCAGAGCAGAAATCTCAGGTAGCTTTTAAGCTCATCCTTCTCAAGATTGTCAAGTATTCCCAAGTCCATAAACACTCCTGCATTGATTGCCCCGAGGGTTCATACCCCGAAGCTTGCTTCGAAATGATTTCATATTCTTATCTCGCCTTTGATACCCCGTCTGCTTGCGGCGGGGTGATCCATTTATGACAAAATAAATTTGATTTGTGTTTTTACGGGAGGTTATTCCGTTTTTTTGCAACGCCCTCTCCCGGCACTCTCCTTGTATATACAAATTTCAAAAACTTTTCAAGAATAATGCTTTGCCGGGTTTTCACAGACAATGCTTGAGCGCTATTTTATTCAATGCGGCATATAAGTAATTATGAAGTTCTGCCTGGAACCATTAAGACACCGCGAACTGCTGAAAATTTTATTGCTGCTACAGCGCAGACAACAAAAAGCCTCTACCTTGCAGATAAAGTTGGTTCTTCCATAGCATTGTTCTGGGTTGTGATCTCAATCTCGCTGATCCGGCCGTCTCTCATTTCGAGCATCCGGTCTGCGTAGCGGGCCAATTCCTGATTATGAGTCACCATAATTACTGTCAAACCTTCACTTCTGCTGAGTCCTTGAAGGACCTTCACAATTTCTTCAGAACGCTTTGTATCAAGGTTCCCGGTAGGTTCGTCGGCCAGGAGTATTTTCGGTTTATTCACCATGGCCCTTGCTATTGCCACTCTCTGCATCTCCCCGCCCGATATCTGACCCGGAAGATGATCCTTCCGGTGGTCTATGCCCATAAGGGCAAGCAGTTTTTCCGTCTCCTTCTCCGTGCCCGGCTTACGGTAAAATGTAAGGGGCAGCATCACGTTTTCTGCCACATTCAGTGTCGGGATGAGATAGAAATTCTGGAAGATATAACCGAAGGTCTCCCTTCTTATTTTTGTCAATTCACGTTCGGAAAGGCGTTTTTTATTTCCGAAGATTGATCGTCCATCGAGAAAAAGTTCACCGGACGTGGGATTATCGAGACAGCCGAGAAGATTGATCAGTGTAGTTTTACCGGACCCTGAAGGTCCGATGATGGAAACAAAGTCCCCTGCGTTGATCCGGAAAGAGACGTGATTTACGGAAATTACCTCTTCGACTCCCCGGGAATAGATTCTGGTAAGGTTTATTGCTTCTATTACATTCCGGCTCATCTGCCTGCCTCCCCTCTGATTGCTTCCAGAGGCCTGATCCTGCCTGCCCTCCATGCTGGATAAATACCGCTTAAGAGTCCGATGCAGAGTATTCCAATCAGGGTGATTACAATAAGTTTCAGATCAATGATTACAAGCCCGCCGCCGGGGGCGTAAGGCAGAATACGGCGCATCACTATGTCCGTTACCCTTGAAAGTGTGAGCGCGAAGATAATACCGAGAACACCACCTATTGCGCAAAGCATAAGGGTTTCCATCCAGATCAGTTTGAATACGTCCCAGGGCATAGCGCCGATGGTTTTTAAAATACCGATTTCCTGGAATCTTTCCCAGACTGATGTGAGGATTGTGTTTACTACTCCGACCATGGCAATCATAATAGCAATGATGGCTATAGAAAGCACCATCACCTTTGCCGTGGAAATAAGCTTCATAATGGTATCTTTTACCTGTGCAAGGCTCACTATCTGGACATCAGGAAGTTTATAAAGCTTTTCCTCGAGGCGCGCGCTGTCAACACCCTTTTTTAATTTGATGCCTATGGTAGTGATCTCGTTGGGTCTGTTGAATATCTTCTGTAATGTATTGAGTGGTACAAAGACTGTTCCGTCATCCTGCGTACCTGTTCTGTCAAGTATGCCCACCACCTTGAACTGGACGTTCTTTTCCGGCATAAGGATCATATCGCCCACTTCGCGCTGCTCAAGTTCAGCAGCTTCAAAACCCATGACAGCCTCATGGCTGTTTGTATCCGTAAACCACTTGCCCTGTCTGAATTTGAGAAAAGGTTTCATTTCTGCAAAGCTTTTGGGTTCCACCCCGAAGTATCCGGCAATACCCCCGTTTGCCCCTTTATTCGGATCAAAAACGGCTGACATAAGGATCGGGGTGATCTTCTCCACTTCAGATTCTTTCATAATATCCTTCATGATAGACTCGTCCATATAGCGCAGTCCTGTCCCTCCCTTGAGCATCAGGGTGGCTGCCTCATAGGGACAGCCCTTGGCCATAATCATCAGTTGAAAGCCCATGTTGTCAATATCCCTGTTGAGAGATGTCTCATAGCCGCGGTTAAAACCCAGCAGGCTTACAAGTACCCATGCTGAAAGGGCGATGCCTACCATGGTCAGAAGGCTGCGCACTTTTTTCCTGAAGAGATTTTTATAAGCTACCTGGAATATTGTAATCATTTATTTTGTGCCTCCTTCGGAAGGCTGGACCGGTTGCGCGGAAAGAACAAACTCATCCATAAGGATAAGGTTTTTCTTCGTGGCCCTGAGTGCTGCCCTAAAATCAGCCTCGGCCTCCGGCGCAGGATTCTTTATTGCATCAACCTTTCCGGATGACTTGTCTGAAACTACATCATAATGAGCGAAATCTTTGAGGGTCAGGCCGATGAATTGCTTCCCGAACTTCTGATCCCGCAGCTTTCCGGCATACTGACTGGTCATTTTCTGTATATAGAATCCTCTTATGCTTCCTTCCAGATTCAGAACCAGGAATACCTGGATACCTCCGAACTGGCCTTTCTGGTTTACTCCGTGTATGTAGCCGATCTTTTTTTTATTGGCATATATCTCGTAGATTGTATAGGGGACATCAATAGTCTCATAAATGCCCTGGAATTTGACTCCAAGCCGTGTTTCCACTGTGGCAAGAAGTTTTTCTCCTCCCTTTTTCTGGATTGAGGTATAAATCGTCTTATACCCCGTTGATTCAGGAAAAAGTCTTGCCACGTCACGGTCAGGGTCATTCAGATCACAGCCCACCGCGCCGAAAGCCGCTGTGTAGCCGGTAAAGATAAGAAAGATGGCTAAAACTATATATTTTATCATTGTAAAGTCCTTTATTTTTTACTCATAATATCGGTACATAGAAATAAAATTGCAGAACAACACTGTTGTCACTCCTGCTATGATCGTACTGATACATCATACGGACTGTCAGGCTTGATGTGATAAGGCTTGAAACACAGAATGCTGCCTGCCATTTTTTTTCATCGCCGAGCTTCCAGTACGTGGGTTGGGCTTCAATTTTAAGCCGTCCCTCAGGGTCCGCATTGAAACCTAACCGGTACATCAGCGCGTAGGCGTCCTTATCGAGCCATGTTCCTGCGAGCATATCAAGACGGTGTTCAAAGCTGTTCCTTAAAATTGTCAGATCAGCGCCTGCAAGTCTCATCTCCTGAGGCTTCTGGTCCATCAGATTATAACCCATAGTATCAAGCGTGTTCCCATAGCCAAGGGAAAAACCGAGGTTAAAATTGTCCTGACTTAATACGCCATAGGAAATCCTGGCCGCAGCCATAGAGTTGCCCTTCGTGTACACAGGCATACCCGAACCGGTGGTAAGGCTGGCTGCAATATCTCCCCAAGAGAAATCCTTGGAAAGCCCTCCACCCCAGTCTCGGTCATATCCGAAGCCCTGTACGGCAAGGGTGCGAAGCAGCAGGCCGTGACTGTCGAAGTAGGATCCGAGCCCGAAGGCTGGGCGGTTATGCCCGACCCATACATAAGGCCCCGGGGTTCTCACCTTAAAATATGCATTATATATCTGGGGCTCCCACTTTATACCGTTTGCTCCGTCCAATCCGTTTATGGTCAAAGCAGCACGGGCCTGGAGGGCGAAGGTACCCCAATCCCCGGATTCGCCGGAAAATCGTTTTAAATAATCGAAACCCACACTCGGTTTCTGCATTTCCACATCCGGGTTCATTGAATAGTAAACCGGTTTTATCAGTTCGGAAGAATAACCGCCGATGCCCTGAGCTTCGAAATAGAGAAGTTGATTCGCAGCCTGAGCCATATTGGTCACAAATAAAAGAATCGTACATGTGATCAGGGTTTTATACGTTAAAATTGTATCTGCCCCTTGCTACAACCTTTCCGTCTTTCATAACAGTAAGCTTTATTTCCCAATCACCGGGCATAACAATGTTTATGGGCAGGAGATAGTCACCTTTTTTCGACATCACAAATGGCCGGTCCCCTGTTGCATGGGCGCCTCTCATGGAGGGCATATCCGAATCAGCTTTCACTTCAAAAGAGGTATCTTTCTTACCTTCCTTTGTAAATATTTCTACCTTCATAATAACTGTGCCGAGTTTTGGCGTTTTATCAAAGCCGTATATCAGATAATAGCCGTTTCCAATCTGGACTTTTTTGCCGGGATCGGACATTACAGGATAAACCGTTGCCCCTTCGGAGCCCGCATGGACGCTTTGGTACACAAGCGGTAACAATATGAGCAACGAGAGAAGAATAAAAAATACGCATTTTTTCACAATAATCATAGACCTGCCTCCCATATTTTATTAAGTGGTTTTGTCGCATCCTCACAATTTTCATATATAAGCATAAACGACTCTTAAGTCAAGGAGGCCTATGGGAAGTCCTGCCGGATAGAGATGAAGAGATCAAATGTTATACCTCAATCCACCATCAAAAATAATGAAAAACCTCATTGGCACTGAAATATC
>CAZHHX010000048.1:0-31365 GCA_964532465.1 uncultured Syntrophorhabdaceae bacterium | reverse complement strand
ACCCTCAGAAGCTACCTGGGAGCGGAATAAAAATCAGGTGGTGGATTTGGGGGTTCCTCTCCCCTTGTTATTTTGTTTAATCTATATTAAGATTTCAAATAGACAACATGGAAAAAGTTTTCCTCACAAGTAAAATACAAAAGCTGGCGTTCTGGTTTTTGCTGTTGACTACAGTCTTCAGCTTTTTTCTTTCCATTTTTCTTATCTATAATCATATTTCCTATAAAAACATCATTGAAAATAAGGTCAAAGACCGGGTGGTCAGCCAAACCGTAGAAGGTGCAAAAGAGATAGACCTTATTCTAAAAAAACGCATGTCTATGGCCCAAAATATTGCTGATAATTTAACTGCTAACAAATTCAGCATGAAAGAGCTTTTAAAGAGAATCAGGGATACAGTTGATGAGAACCCGGATATTCATGGCATTGCCGTTGCTTATAAGCCTTATGCATATAATCCGAAAGTCAGGCTCTATGCGCCTTACTATTCAAGAAAACAGGGGAAACTGCAATTAATTCAGGTGGAATCGGTCTATGACTATACTGAATCAGAACGCGAGTGGTACACCCTTCCTTTGGAAAAAGAAGCCATGTGGGTCGGACCTTATTTCGGACAGACGGGTGCGACTCTTATGACTACCTATTCTGTCCCCTTTTACAGGATCGATCCGGCAACAAAAGAAAAAATAGTTATTGGTGTGGTAGCGCTTGATATTTCCCTGGATTGGGTAAAAAAGATTGTGGACTCCCTTGATTTTGGTCAAAGCGGTTACGGTACGGTTATATCAAAAAAAGGCGTCTATCTTTATCATCCCAACAAAGAATATGTTCAAAAATCAAAAACAATATTTGAAGCGGCAGGGAAATCGAAAAATAAGGAAAGGGAAAGGGCAGGCATAAAATCGTTGAAAGGCGAAAAAGGGGTCATAGAATATATCAGCGTTAGCACCGGACTCCCTTCATGGCTTATTTTCGAGCCCATACCTTCCGCCGGATGGTCATTGCATCTTACATTTATCAAAAATGATATTCCGGTGAGCTTTGATGTTCTCAGACGACAACTTATGATGATTGTTCTTGTTCTAGCAATTTTTTGTCTGTCTTTCTCGTCACTTGTTTTCCGGGCTTATGAAGGTGACAACGGGAATCTCTGGAGGATTTGTGCAATTGTTTTCATTGTGTTTATATTAGGGATCGGCATTCTCTGGCACATTTCATTGACCTTCGATACAGACTTGAAAAGTAGGGGTGTTAAGATCACCGGAAAGACCGGTCTGGATAGTTTCATGCGTATATACAGTAAGGAATTTATTCAAAGAGGAGCGGGAGAACCAAAGTATGTTCCAACCGGGATATTTATACGTTCGGCTGAGTTCTCCGGAGCAAACAAGGTATTGGTGAGCGGATATATCTGGCAGAAATATAACAACAAGGCTCACAAAGGTATTTCTCAGGGGTTTATCCTCCCCGATGCAATAGATGATGTAAAGGTCAGCGAAGCCTATTCTTTTACTAAAAATGATATGAAAGTAATCGGCTGGTATTTCAAGGCTACTTTGTATGGACGCTTTGATTATTCCAGCTACCCCGTTGATTACGAAAGGCTTGGGATACATATACGCCATCAGGATATTGGTAAAAACGCGATTCTTGTTCCTGACCTTGAGGCATATAGATTTACCAATCCAAGCGCATTACCTGGACTGGGAAATGATTTTAGCATTCCTGACTGGGAGGTAAAAAATACATTCTTTGAATTTATAATGAGAAACTATGACACAAATTTCGGAATTCAGGATTACTCAGGTCAGGAGAATTTTCCTGAACTATATTTTAACATAATGATAAAAAGGAATCTGGTTGACGCATTCATTCGAAATATGACCCCTCTTATCATTGTGGCGTTGCTCTTGTTTGCTGTCATGTTTATTATGACTGAAGCGAAAATGTCAAAAAAGTTTGCCATGGATATTGGAGAAAACCTGGTTTTTATCGGATCAATGTGCTTCGTTCTTATTTTTTCACATATTAATACAAGAGGGAGGATCCCCACGCAGGAAATTTTCTATCTCGAGTATTTTTATTTCGTTATATACATTGCCCTTTTATGGGTTCCCATAAGCGCCATCCTTTTTGTAAGCGGAAACCAGTCATCTTTTATCCGATATAAGGGGAATCTTTTTTCAAAGTTGCTGTACTGGCCAGTAATATTGGGGGCCTTATTCACAATTACCATGATCATCTTCTATTAATGTCTTTAATTCCATCATTGCGCATATTTTTGATTTATCTATCCAGAAAGTCGAGATGCTTGTTATACAATTAACGAGAGCCTCCATATTGAAAACTTGCCATAAAATTTGCTGACACTGTGTCAGCAATCGATAAAATCTCCGGGAAGTCAACACTGATAACATTTCGTATAATTTTACTTTTAAAACCATTTTCCGAGATTCAGGCAGCCTGTCCTCGAGTGCTTTAGTCGGGGGTCTTCGGTCAGGAAACCAGTGAATTGTAAAACATAATAAACCGGTAAAATACTCCTTTATCTCAGGTTTTTCGAAGGGTAAAATCAGGTTTACTCTTATTGACAGAGTATGTTCTATAGGTTATACAATAGCATGTGATTTTTTATACAAGCTCAATATAATAATTGTATTGAAAATTGTTTATAAATAACCCTTTTGAATATGCTTATGCAGATTGGCATACAGAGCTATCTGACGCCGGTTCACAAGCGAAGGTTTTCCGGTTTCGCAGGCATTTCAAAATGATATTTACAACAGTTCTACAATAAACTAAAATAAATACTATCAGCGAGGTGGAAAATGGATTTTGGCAGTTTCGGACATTTTGAATTTACGTGGCATTTTATAAGCTCTTTTTTGATGATAGTGCTAATCGATCTTGTCCTGGCAGGCGATAACGCAGTCGTTATAGCAATGGCTGTCCGTAATCTTCCAGCCAAACAGAGAAAGATAGGCATTATGATGGGCGCAGGCGGAGCAATTGTATTAAGGGTTATCCTGACAATCGTTGTTGCTCAGCTTCTCGGGATAAAAGGATTAAAGCTTATCGGCGGCATCCTCATTATGTATATAGCGCTGAAACTCTTTATTGAAGGTGCACCCGAAGAAGGAGTCAAAAAAGAACCAAAGACCATATGGGATGCCATGATAACTATAGTGATCGCAGATATAGTAATGAGTCTCGATAACATGCTTGCTGTAGCAGGCGCGTCCCACGGCAATAATTTTCTCATCATCTTCGGACTGGTCTTGAGTATTCCTTTTATTGTCTTCACAAGCAACCTTCTTTCCATGTTGATGGATAAATATCCCATTATTGTATATCTTGGGGCCATGGTGCTTGGAAAGGTTTCAGGCGAGATGATAATCACTGATCCCTACGTACAGTCATTCCTCCACACAGGCACAACCACTCAGTATATTGTAGAAGCTGTTGGCGCTATTGCCGTGGTTGTTGTAGGTAAACTCTGGATGAAGATGAAGCGGGATAAGCAGGCTAAAGAGGAAAACAAAGAAGCACACACAAACTGAAAAAGGAGGTTTATTATGGCAACCTTAACCATATCAAGGCAGCACGGAAGCAGCGGAAAAGAAATAGGACAGGAAATAGCGCAAGAAATTGGCTATAAATATGTTGACAGGGAGCAGATTCTTGAGGATATAAGAAAAAAAGGCCAGGACTGGGAAAACTGGCAGAAGGAGTTCGAAGAACATCATCCCACTATATGGGAAAGGTACGATTGGTCTTTCAGGGGTTTTGTGGCACTGCAACAGAGTTTTATATTGGACTATGCCATGAAGGATAATGCGGTAATCATGGGAAGAGGCGGTAATTTTCTCTTAAAGGATATCCCGTCAGTTCTGAAAGTTCGGATAGAAGCTCCACTCGATGCAAGAATTGATCATATTCAGAGCAGGGAAAATGTGGACAGAGCAACTGCCACATTAATGATCAAGAAATTTGATAAAGAAAGCAAGGGGTTTATCGGGACTGTTTATGGCGCGGATTGGAACGTCCATACCTATTATGATATCATCTTCAATACTGCAGCCCAGCCAAAAAACACAGTCGTGGCATCTATAAAAGCGGCCATTACGGAAAAAGATCAGTATAATACGGAAGAAGTAAAACAAATGCTCAAAATAAAAGCTGCCGCAGCAGTTGTTAAGGCAGGCATAATGACTAATTCGAAATTTTTCATCCCAACACTCGATGTACGGTCAGGCGGAGACACGATTGTTCTTCGCGGAGTAATCCATAACCCGAAAGAGCATAAGAGCGTTGAAGATGAGGCGAGACGTCTTGCAGGCGACGTGCCTTTAAAGTGCGAGCTGAATTACCGTTAAAAATTTATATAAATAGAATGTGAGAGAAAAATAATGGCCAGGGCAAAAACCCTGGCCATTATTTTATTGTTGTACAAGATAACTTACAGGGATGTAAGCCCTTCCCGTATAGCATACTTTGTCAGTTCAGCAATACTGTGCATGTTCAGTTTCTCCATAACCTGCTGCCTGTGAGTTTCAATTGTTTTAACGCTGATATTTAAATAAACCGCTATCTGCTTGGTTGTTTTGCCTTCCGCAAGCAGTTGGAGAACCTCCCTTTCCCTTGCAGTTAAAGCTGAAAAAGCCGTGGTTTCATTTGCGGGTATATTATGAATATATTCCTTTATCACAACATCCGTTATCTTCGGGCTCAGATAGGGCTGGCCTGACATTACAGTCATAATTGCCAGCTCAAGCTCTTCAAAGGCACTGTCCTTCAAAAGATATCCCGATGCTCCCGCCTTCAGCATCTGAAGCACAAACCTTCTGTCAGAATGCATTGAAAGGGCAATGACTCTAATGTCCTTCGTTTCTGAGATAATCTGCCGCGTCGCATCAATCCCGTTCATATCCGGCATGCCTATATCCATAATCACGATATCCGGCAAAAGCTTTTTGGCAAGACGCACAGTTGTTAATCCATCCTGCGCTTCTGCCACAACCTCCATGTTCTGATTCTTTTCAAGAAGCGCATGCAGGCCCTCTCTGATGATTTTGTGATCATCTGCCAGAATAATTTTTATACTCATTTAGAATATCTCCTTCTATTTCCAAGGCTCACGTTCTATTTGCTATTCACTGTCTTTTGGGCTCATATATTAATGTTTTAACGGCGCATAGAGAACAACCCTTGTTCCACGATTCTTTTGCGATTTTATTTCCATCTGACCTTCAAGATGATGCAACCTTTCACGGATGCTGAAAAGCCCGAATCCCTTATTTTCATCAAAATAAAAATTCATCTTTGCCGCATTGAATCCCACGCCGTCATCTGCAACATGTATGGACATATCACCTTCTATCTTCCGCACAGTCACCTTTACTTTCCGCGCATGGGCATGTTTCGCTACATTTGCCAGGAGTTCACGGACTGCCGTAAAAAGAAAAATACGGATTTCATCATTGACAGGTTTGAATTGATTATCATTTTCAAACTCATAATCAATTTTGTGCTGCTCATGAATCTGCTCTGTCAGCCATTCAAGTGCTGCTTCAAGTCCCAGATCATAGAGGATGGGCGGACTTAGCTCAAAGGTCAGCGAACGTGTATAGCGGATTGCCTGTTCAATGTGCTCTCTGACTTCTCTTAATGTGTCAATCAGCGGGTTTGCCGTTTCATATTTCAGTAATGAGCCCAGCTTGATTTTGGAAACAGCAAGTACCTGCCCGATATGATCATGGAGCATGTTAGCTATGCGCCGCCTCTCATGCTCTTCTGCAAGTGAGAGATCCGACGCCAGAGATCTGAGTTGTTTCTGATAAGAATGTATCTTTTCTTCAGCCTTTTTCTGCTCACTTATGTCCTCTACAGTTCCCTCATAATACAGAACCGTGCCGTCCGTTCCCCGTATTGCTTTTGCATTTTCCCGCATAAAGACAACAGAATTTCCGCGGCTCCTCCATTTTACCTCAAAACCTCTTACCCTCTCCTCCTTTTCAAGGCGCTTTTTCAGCCTCTTTTTCAGGTATGTAGGCTCGTAATCCCCTTTCTTCAATTGACTCGATGCCATTTCATTAAAGGAGTTATATCCGAGCATTCTTATCAGGGTAGGATTAGCCATTAATATCCTTCCGTCAGGATTCGTCCGGTATATGCCTATGGGTGAGTTTTCAAAAAGATTTCTGTAACGCTCCGCACCTTTCCGAAGCATTTCTTCAATACGTTTACGCCTGTTCAGTTCCAGGGTAAGACGCTCGTTCGCATCGAGTAATTCCGCTGTCCGTTCTTTTACCCTCTGTTCAAGCTCGTCCTTAGCTCTCTGAAGCGCCTCCTCAACCTGTTTATGTTGGGTAATATCATTGTTTATTTCCATTATCGCTGCTGGATTACCTTTATTATCCTTCTTTAGAGTCCATCTGCTGCCTACAACAATTTGCACACCATCGCGCCTCGTATGGACAAGCTCGCCATCCCATCGGTTGTTGTACAGTACATCCGCCTTGATTTCCTCCATTGGCTTCGGAAATTCCGTACAAAGAAGATCATGGACGTTTCTGCCGAGAACCTCTTCTTTCGTCCATCCATAACGTTCTGCAGCCCCATTGTTCCAGAATGTAACCTCTCCTGCTATATTGCTGACAATTATTGCATCTTCTGCAATATCAAGAAGTTCAGCCTGGTCCCTCAACTTATCCGATTGTTGCTGTAATTCTTTTTCAGTATTTATCCGCGAGGATTGCTTAATTAAAGACCGGCACTGTATCTGACTTTTCCTTAGAGCTTCCTTTGTATGCACATACTTTGACTGAATGCGCTCAAGACCGGCAACTTTCTCCCGGAGCACAGCAAGTTCTTCTTTCATATTGTTGCGGCTTTCTTCTATATCCATCCTGCTCTCCATTCTGAAATCCTTGATAATCTATAATACATCCTAATTATTGTCCATTAATTAGTTTCAATCCGTAAAAGATGAGTTTTTCGCCCAGTCATTGTTAATCCGCAATCTTTCCCTTAAAACATTCTGTCATTGACAACAACTGAAAACAAGTTATAGAATTAGTCAAAACTAAAAAATGATTAGATAGCAACAATCCGGGAGGCATGTCATTAACTATTCGGCAGGTCAAAAATGAAAAGGAAAATAACGAAAAAAATAAGCATCGGCAATATTCCTATTGGCGGCGGCAGTCCAATAATAGTTCAATCAATGCTTAAAACTCATCCCGAAAACCCGCAGGAAACGCTCAATCAGGCAATGGCTCTTAAAAAAGCAGGCTGTGAGTTGATAAGGATAGCTCTACCCCAGGAAGATACCTGCAATATTATCCCTTTTCTGAAGAACGGAATTGACACGCCCATTATAGGAGATATTCACTTTAATCATAAAATTGCCATAAAAGCCATGGAACTCGGAATTGACGCGATACGCATAAATCCGGGAACAATCAATAATGTCAGAAAAGTAAAGGAAGTAGTTCTTGTTGCCAAAGATACTAAAACTCCCATACGTATCGGCTTGAATACCGGCTCCATTGAGAAAAGAATACTAAAAAAATATCCCAGGCCATGCGCGGACGCAATGGTTGAGAGCGCGCTTTACTATGTAAAATTCTTCGAAGACCTCGGTTGGAGGGAATTGAAGGTTTCTCTGAAGGCTTCAGACATATACCAGACAGTTGACGCATACAAAAAATTCTCAGAGCAGTGTGATTATCCCCTGCACGTAGGCATCACAGAAGCCGGTCCCATATTCTCAGGAGCCATAAAATCCGCTATAGGCATCGGCATACTCCTTTATGAGGGCATCGGAGACACAATCAGGGTATCCCTGACAGGCAACCCGGTTTATGAAGTTACCGCTGCTTACCATATTCTCAGAGATCTCGGGCTGAGAAAAAGAGGCATCAATATCATATCCTGCCCTACCTGCGGCAGATGTAAAACAAATATATTCGATATTGTTGCAGATTTTGAGAAAGAAGTAGATCACTTCGAAACAAACCTGAATGTTGCCATAATGGGTTGTGAAGTTAACGGCCCCGGAGAAGCCAAAGAAGCTGACATCGGCATAGCTTTCGGAGCAAATAAAGCTGTTCTCTTTTCCAGGGGGAATATCATTAAAACCGGCATACCGAAAGAAATGGCAAAGGACATCCTCAAGGAAGAAATCTATAATATGACAGTATAAATACTGTGTTATATTCTTCCGTAATCGTCTTCAACCCTCACAATATCATCTTCTCCAAAGTATTCTCCCCTTTGAACTTCGATAAATATTAGCGTTTCCTTTCCTGTGTTCTCAATCCTGTGAAGGGATTCCTTCCCTATATTGATGCAATTACCGGGTCCTAAAATATAATCTCTTCCGTCTATCGTTACCCTGGCTTCGCCTCTTACAACCTGCCAGTGTTCTTCCCTTCGAAGATGTTTCTGATAACTCAGTCTTTTACCGGCAAAAACATCAATTCTTTTTACTTTAAAATCCATCTCATCCTGAATAACAAGCCATCTCCCCCAGGGCGGCGTGCCTTTATGTCCGGCGTCCATTTCCATAAAATTCTCCTGTAATTGTATTATCTGAGGCTGTTATCATTTTTATACTTCTTCATACTCATATAAGTCAACTGCCTTCGTTGGAGGCGATGCGTTTTATAAAGCATTTTTAATAAGACCTGATTGAGTACCGGCAAAAAATATTGTATAGTTAGAACATCACTTATGAAAAAAATAGTAATCGGCACAGCCGGACATATAGATCACGGTAAAACATCCCTTATTAAAGCCATTACAGGCATTGACTGTGACAGGCTTAAAGAGGAGAAAGACAGGGGCATTACTACGGAACTCGGTTTCGCGCATTACAAGTTCGGCACCGATTTACTCTTAGGTATAGTAGACGTTCCCGGACATGAAAAATTCATCAAACATATGGTTGCCGGCGCCTGGGGTATTGACATGGTGCTCCTCATAGTAGCAGCAGATGAAGGGGTAATGCCTCAGACAAGGGAGCACATTGATATTTGCGAGCTTCTCGGATTGTCAAAAGGCATTGTCGTAATTACCAAGAAAGACCTTGTTGATGACGATATGGTCGAGCTTGTTACGGAAGATGTACAGGATCTGCTCAAAGGCAGGCTGCTTGAAGGGGCGACCGTTATCCCCGTATCTTCAACTACAGGTGAAAACCTGGAAATGTTGATGAACACGATTAAAGATATCGCCGCCGGAATGCAGGAGCGGTCCGGCAGAGGCATATTCAGATTGCCTGTTGACAGGGTTTTTTCTTTAAAGGGGCTCGGCACGATAGTAACGGGAACATGTATATCCGGCTCAATTAAAACAGGTGAAGAAATTGAGATATACCCCCTCAATAAGCGGGCAAAAATAAGGAACATTCAGACATACCATGAAGATACAACAGAGGCCATTGCCGGTGAGAGAGTTGCCTTGAATCTTCAAGGCCTTGAAAAACAGGACATAGACAGAGGGACAATTATCGGCAGGCCGGATACCTTAATATTATCCAACAGGATAGACGTGGCATTTAAATACTTGAAACTTCCCTTCAAACCAATAAAAACCGACTCAATTTTAAGGTTCCATATAGCCACTACCCAGGAAGAAGGGAGATTGATTCTCTTCGGCAAAGATACTATTGAACCGGGGGAGGAACTTTTCGCCCAGTTTGTTTTTTCAAACCCTGTTGTCGCGCTGCCTGATGACAGATTTATTATCCGCGGCTCATATATGGTTCAAACCATCGGAGGCGGAAAAATTCTTGATATTACACCGACAAAACACAAAAGAAAAACCATTGAATTGGATTCCCTGTACAATCTTTTAAAAGAAGGCACATATGATGACAAGGCCGAATACCATGTATTAAAAGGCGGACACAAAGGCATTGACAGGACACTGCTTCCTGTATTTATCGGCAAGGACGCGTCCTATACGTTAAGCATAGTTGAAAGACTAACAGAACTCGGAAAAATAAAATCCATTGGAAAAACCATTGTACACATGGATTACTTCAGAGGATACAAAAAAACTCTTAAACAGATACTTGCTGATTTTCATGAAAAAAGTCCTTTGAAAGTAGGCATATCAAAAGAAGAGCTCCGCATGAGGCTCCCTGCTGTCGAGCCTCTTTTATTCCAGACAGCCCTGGATGAATGTATCAATGAAGGGGAAGTGGAAACAGAAAAAGATAAAGTAAGAGCAAAAAATGCCGGAAAAACAATTAACACAGAACTGGAGCTCCTTGAAAACAGCATATTAAAAATGCTTTATAACGCAGGAGCTACACCTCCTACATTAAAAGAGCTTTCCATTGAACTTAAAAAAAGTGAAAATCAGATAAGAGACATTATTCAAAGACTGACATATAAGGGCAAGGTGATAAAGGTAAAGGGGGATATCTGTTTTCACAACGATATCATGGAAAACATAAAAGAAAAGATAACGGCACATCTGAAAGAAAAAAAAGAAATGACGCCTGTAGACTTCAGATCGTTTTTTGACGTATCAAGAAAATATCTAATACCAATACTCGAATATCTTGACGAAATCAAACTGACAATCAGAGTCGGGGATAAGAGAGTCTTAAGGAACTGACCAATAAGCCGGCTTAAAGCCGGCAGTTTTCTCCAAACCGGACAATACCTCTGATAAAGACAGGCATATTCGGTAAAACCGTTAGAAAATCATGTATCTATCTGACTGATATAACATCTTCCGATACCCAGCCGTCTTTATTACCATAAAGATAAAATTTGTACCACCTTTTACCGTCAATACCTTTATTTTCATCAATAACTTTCACTTTTTCACCCTTAAAAATCATTCCTATTCTTGCGGCATTCATATCAGGAGCGTTCCTTACATTCGCGGCGCTTGCGATTATTAATGCCTCTTTTTCAGGTTTCCCCATGGTATTACTATTGCTGCTCCGGGGCTTTTCTTCATTTTTTACCGGGCCTGCATTCTGTGCATGGCTTTCCTGTATTTCCTGCTTCGGCTTATCATCGGGCTTGATCACTATTTCCTTTTTTACCGGCATTGCGCTATTGGCCTCTTTTCCGCCAAAAGTAAAAAAATAACCTCCTGCAAGGCCGGCAATAATTACCGATAAAATCGCCAATACGGCAACAAAGGGTCTTACATGTTCTTTTTTTGTCTTATATCCCACGCCATCATTAAGGTTAAGGTTTATGGTTGGTATACTGGGCGCCATTTTTTTTACAATCACTTTTTTCTCGTCAGCACTTGTAAAACCATTCAGTACCGGCCCCTTTTCTGTCTTTTCCTCTTTAATATAGGCAATACTATCTCCCCTGCCTGACATTGCATTTACAACCTTGGACATCTCTTTAAAACTTATTTTACTCGAACGGTCAGCATAGCCTATCAACAAAGAAAGGTCCGACATTGCAATGATGGTTCTGGGAGAACCCATAGAATATCTCTGAATAATCTCAATGGCATCATCGGTGAAAAGCTCTCTTTCATCTTTGAGACCGGCTTTCATTAGCCTGTGTTTAATAATATCCCGTGTTTCTTTAATCTGCAGTGGAACAAAATAATATCTTACAGGCAGTCTTTGCCAGAATTCCGGGATGGATTTAATTTCGTTCCACAACTGCCGCTGTCCGGAAAGAATGAATGTATGCAAATATTCATTATTGAATGTAAGGTTTATGAGAATCCTCAATTCCTGCAATATATCCTGGGAGCCGCATAGCATTTGTCCTTCATCAACAATGATGATGCTTTTTCCGCCTTGCTGCTTTATCTCTATAAGAGCTTCTTTCAGAACCATAAGGTTCTTCAGTTTATCCTGATTATGGCTTAAATCTGAAACAATCTGCATTCGGTTGTGGACAAAATCAATCGTAAGGCTTCTCGGTCTGTTGTCTTCGTCGGGTGTATCATTTGTAAAACATCCGGCTATATAAGCTATCAATTGACTGGCCGTTAAGGTCGGGTGATCAACAAAAGCATATTTAAAGGCGCTGCCGTATATGCCTTTCATTTCGTTTATGAGTTTTAAAAGAATGGTTGTCTTTCCGAGGCCGGCATCTTCCGATACTACAAGGGCTCCGCCCTTGTTCGTATTCACTGCATATTTCAACCGTTCAAGACATTCATAATACTGCCCGGCCATATGCATCATATTGCTGTCAGGCGCTAAAAGGAATGGATGTTCTTTAAGTCCCCAATACTCTATATAATCTTCACTCATGGCTTGCATTGCTTGCAGGGAGAATACCCTATTTTTATGGCATCAAAACGACTTCGGAAAACAATTTTATTTTTGTCGGAAATCTTGCTTACCAAGGGACACGACGGTCTGTGCAATGTATAAGACCTTTTATTTCCTGTGTAAGTAGCTTCCGTCTCCCGTTTTTTCTCCTGCCACAACCCTTTTTCCTCATCCATTGCCGTCTTCTGGTTTTTTAAAAGAATGTCTTTATATTTCACATTGGGCGGCTTAATCATTGCCTTCGCGTAACCAAGCTTTACAAGCTCGGCGTTTACAAAAACATTTTTTACAAAAACATAGGCAAGCAGCCTTCCATAGTGATCTTTTCTTTCAACATCAAATTCAAGCCTTACTTTCTTCATCTGAACAAGCTTTTTGTTATATCTTGCAGCCTCTCTTGCATAAAATTCAGGCCCGCTTCCCTTTACATACAGCTCGGGCGTATCTATCCCCAGATACCTGACGGTTTCACCCGTATCCAGTTGAATTGTGTCTCCATCAATAACTTTATTTACCACGTATTCTTTTGCAAAGGAGTTCCCTGCTAAAACCATTATTAAACAAAGCAGTATGGAAAAAAAACCTGTTCTTTTCATGAAACGATTCTACAATATTTTATCTTTATGTTAAACAACAAAAATCTGTTCAATGCCTGTTTTTACAAGAAAATTCATGAAATGCCCTGCAAGCAAAAATATCTTGCAAAAAATTGCGTTTTGCCGGAAAATGATGGATGTTTACTGATATGAATAAATAATAACGCTTCAGGCTTTTAGTCATCTGTTTTATTAGCTTTCTGACCCTTTTTTTATATTGCTTAGCAGGTTTTTCATAAATGATGCGTGTTGCCATGGAACTTAAACAGATTTTCTTAGCATTCCTGTTCATATCCTCGATATAAAAACAAAACGAGGAGGCAAATGATAATTTACGGACTGATCACACGATTCGGCATTGCAAAAAGCGTTTTTTTTATGAGTGCTTTATGCATCCTTTTCTCTCTCCTTTTATTTTTTACCATCGCCTTTTTTGCCGGTGGCTATACTGTTCGTCCCGTTGACATTTTTGCATCCCTTATTATTCCCGCCCTTATTGCGCCCCCTGTTTGCATTATTCTTTTAAGGATAGTCAATTTGCTCTATCAAACAAGGGCAGACCTCTTAAAAGCCCAGGAGGAACTTGAAAAAAAAGTAGCTGAACGAACAGAAGCACTTAGGAATGCAAATGAACTGTTGAAAGAAGAGATAGAAGAACGAAAGAGAATGGAAGAGGAACGGAACAGAATGGAAGCATTGCTGATAAACGCGAAGAAAATGGAAGCTGTGGGAATGCTTGCAGGCGGCGTAGCCCATGATCTTAATAATATACTCGGCGGCCTTGTTACCTATCCTGATTTCCTGATAATGCAGCAGCCACCGGACAGCCCTATGCGCAAGTCTCTTTTGACGATAAAAAATTCAGGAGAGAGGGCTGCCGCAATTGTTCAGGATCTTCTCGCACTGACAAGAAGAGGAGTCGTCACTAAAGAGCCGCTGAATTTTAATGAAATTATCTCTACATACCTTAACGCTCCAGAACATCAAAACATGCTTAAACAGCATCCGGGCATAGATATTGAGGCACATCTCGATGAGAATCTCCTCAATATTTCGGGCTCGCCAAATCATCTCCTGAAAACATTGATGAACCTTTTAATTAATGCTGTTGAAAGTACGCCTCCCGGCGGAGTCATCTCCATTATTACCGGCAACTGCCACATGGAAGAGCCTGTTAAAGGCTATGACCATATAAAGAAGGGGGATTATATTACCTTAATTATCTCCGACACCGGGGCAGGAATTCCCCCTGAACACAGAGAAAAAATATTTGAACCTTTTTTTACAAATAAAATTATGGGAATGAGCGGAACAGGTCTCGGTCTGACTTTAGTGTGGGGAACAGTTAAAGATCACGAGGGATATATCAGCGTCGACAGCGTGGTAGGAGAAGGAACAACTTTTACCCTCTACTTCCCTGTTACTCGAAAAGCCCTTGAAAGCAAAGATCGGGAAATATCTCTTTCTCAGCTTATGGGTCAGAGAGAAAAGATTCTGGTTATAGATGATGTTGAAGATCAGAGAGAGATTGCCGCAAAAATACTCGCCAATCTCGGCTACTCTCCGACAATCGTCTCAAGCGGTGAAAAAGCGATAGAATATCTGAAGGAACAATCTGTGGATCTGGTATTGATCGATATGATTATGTACCCCGGTATGGATGGACTCGAAACATACAAGGAAATCCTCAAAATATATCCCAATCAGAAAGCCATTATTGTAAGCGGTTTTTCTGAAACAGACCATGTAAAGGAAGCCCGGCAACTCGGGATCAAGGAATATGTCCAAAAGCCCTATCAAATTGATAAAATCGGACTGGCAGTAAAGACTGCGCTGAAGAAGTCCCCGGCAAATTAGCGCATCTCATATTTATACGAACATTTGCGCCATAAGCCGGTTCAGCATGTGAGCCCCTTTTATTTCGGTTTCAAAAAGCGGCACAACACTTCTAACCCTGTCTCCGAATATTTTCCAGATTTCCGCCATATGTTCGTCCTGCATCTTAACACGATTATGCACGAACTCAGCAGCGCCTTCCTCAACCTGATCCTTCTGAATAATACCGTTAACAAGCACACCGCCCACAGGTATGCCGAATTCGTAAAACCAGTTTATAAACCTTGTAATAACTGCTATAGGAAGGGCCTCGGGCAGAGTCGCAAAAAAGAAGGCAGTCAGATTTTCGTCTGTCAAAAGACTCTGTGACTTTGCCATTCTCTCTTTAAAGCTTAAGAGATAGTCCATAAGAGGGTCTTTCTCTTTTTTCTTTGAAAAAGAAAGGGCTTCCCTCAATGATGTTGCTTCATCCCTGCTTTTCAGCATCTTTTCAACCCAGAGCGAATAAACCTTGGACATACCCAGCAGCCTCCTCGCGTTCGCAGTAGGCGCGGTATCAAAAACATAAAAATCATATTCGTCCTTGAACATAATATCAGTCATATTTTCGAACATGGCGGATTCTTCAAAAGCCGGGTTCATTGTAGCAGACTCAACAAACTCATCTGCCTTTGTGGAAAGGTCTGCAAATCTTAAAAACCAGTTAATCTTTTCACGGATTTCATTTTTCGACCGCTCAATGGTATCGCGCGTATCAATCTCAAAGGCATAACACAGTTCTTCATCGCATACGTTCACAGCTTTTCCGAAAACGTCCTGCCCGAAAAGGTTTGACAGGCTATGGACGGGATTGGTGGAGGCAAGAAGCGTCTTTTTCCCCTGTTTGGCTGCCCAAAGCGCGGCAGCCCCTGCCATAACCGTTTTCCCTACTCCGCCCTTACCGCCAAAAAATATATATTTCAGGTTCGGGTGATCCTTCATGTATTTTGTCATGCTCATAGTTATCTGATCCATTGTGAAACTCCTTTTTTGCTTCTTTGTCCGGGCTTATTCCAATTTGCATTCGAAATGGCGCCGAGGCGGCAAGGACGAGGCACCGGAGGCGTACAATCAGTACGTCGTGGATGCAAAAGGACGCCGCAAACGATGGTGACATAATGAACGCTAATTGGAATTAGTCAAACATGCGTTCTGCCAGCTTTTCAATCATCTGCAAACCTGTCACGTCACGATCCATTTCAGGAACATATGCAAGAATCTCGTTTTTAAAGGTATCGTCAATAACCTTCAGATAATGATCCTGCATGGTAAGACGATTTTTCAGATACTCAGGAATCTGTTGATTTTTCAGTTCCTCCGGTAAAACACGGTTCACTATATAGCCGCTTAAAGGCACATCAAATTTTGCGAAAAGACCCGCTGCCTTCAGAGTATCATTAATTACCATCTCCTCGGCAGTGACAACGAAAAAAAACGCTGTACGTTCTTTATCGGTAAGTATTCCTGATGATTTATTAATACGGTCTTTGATGTAGAGCAGCTCATTTAATATGGCATCTTCCTCTGCATCTTTCTCGTGACGCATTACAGCAGCAACCTGATCGTATTCACGCATCTGCTGGCGCAGACCGGTAATCTTGCCGATCCATTCGTCATAAACTGATGCCATACTGAGATAATACAAAGCATGTCCCAGAGGCACAAGATCATATATGTAATAGTCAAAACCGCCTTTTACCACGATATCCACAACCTCGTCAAAAATTGCACTCTCTTCCATGGCCGGTTCCGCCGCTGCCGCCTGTATATAGCTTTCAATCTCTTCAGGAATCTTGTCCATACCGTACATATCGAGTATTTTCTGCCTGATTTCCTGCTGATATTCCTTTACCCGCTGGTCCGCGTCAATTTCCTGCGCGTAGAGGTTCGGCATGATCTCTGTGGGACCTTTTCCAAAAATGTTCTTCTGAAAAATATCACTTAATGAAGCTTGAGGATCAACGGAAAAAACAAGAACACGCTTGCCCTGTTTTGCCAGATAATAGGCTGTTGCGGCAGAAAATGTTGTCTTGCCGAGGCCGCCTTTACCGCCGAACATGATGTAACGTCTGTCCGGATACTTTTCAAATATCTTTGTTAGAGAAATGGGAACCACCCCCTCCTATAAGAATTTCAAATTTGAAATTTTCAAATCTCAAACTTTTAAGCCAATGAGTCGGTTAAATCTTTTTCCCTCAACATTCTTCTTTTCCAGGTTGAAATCTGGGGAACAACATAAGGAAGCAGTCTTAGAGAATAGTACGGCGGCAGAATAGGAACACCAAGCATATCACCCATGGTAATAAGTATAAAAAGATGCTCCATACTTGCCCGTGTTTTCAGCGCGAATCTTGCCGAGTCATGGGCAGCCACTCCATACACAAATTCTTTGACAGCTTGAAAGAAACCGCTTTTCTTTTTTTCATCATCGCTCATGATGCCGTCTCCTTTATTAATCCATAATTTTTAGAATCTACAATTGATACTATGCCTTTGCTGCTACTGTATGCGCTTTTATAACTCTGTACCTGTTCAGTGCTTTAATACCTTCAAAGCCCAGAATAAGGGCTGCCACAACAAGAAAAAGCCCTACAAGCCCCATGAGGGTGTTGCCTACAAGGGCCTCTCCCTTTACCGCTCCTGAAACAACCTTATACAGCAGGCTGTATGATGTATAGAGAAGGGCTGCAATGGTTGTAATAAACATAAAGATCATCGGATAGAATGTCCACGCGGCAGGTTTGCCTTCAGACATCAGCCAGGCTGTTACTAATAAGAGCGCCAGGGAAGCCATAAGCTGGTTTGCCCCTCCGAAGAGGACCCATAAATATTGCCACCATCCTGTTAAGACAAGTATCATGCCGAGGGCGCATGCTATGAATGTTCCCACATGGGCATTTCTGAATACAGGACTTATGTCACTTAACAATTCCGAAGTTGCCACTCTCATAAAGCGAATAACAAGCTGCATAATAGTAACAGCCAAAACAACCATCATAACGCTGCCATAGGAATTGCCCAGATTTAAAGGCAGGCCGAGGGCGCCCATAAATTTCGCTACCCCTCCGGCAAAGATAACGCCGGGACCTTTTGCAATCGCAGCGCCGTATTCTACAGGGGACGCGTAAATCGTTCCGGCAATAATAAGGGCAAATAATGCGAGCATCATTTCGACAAACATAACTCCTGCGCCAACAGGCCGTGCATCCAGCTCATTTTCTAATTGCCTCGCCGTCCCGGAACTCGACACAATACTGTGCCAACCGGAAACAGCTCCGCAGGCAATGGTAACAAACATGATAGGCCACAGAGGGCCGACCTTTATTGAAAAATCCGTATACGCAGGCAGGGTGAAATTCGGGTGAATGATAAAAACACCGATTATCCCGAAAAACAATCCGAGAAAAACAATATATGAGGCGACATAGTTCACGGGAAGGGCGAACCTCCAAATAGGCAGCACTGCCGCGAAATAGCAGAAAACAAAGGCCGCGATGGCCCATAAAACCCTGCTGTTGGAAAGTTCCGTACCGAGTATCCTGTCGGAAGGGGCGATTGTGCCGAGCCATATTCCAAGAAGGGCTATAACTACCGTAACAGCGGTTGTCAGGATAATATCGCTCCTCCACCGGTAGATCATCTGGCCTGCAAGGACGCCGGCAATAGTTAGAAACAGCCATGCCATGGGAGCCGCTTTAAGTCCGATGGCAGTGCTCACCACAACGTTTCCGAATGCTCCTGCGATAAGAAGCAGATAGAAATAAATAAATGCAAGGAGAATAATCCTGGCTCTCGGTGAAATAAGCTTATGGCTCAGCCCTCCGAAAGACGCGCCTTCATTTCTCATTGATATTGCCGCGCTTGAGTAATCCTGAACCCAGCCGATAAAAAATGCCCCGGCAAGTATCCAGATCAACGCGGGAAGCCAACCCCACTGGATTGCGATAATGGGTCCGATAATCGGAGCCGCACCGGCAATTGACTTGAACTGATATCCGAAAAGAATATTTTTGCTGGTAGGCATAAATTCCACGCCATCCATGTACATTTTTGCAGGGGTCGTTCTTTTCGGATCAGCTTTAATAATCTTCGAATCAATATACTTTGCGTAATAACGATAGCCGACAAAGGCAACAACAAAACCCAGAACAAGAACAGTAACCGCGTTCATACTTACCTCCCCGTTTAAGCTTTACATCAATGTTTTTTCAGAAATAATCCTCTTCGAACAACATTATAAGAAAATTTAATCAATCTCAGCTTCTTCTTTGGTTTCCAGCCCTGATTGTTTCACTCTTATTGTAATTTATAAGAGGAACTTCCAAATATCTCTTAGGAGATTATCTTATACTTTTATATCCTTGAAGGTTGTTAAGTCAAACAAAAAATAGACTTATTTTTTACAGATTTTAAAATACACATTGTTCATCTTCTTAAATGTACAATTAAAAAGATGTCATTTCGGATAATCTCATCATTTATCTTCTGTCTTTCATCGAGATTGTAACATTGTCTTAATTATGGGAGAATCATTTCTATGATAAAAATATTATTCATAGCTCTATTTATAGCATCATTTCTTGGCGGGTGCTGAAGACTCTAAAAACCCCGGCGGGAACCGGGGCTTATGGGCTCTTTTGCTCTCTATGGAAAAAAATCTCCGCGCCCTTGTCCGATATCCGCGTCATCCCTTCAAGCCTTGTGGTTAGAAGGTAGTCATACTGTGCCACGGCAGCTTCCTGATTCTTTGCGTACGCTTCCTGAAATTTTGACGCTTCCCGTCCTGCGGCGGCCACGGTGAGCATATTATTAATCTTTTTATATTCATTGCCAAGTTCCGCGTTCTCCTTAAAGAGTTTTTCAATTTTAATCTTGTCGGGGTGGCTATTTGCAACAACTATACTGCCGTCTTTAGCAGTTTTCAGATCCACAGGCTCCTTTGAGTCAATGCCGCTTTCTTTGAAAATATTCTGTAATTTAGTATTATACACATCGAGAAACTTACGTCCGTACTCTTCAAGCTCCTCAATGTTGATCACTCCGGGAATCTTTGGAGCATAGCTAAAGAGACCCTCAATGCCCAGTTTACTTGTAAGACCTGCCATCATTGCGCCCTGCTCAGAAATGGAAACATTATCTTCTCCCTTTGTCCGGGTCCGATACGATACGATGGATTTATTGTTTCCTTCATATCCTCTTGCAGCATCCGCCAACGCAGCGCCATATATTTTTTCCGCGCCGATTATATTCATAAAATACCCCCTTTTACATAGTATCCGCAACATCAATTGAGCAAATTTCATGCCGTAGAATTCGCACTGATAATGACAATATGTATATCCCCTCAGGCTATGGATTTTGAACATTATCAGCCCTTTCTTATTGTGAGATATGCATATTTGTGTTTTTCAAAAAGGTTACATGCCGGGAAAATATTTCCGCAGGGCTGTAAATATTACCCGGCCTGCCGGTACAGCCGATTATCCGGACAACACTCTATAGCTCAACTTTCCCTTTACCTTTACAATGACCTGGAATATTATTACTTGATTTGATAAGTTTCTTTTGCCAAAATCTGATGCTTTGAATGGAGATGAGAATGGAATACGTAAGAGTTGCAGCAACAGGCGAATTGCCTGCAAACACAAAGACAACCGTTCTTGTAAATGGTAAGGAAGTTCTTCTGGTTAATTTGGATGGTTCATACTATGCCATCGCCAACAAATGCACTCATGCCGGGGGCTCATTAGCAAGAGGCGTTCTAAAAGGAGGCATTATCACTTGTCCAAGTCATGGCGCTCAATTCAATGTAAAAACCGGAGAGGCTGTCGGGACGATAAAAACCGGGTTTATGGAAATAAAGACTGGAGATGTAGAGCATTATACCGTCAAAATTGAAGGAATAGATATTCTGGTGGGAATACCGGAAATCTGAATATTTTTAAAAATACTTTCAGCTCACATTGAGTGTTTGCATTGTTTTAGTGTCAAATGCACATTTTTATGGAACAGCGAAAAAGTCATTATAGAAATTGACTACATTTTTTTGGAGGGTATATGCGCGATTTAAAAGAACTCGGTGTTTTGTTACTTGGTTTTTTCCCCTGGCTGATCTTTCTCTTTTTTTCCGGTCACACTTTGACAAGTCTGGAAGGAGCCATAATTGCAAGTCTTTTTGCGTCCCTTATATTCGGGTTTGGTGAACTGAGACGTGGTTATATTCTTCAGTGGGGAACGTTATTTTTTTTCTGCTTTTGCGCTGTTTCCGTGAATCTCTTCAAGGTAATATGGGTGGCAGAAAATATGGATTTATTGGCCAACGCCGCCCTCGCCGGCACTATGTGGATAACCATATTAGTGGGAAAGCCATTTGCTTTGCAGTATGCCCAAAGAGACGTGCCAAAAGAACGATGGAGCGACCCGAAGTTTATCCAGGGATGTCGCCTCATCACCCTTGTTTGGGCTTGCCTTATGTCCTTGGCAGCCGGGCTGTCTGTTCTTCGGCGAAGTTCCATGTTCAATTTACCGGGGTGGGTCTATTTCGACGCGAGTCTCTGCATAATTCTCATCGGCCTCACGTTCACTACGCTCTTCAAGAGGCAGAAACGGCTGCAGCGTGAACACGGAGGGGCAGAAAGTGCGAAATGAGTGACCGGGCTCTGTCCCATATCCTCATCGTAAAATCTTCAGCCGGAGCAGGAAAAACATACAATCTTGCCCTCAGGTATCTGCAGCTCCTCCTTCAGGACAAAATTGCCGATTCACCTGTCAAAACACACATATCAAACATTGTAGCCATTACCTTTACCAATAAAGCCGCCCATGAGATGCGCTCCCGCATCATAGAATGGATGAAAAGGATAATCCTCGATTTGCCCTTTGAAGGCTCATCCGGCAGGCCCATAGATGAAATATTGAAAAACAGGCCGGAAAAAAACAGTAGTAGAATAGAAAATTTGAAGTCCCTTGAAAATTCGATCAGAGAAACAATTGAGATTAATTTTGAGGCTTTGATTAAAAACTTCTACGATTTCAATGTAAGCACCATAGACAGTTTCGTTAATCTCACACTCAAAGCCTCTGCCTTTAAATTGAATCTTCTGCCTGATTTTGACATATCTATTGATTCCGCGACTTATATCGATATTGTTCTCCAGGAATGCCTCCAGAAAATACTTGAAGACAATACGGTACGGGAGAGGTTCGACAGGTTTTTAAGAAACTATATTGAGCTGGAAGGCGAGTACGTAAACTGGATACCCAAGGACTTCCTCCGGGATATCATATCCAGCTTCTGGCAGGAAGAAGCAAAGGAGAACGCGACCTTTATCTATAAGGCAAATATATCACACATAGAGCGCATCAAAAACCGCATTGAAGAGGAAATTACAGGGCTGGCTTTATACCTGAAAACTACTGAGGGGATGAAACCCGATAAGAGATTCATCAATACCATTGAACAATTCTCCATTTCGAAGAAGTCTGAGATCAAAGGAAGCAGTTATTTTTTAAGGCCCACCCTCGCTGCATCTCTGAACAAGGGCAGCGCGCAGCCTGATATGGAACATGAGGATTTATGGAGAGACATACTGGAATCGCTGTCAATGTTTTATGAGGCAGTTTCGGAGTCAAAGTTTTCTTCCTACGTGGACATCTACCTGCTCTTCAAAAAAGTGCTGAGCAAGGAAATCACGCACAATAAAAGGCTTGTCCTCATAGAGCAACTGAATACTCTTTTGCAGCACATATTGGATAAAGAACATTTTATACCTGAAATATACTACGCACTTTCAGAGCGTTATTCCCATTTTCTCATAGATGAGTTTCAGGACACGAACCACCTCCAATGGAAGAATGTGGAGATACTGGCAGAAGAGGCTCTAAGCAAAGGGGGTACTCTGTTTCTTGTAGGCGATAAAAAACAGGCCATATACCGGTGGCGGGGCGGCAAATCCGAACTGGTTGATGAAGTGGCGATGAAATACAGCGCCTATCCTGTTTACAAGCTAATGCTTTCGGAAAACTACAGAAGCGATGAATATATAGTGCAATTCAATAATACTGTTTTTAATGCCGCCAACCTCAGCGCACTCATAGAATCCGCCTCGCAGGAATATTCTCCTGACAATACACCAAAAGTCATGGAAACATATGCTGATGCCGCCCAGAATTTTATCAGTTCAAAGGCAGGAAAGGGATACATCCGCATCGAAAGGATGGCTGAGCAGCCAGATGCGCAAGGACAGGAATCAATAAAGGATAATTTCAGGTTCCTCTCCAAAGACGAGAAAAATGGGATAGTAAAAGAAAGATTCCGGCAATTGATCCAGCAGATAAAAGAAAGGGGCGTTTTTCAGGATAAGGATATCGCAGTCCTTGTAAGAAGAAAAGAAGAGGCGCGTTTCATCGTCAGAACACTTCTTGAAAATAATTTCAGCGTTGAATCGGAATTTACCGTAAACGTGAGGAATAATCCTCTCATACAAGAGATGATCAATTTTCTGAGCTTTATCAATACACCGGACAACGACCTTGCCTTTGCAGGTTTTCTCATTGGCAGCATATTCCGAAGCAGAACTCAGACGGCTGAAGGCCGGATCAACCAATGGATCGAACACGTGAGGATAACAAACAATTCAGGCTATCTCTATGAGGCGTTCAAAGAGGATTATCAAGATATCTGGGATGAATATTTTGAATATTTTTTTAAACGTGTCGGTTATCTGCCTCTTTATGAGCTTGTTGTCATTTTCCTGAAAAAATGGCGGATTCTGACAGCTTTTCCTGATGATGCTCCTTATTTTATGCATGTTTGTGAACTTATAAAAGCAAGAGAAGCAGAGGGAGGAAATAACCTCAATAAATTTCTGCATTTCTGGAACGGAAATACAAGCATACTCTTCCGGGACACCCATGAAGGAGAAAAGCCCTTCCTTTTAAATACCTTTGAAGGGACAAATGCCGTTAAGGTCATGACGATTCACAGGGCAAAGGGGCTTCAATTCCCTGTTGTTATCCTGCCCTTTTTAAAGCTTAATGCCTTCGGCGTTTCCGATTCAAGGGACAAGACAAAATATTTCGTAAGAGAAGAAGAGGACATGCATCTGCTGTATATAAAAAAGGACTTTACAAAATATTCGCGAAAGCTGAAGAAAATTTATCAGGAAAAAGAGGCCGAATATCTCCTTGACGAGTTGAATAATATGTATGTGGCCTGCACGCGGGCCGAGAAAGAGCTCTACATATTTCTCGGCGATTCAAAAAGGCAGAAAAACTTTTTAATTGATTATCTTTTTAACATGGAACATTTGAAGGCATGTGTGAGCGGCGATATTATTGGAATGGGAAATCAGACAAACATAGCGCAGGAAAAAGACGGGGTGCAGGAGGAAACAAAAATAGAGGCCGAAGCCCTTTTATTTGATGACCTGGGAGATGACATAAAATGGATGGAGAAAATCGGCGCAAATTCTGAAGGAATGACGGGCTTTTTTAAAGAACAGCTCTTCGCGAAAAAGAAGGGCGATGTCATTCACTATATACTTTCTTTGATTATAAGGCTGCCCGATAAATACGAAGGGTTTCTGAACACATGCGTATCTGCCGGCATAGCAAAATACGCGTTTCATCCATATGCCCATGAGATTGGGAAAATCATCGCCAGGATATTTCAGAATCCTGCCTTCAGGAAGTTCTTCCAGCCCGACGAAGGCGCGCTGGTATATACGGAAAAGGAGATCATAGACATTCACGGCAATACCTATAAAGTAGACAGGATAACAATACGGGACAGCAGTATTGATATCGTGGATTTCAAGACAGGCGAAACCCGCTCAGAAGAACATATCAGGCAGATCGTTCACTACGCCGGTCTTATTGAACAAATCCATCCGGACAATTTGATAAAGAAGTACATCCTCTATCTTGATGAGGGCCAGATAAAAGAGATATGAAAAAGATATATTCCATACCGTTCGGTTCTGATTTTATTGACGCGCTGAAGGATTTTATCCTTAGCCGCAGCGAAGACATATCAAGAGTTGCCGTTGTTTTCCCCGGCAAAAGACCGTCTCTCTATCTCAAGAGAAGGCTCGCGGAACATTTTCAAAAGCCCTTTTACGCCCCCACATTCTTCTCCATAGAGGAATTTATAGATTACATGGTAAAGCAGCGATACGACAACTATTCGGATATTGAATATACCGACGCCATCTGGCTGCTCTATCAATCGGTTCAGTCGCTAAAGGCCTTTAATGACCACACTTTAAAGCAAAAGGGTTTCGGGGAATTCTTTTCCTGGGGGCGTTACATGCTCGATTTCATCAACCAGTTAGACATGGAAAATATTCCCGATACAAAGCTCCTTTCTTTAGAAAATAACGCAAAGATAGGGTACGACATCCCTGAAAACATAAACAAACTCCTGATGAACATAAGCATCTTAAGGGAGGAATTTCACGCATTACTGAAAGAGCAAAAATGTTTTACCCCCGGATTAAAACACCTCTGTTCCCTTGATGTTATTGAAAATATTGACTTCAGTGAATTCGAAATGATTTTCTTCGCGGGGCTTTACGCGACAGGAGAAGTGGAGAAAAAGCTTATTAAGACTATCTGCGAGAGAGGCAAGGCAGAGATAGTCATAGAAGGCAATCCCGAAGAATGGCCCATATTAAAACAGTTTGTTTCATATCTCGACGCAGGCATTGAAGAGATTAAGTGTCAAACTACAGAACCGGCGCTTGTAAAAATCTATGCCGGATTCGACACCCATTCCGAGATCATGAAGGCGCAGGAAATACTGAAGGCAATCAATTCAAAAAAAACTGCCCTTGTTCTGCCTTTGTCGGAATCGCTTTTTCCTCTTCTTACCTTTGCTGTTGACCGGATTGACACAAAATACAATATTTCCCTTGGATACCCTTTTTCGAGGACATCCGTCTTTGATCTGATCGCGAACATATTAAATGCCCAGCTTACAAAGCGTAAGGGAGGGCTGTATTCAACGGGCAGCTATCTCCAGGTGCTCCTCCACCCCTTTATAAAAAACCTTGAAGCGCCGGAAAATGTAAGGGCCCTCATCTATCATATTGAAAAATTGCTTACCGGAGATATCCAAAGCAGTATTTCAGGCAAACCCTTTATCAGATTGGAAGAAGTTGAATCAGTACTGCAGGGGAAGGAACCAATAACAGGAACTGAACATAAAATCCTGAAAGAATTGCATGAGATATTCTTTCGAAATATTGAAAAGACAGATAATTTGTTCGAAATATCCGGGGCTTTGGATGCATCGCTCCAGTTCATTCTCACATATACGCCTCTTCGCTCTTACGTGCTTTCAGAAGAGATATTCAAGGAAGTATATGAATCCCTTGAAGATCTGAAAAATACCCGGTTTTGCAGAGAAACCATGCATTCTGATAAAGAAGAAAATAAAAGAATACTCTGCGACTTTATACTGCACCACCTGAAAACAATCAATCTGCCCTTTGAAACAAAACCCATTGAGGACCTGGAGATTATCGGCGTTCTTGAATCGAGGAGTATCGCCTTTGACGCTGTTATTATGCTCGACGTGAATGAAGGGATCATGCCTCAGCCAAAAAGGATAGATCCCCTCATACCCTTGGGAATATACGATAAACTCGGCATTCCGTCACCTGAATTCAACGAAGAGATATACCGGTATTACTTTTACCGTCTCATCAGATCCGCGAAAGAGGCGCACATGCTCTATATTGACGCCGAAGACAAACAGCGAAGCAGGTATATTGAGCAGCTTCTCTGGGAACAGGAGAAACTGAAAAAACAGCTCAATGTCATCCCTGTTGAACATACAGCGAATAAAGTCAATCTAAAACCAGGCATGTCCATGCCTGTGATAAAAAAGACAGACATAACACTTAAAAAAATCAGGAATATGGTCTATTCGCCCTCAGCGATAGACAATTACATAAAATGTCCCATACTGTTTTACTACAGCAATATCCTCAAATTTGAAGAAAAACGCTTTATAACAGAAGATATAGACATAATGGACAGGGGGAATCTGATCCATCGTATTCTCTTTGATACTTTTAAGGGTTTTATAAAAAGGGAGATTGATCCGTCACATTACGACGATATCCTCAATAAGATGTATGAGGAAATTGAAAGCTCTTTTAAAGATAAGGTGGTTACCGGAGATTACTATCTTTTTAAAACACTGGCACGCTACAAGCTGGAGGGGTTTTTAAGAAAAAGCATAAGGAATGCGCCCGGAACGTTCATCATTCAATATCTTGAAGAAACAATAAGGGGCGATATAACCACAAGTGACGGGCCCATCCGGTTCAAGGGGAGAATAGACAGAATTGATCTTTCTCTCTATAACAACGAAAATATGATAATTGATTATAAAACAGGCAACACACGGCAATATTCACAGAATATCCTGAAAAAAACCGATTTCAGCTCCATTGATGATATTCATAAAAATGTTGAATCCTTTCAACTGCCTCTTTATGTATATCTGTTTCAACAAATGTTTTCAGCGCCCATAAAAGACATCAACGCGAAGCTGGTGCTTCTTAAAAATAACGAAGAGGAATTGTTGTTTGAGGACAAAGAGGGCATTGACAGAGAGTCGGCGCTGGATATGTATATGAATGGCATTAAAACAGTTTTAAGGGATTTATCAGACAGCTCAAAACCCTTCAAACCCTTTGACGACGATCTATGCAATAAGTGCCCCTTTAACGGGCTTTGCCGTCAATAGAATTCATTGAAACCATTGAATAAATTATGTTTTCACCATAATCAAAACAAAAGAGAATGAATAAAATAAGCGTGACTGAAAATAAGCAACAATGATGAAGAGATAGAACAGGCATCGAATGGTCTGGCGGTTTTATCAGGTGATTTGAAGAAGGTAGTAGGGCAATTTAAGATTTAGTTAAATTTCCTTGTGTTCCAAATGGAATCAAATTAAGATACAATAAATTGTAAATGTTCAATAGAAAACTATTATTAAAAAGGTCAGCATGAGCCGTCTTTTAGCCGGGATTGAGCCCGTAGGATGCCCATACGCACACAAAGGCGGATTTTGTTCCGGAAATCAATTCCGACACCACGGGAAAGCGCGTCGACACTGCACGAATACCCGGTTTCCGGAAATTTGTCAAAACTATTCTTGAGAGGTCTGCAGAATCGGGGGCGACAAGAACCTGATTTATACAGGAGGCTTAATGGCAGATGCTTCATACAGAGTTGAACCGTTTCAGCCCATTGATGCGGAAAAAGTATCGCGTCTTTTTCTTGATGTGTATGGTGACGCATACCCGGTCAAAACGGTTTATCACCCGGAAATGCTCATTGCTGCCCTTGAGGGAGGCCATTATTTCCCCTTTGTTGTCCGTTCGGATTTCGATAGCATTGTAGCCTATGGAGCCCTTTATCAATCAACACCATACAAAGGCATTTACGAATTCGGCCAGGGGGTGGTCTCATCTGATGTCCGCGGCGGCGGTATCGGGCGGCTTCTCTTTGAATATGTTGAAAAATACATACAGATTTTGCCCGAATCTGAAGCATACTTCGGAGAAGCGGTATGTAACCACATCCATACACAGAAGGCAGGGGCAATGATAAAGACTATTGAAACAGGCATCGAGATAGACCTTATGCCCGCTGAACTCTATAAAAAAGACCCTACCGTCACCGGAAGGGTGGCTGTCCTCGACATGTTCAGGTCCTTTGTCCTGAAACCCCATAACGTATATGTGCCGGAAGTCTATGAAGACATAATCCGCTATATTTACGACGGTCTTGACGATAGCCGCTCAATTATTGTATCCGCAGAGAATATGCCGACTGATCAGCCTACGGAAATGTCAACCAAGGTCTTCGAATTTGCAGAGGTTGCCCGTATTGCCGTTACCGTGGCAGGATCAGATTTTGAAGAAGTGTTTACCATAAAAGAACGAGACCTTTTGAACCGGAACATAAAAGTCATACAGGTGTGGCTGAAGTCTTCATGGCCCTGGATCGGGGAAACTGCCGGGATGTTAAGAAAAATCGGGTATTTCTTCAGCGGTGTTTTTCCGCGCTGGTTTGACATGGACGGCCTCATGATGCAGAAGGTACCGGCGCAGCCTAACTGGAATGGAATCCATCTGTACTCTGACAGAGCGGAAAAAATCCATACCTTTATCCATGACGATTGGCATAGCATCCGGAAAAACAGAATAATGGTAATATAAGGAAGTGTATAATGAACAGCAATAATGAACCTCTCCGTAATATCAAAACAGTAAATCTGTCTCTTAATTTGCCTGGTCCGGCGGCAGCGGCAAAACTCAGTCAATTAGGAGCCTCAGTCACAAAGATTGAGCCTCCTGGCGGAGACCCTTTCAGGGAGTATTGCCCCTCCTGGTACGAAGCCCTGTGCATAAAACAAACGGTTTTACATCTCGATCTCAAAACTGCAAAAGGGCATGATGAAATGGAACATTTGTTAAAAGAAAGTGACCTGCTCCTTACCTCATTCCGGCCGTCGGCCCTTGAAAAACTCGGATTTGGGTGGAAGGAACTTCATTCCCGATATCCCCGCCTATGTCAGGTTGCGATAGTGGGTTATCCCTCACCTAACCACAACAAAGCCGGTCACGATTTAACCTATCAGGCCGCGCTCGGGCTTTTGTCTCCGCCTCATTTTCCTCGTACCTTTCTGGCTGACCTTGCGGGCGCGGAAAGGGCGGTGAGCAGCGCGTTGGGACTTCTTTATTCACGCGAACAGGGTAACGGCGGCGGATATATTGAGGTCGCACTGTCTGAATGCGCTGAATATTTCACCGAACCACTTCGATACGGACTGTCTGTGCCGGGAGGAATGTTCGGAGGCGGATTATCCCGATATAATATTTATGAAACACGGCAGGGGTGGATTGCCGTCGCGGCGTTGGAACCCCATTTCTGGAAAAGACTGACAGGAGAACTCGGTTTTCACCAATCCGACGTGAGCTATGGGCAATTGCAGGAGATATTCCTTACAAAAAATGCTGTCGAATGGGAAGCATGGGCTGTGACGTTTGATCTGCCCATTGTGGCAGTAAGATAACTTTTAAAGGAGTCTTATATGTATGAAACTGAATACAAACAGAAACTTGTTACAGGGGAACAGGCGGCAGGCTTGGTAAAGGAAGGCGATATGCTGGTCCACGGTTTTGGATTGGCAGAACCTCCAGCTTTGCTTATGTCAATTGCAAACCGTTTAAGAGCAGGAGACTTGAAAAGACTCAAGGTCTTTGCAGGTCTTCCTTTTAAACATATGCGCGATACCTTGCTTGCCACGGATCTGATGGACTGCGTGGAGGTTCACGCCCAATTTGTCGGCGCCGGTTCGCGCGGGCTTGTGCATACAGGACTTGCCTATTTTGTCCCCAATCACTTCCATCAGGTGCCGAGGCTGCTTACGGAGTTTATAGGCGTTGACGTCTGCGTAACCACTGTTTCACCGATGGATCAGAGCGGATTTTTTTCCTTCGGTACAGCAAATGATTACACGTCTACCGCAGCCCGCGCAGCCAGAGAACTTATCGTGGAAGTAAACCATTATATGCCCCGGGTTTTCGGTGATTCGTCCATTCATATCTCCGAGGTGGATGCAGTTGTTGAGAATCACAGGCCTCTTGTTGCGCTGCCGAATCCGGATTCGAGACCGGAGGATAAAATCATCGGCAAAACCATCGCGGAGATGATCCCCGATGGCGCATGCCTGCAACTGGGTTTCGGAACCTTGCCGAGCGTGGTTGGCGGGTATCTGGAGGGACATAAGGACCTTGGTCTTCATACGGAGGTTTTCAGTCCCGTCATGGTCAATCTTATCAAAAAGGGAGTAATAACAGGCGCCAAAAAAACGCTTCATCCGAGAAAGCATATTTTTACGAACGCCATCGGCGACGAGAAGATGCTTGAGTTTATGAACAATAATCCTTCCATAGAGAGTTATCCTGTTTCCTACACAAATCACCCTTCAGTCATTGCGCGAAACGATCGTATGATATCTGTCAATGCCGTGCTCCAGGTTGACCTTACCGGTCAATGTAACGCAGAGTTTCTTTACGGAAAGCAGTTCAGCGGGACAGGAGGACAACTGGACTTTGTTCGTGGCGCCTTTGATGCAAAAGAAGGCAAATCAATCATCGCTTTTTATGCCACGGCCGATAAAGGAAATATATCAAGAATAGTAGACCGTCTTGATTACGGCTCAACAGTTACAACTCCAAGGGCGGATACCCATTTTATTGTCACGGAATTCGGCGCTGCAAACCTTAAGGGCAAGTCAACAAAGGAGAGGGCTATTGCCATAATAGGGCTTGCTCATCCCCGATTTCGGGAAGAATTATTTCAAAAGGCTGAAAATATGTATATTATTTGATTAAAATTATTTGCAAATCCATAACGTTTGTTCCTGTAGGTCCTGTGATAAAGAGATCGTTCAATTCTTTAAAGAATGTATAGGTGTCGTTATTTTCAAAATAGGGATCAGAATTTATGCCTTTTTTCAAGGCCCTGCCGATTGTCGTACTGTCGGCAAAGGCACCTGCGGCGTCTGTCGGTCCGTCTGTGCCG
>CAZHHX010000047.1:0-31503 GCA_964532465.1 uncultured Syntrophorhabdaceae bacterium | reverse complement strand
TTACCTTGGCCCTTATGACCGTGTAGTGGGTATATACCATGGCCCTCGACACCTACTATGACATATTCAAATTTATTGGGAGGTACTCATGGAAACGACAAGATACTTAACTGAAAAACAGGTTTCTGAACTCACAGGCTTTGCAATTCAGACATTACGCAATGGCAGAAACCCGGCAGCACCTGGACAGGCGGGACGGATAAAATATCTAAAAATTGGGAAAAGCATCAGATATTCCATTGCGGATGTTTTGGCCTACATGGAATCTCACAAGATCGACAGGGCATAATCGACAATGGCGAACCCACAAAAAGAAAACGGCCATATTGATATTGCCAACGAGATAGCGGAAGCATTTTTTAAGCTTCATTTACCTGCTAATGCATGGCGGGTCTTGTGGGTAATTCTCAGACAAACATATGGTTGGAAAAAGAAGGCCGATAAAATCAGTTATACACAGTTTCAACAAAGGACTGGGCTTGACAGAAGGAACACGGCACGGGCTTTAAAATTACTTGTTGATAGAAATATCATTGTCAAAAATGTCACTACTTTTATTACAACATACGGTTTTAACAAGGATTATTCACAATGGAAACCATTGTCAAAGATGTCACTTAGTGACAAAATCGACAACGAAACTATTGTCAAAATCGACACCCACAAAAGAAAAGAAAGAAAAAAGAATATAGCAGATTCAAAAAACAAATCTGCTTCCCTTCCTTCTAAGAAGAAAAAAGCAGACCCCCGGATAAAAACCATAATTGATTATTTCTTTCAGACCTGCAAGGAAAAGAAAGGCTTTGAACCTGCAATAAACGGCAAAGATGCGAAGATAACAAAAGAGATGTTGAAGAACTACCCGGAAGAGACATTGAAAAGTGTTATTTCTTTCTTTCTGGACAGCGACAAGGCCGACAAGGTAGGTGTTACCTTGTCAACGGCAATGTCAGCGCATACCGTCAATCTATATCTACAGGCACAATCAGGAGAGAGCAAGACCCCTGAAAACTATTTCACGAAGGTGACAGCATGAAATTATCCGAACAAATCGAACTTGAACAACGGTTGTCTGTATATCACGGCGAAGATGAAGTGTTGCAGGCTTCAAAGGTCTTAGAGTTATACCGGAAGGATCGGCCACAAACAGACCCTTTCCTTTCTGGACTACCTACCCTTGACAGGATTACAGGCGGGTTTTATCCTGGGCAGCTTATTGTCATATCAGGCGTGACAGGACAAGGCAAGACCACGCTTGCACAGACCTTTACTCTTTCGCTTATGGAGCGCGGGACATATTCACTGTGGTTTACATATGAATTACCCGTTGATGATTTTTTAAGATCGTTTCCAGGTGACTACCCGGATCACTTATACCTACCGGCAAAGTTGAAAGACAATAGTCTTAAATGGATTGAAGAAAGGCTTATTGAAAGCAAGCTGAAACATGGTACAAAAGCCGTTTTTATCGACCATATTCATTATCTTGTTTCTATGAATTCAAAGCAGAACATGTCTTTCCTGATAGGTGAAGTTTGCAGGGGATTGAAGCAGCTTGCCATAAATCACCGTGTTGTTATCTTCCTGATTGCTCATATGCAAAAAACCAGACCGGGCACAGATGAAGAACCAGGGCTTGGAAGTGTCAGAGATAGCAGCTTCATAGAGCAGGAAGCGGACTGCGTACTATATGTTTGGCGTTTTAAGGATGATAAGACCGTCACAGTCTGCAAGGTTGCAAAAAACAGAAGGCGCGGGCTTATTGATGACCGTATACGGCTAAATTTTAAGGGAGGCCGTTATTATGAAGAAGCTTGATGAAGATACTATTGAAACATTTATCGAATTGGAAAAGGCTTTTAAGGTTGTAGAATCACAGACCCGGCAGGCAATCAGGGAATTGATAACAGAAGCAGAACCGGAACTCAAAAGAACGGCGCGGCTTGAATATCTTAAGGGCAGCATGACAGACAAGATTGCTGAAGCAATGGAAGAAATGAATCGTTATGAGGACTACGCAAGGCGCGACAGAGTAACAGAGCGATTGCTCACAGGCGAAAGAATACAGGCTATAGTCAAAGAGATTCAAAAGATTCAAGGTGAAGTTATATCGTTGAGGCCGGGCAATAATTCAAGGGCAGGCATAACAGAAGAGATGATAAGACGAGCAAAGTCTCATCCGTTTACCAACCTGATAGAGATAAAGCGCAATGCTGCAAGATGCTTTCTGCATGAAGACAAGAGGCCGTCAATGCACTTCTACCCGGCAAGTAATACGCTGTATTGCTTCTCATGCCATAAGACGCTTGACACTATTGACTATATTATGGAAAGGGACGGGTTGAGCTTCAAGGACGCTGTAAGGGGGTTGCAATGATGATAAAATGGTTAATAATAACAGGGGTATAGGGGGCTATAAAGAAGTCCAGGGCAACACTTATGTAAACCGGATAGGCTCCTCAACGCAAAAGAAATGAAGGAAACGCTTCAATAAAATGGAGGTTTTAAATGAAAACAACAAACAAAGCACCAGGGCACTTATCACAAGAAGCACGACGGATATGGAAGGATATTATCGAAGAATATCTTATTGACGATGCGGCGGGCTTGCGTATTCTCAGAACTGCCCTTGAAGCATTCGACCGGGCACAAGCGGCACGGGAAGCAATAGACAAGGAAGGCATGACGATTTCAGATAAATTCAATCAGGTTAAACCGCACCCATTGTTACCCATTGAAAGAGATTCGAGGGCGGCTTTCCTTGCAGGGCTTAAAGCCTTGAATCTTGACTTGGAACCATTGAGAGATGCACCCGGAAGGCCGGAAGGCAGGAGGTGAGCATATGCCAACAAATAGAACCAAACGGACAAGGAACCGCAAAAATGATATGACAAAAGAAATACCGGACGATTTACTTTTTCATCTTCGATATGGCTATAAAAAGGAAAATCCCTTCACCCCGCCGCTTTCAGATCAACACATTTCAGACCTATATGCTGAAGTTGTTCATTTCATGTTCCATAAAGAAAAACTTCAATGGTTATTAGAAGCCTGGGCAAAGCATGAAAAGTTAATCAGAGAAGGTATTAAGGGAAAGCCGTACATAATGGAAATGATAGAACGCGAGCGCGATGCAGTAAAAGTAAGGGGGTGAAAAGATGGCAACGAATAGATTGAAAAGAACGAGGAAATCAATAAAACCTGTAATCCCGGCAGCACTCTATTACTATTTTGAAACAGGTAATGAGGATCAGAGCGGATTTAAAGAAACCGACCGTTATAACGCGTTTTTAATCGGTTTTGACAGACACGAAGGAAAAGACATTCGAGACCTTTGGAGGCTTTGCCGTGATGAGGTTATAGAAAATTGGATTAGGAAGCACCCTGGAAGCAGACCTTTTGCCTTTTGGCAATTTGATACACCGGATCACTGGCAGGCGAACGAATCAGGAGCAGCATTTCTTAAAAGGCACGGTTTATTAACCGATTATGAAAAGAATTATTTAAAGAAGCACCCGGAAAAGTAGAAAACGGAGTATATCTTTTATAAGGGCATGACCGGAAATAATTAAGTTGTGCCCTTTTTTTGTATTATTGAATTTAACCCGCTTGTTTTACCTGTCAATATCCATTATGGCCTTCAAATTTGTGTCAGGATGCACGAAACGATAACTTGATATACAAGTGTATACCTTAACAGATAAATTTCAATCTACAGGAAATTATGAGCATATACTCAAAAATCAGTAACGATTCATAAATTTATGTAAGGTACGATTTATTTTTAAATTCTTTTCTGATTTCATCATGGGTTATAAATTCAGCATTAGGACTGTCAGCGTATTCAATGGCCTTTTGTACTTCTCTTGTTTGGAATTCATAAACATCAAGATAGTTTTCGATTGCACCGGAGAGAAAGAAAGACCTGGACTGCTTCACTGTTTTTGAAAGCTTATCAATTCTGTTTTTTACATCCTTTTTCAATTTAAGCGTAACTGTTACGTTTTCCATATTCATACCCTCTATGATGATAACGGTATTATATCACAACAGATCAGGGAGCAGATTATTTTTTACTGTGATAAAGGAAACCCCCGGTTAGGCCGGGATACTATCTATTAAATAAGAAAGTAATTGAAATGAATTTTATTACAATGCTATCCTGAAATAAAAAAGGGGGATTTATTATGGCTGAAGTGACAATGGGTTTTATATTCATCATGTTCATATTATTTTTAATTTCTGTAGCAATAATGCGCTGGGCATTCAGGGTTAATGATATTGTTAAACGACTTGATAAATTGATTGAATTGCAAGGTGGGGATAAAACGGACATAAAGCCAACCTCTTTTGTGGATGGTATAAGAAAAGGAATGAAGGGATAAGGGGGTGAACCTTTGAAGCGTTGTATTATTTGTTTAATTGTTATATGGTTTATGTCATTAATATTATCAGGTTTATCGTTTGCTGAAATTCTTATATCACCGAATGGGAAAGCGCCATTTGTAATCCTTTTTAAGTCACAAAAGCATTTCGATTATTTTGTAAAAGAATGCAAAGGCAGACCACTTGATGATGATTGTTGGTCTTGCTATGCAGGGACGCCTCCTGTGAATACTAAAATTATGGTTATAGAAGGTAGTTGGTCATTCAAGAAAGTTCGTGTTATGGATGGAAACAATAAGGGTCTGGTAGGATGGGTTCCTTCAGAGATGATAAAATAAAAGGGGGATTTATGAAAAAAGTAATGATTATATTATCGTTGATAGCTATTTTATTAACAGGTATTTCCGTTTATGCACAACAACCGGCAGATATTCAAGGCTGGAACGGTGCAAAATGGGGAATGTCAAAAGCTGAAATTATGAAACTATTTAAGGATGAGATTGTGCTTCTTGATAAAAAGGAAAGCTATATGCGCTCATACGCAGAAATAGGATTAAATGATTATAAAATAGGCAATTATCTTTACAATGTCCGGTTTCTTATGGATGGTTCGACTAATAAACTACTCCAAGTGAATATAACAAAATCTCCAAATAATTCTATTACAAAAGGTGTAACAAAAACAGATTATGAGGTTCTTGAACGACTGCTTTTTGATAAATATGGCAAGTGGTCATATAAAACAGAGGATAAAACCCCCGATGAAAGAATATCACGCACAGTAGTGCTCGATGGTTCAGAAACGATTCGGACATCTTGGAATCTTAAAAGTACTGTGATTGAACTTTCCTACACTAAATTAGCTTCTAACATGCCAATTTATTTGACCTTAACATATAAACAGAAGAAGGTTGCTGACAACAAATTGTGATATGATTAACCATAATTCCCCCACAATCAACACAAACTTCTTGCCCTATACTCTAACCCTGCCTACCGTCCAAGCGAAAATTATCTCTACAGAGCAGGGGTGTTGATTTTGGTAGTGTTATACCATCAAGAGAAATGAACAAAAACATTCACCTTTTAACAGGTCTTAAAATCTGTGATATTTCTTTTTGTTGTTGGGAAAAGTGTTGGGAACTGAAAATTAAGAGTAAAAAAAAGGACTCAGAAAATCTTCCTAAGTCCTTGTATTCATTATATATAGTCCCAACGAGGTTCGAACTCGTGTTACCGGCGTGAGAGGCCAGCGTCCTAGGCCACTAGACGATGGGACCTTAAGTGAAGAATCATATCAGAAAAGATGTACCTTTTCCATATAAAAAGTAGCTGATGCCGATTAATCTGTAAACATAAGGGGAAGGCTGTCTGCCATGAGATAGCCCTTTAAGGTCGGGATTATCATGTTGTTACGAATCTTCACAAGACCGGATCGTTTCAATTTTGATAAAACCTTTGCCGTTGAATCGCTGCCGCTGATATCATCGAGAGAAACACCGTTTTCAGTTCTGAAGCCGAGATAAAGGCGCTCCAGTCTTAACTGGTCGGAAGATAGGAATTCATATCCCTCAACCGGCGTTTTTCCCCGTGAAAGTATCCGGCAGTACTTTTCAACAGATCTGTAGTTCCACCATCTCTTATTGTTTTTAAAGGAATGAGCAGCAGGCCCGAGTCCCAGATATGGTACATGATGCCAGTATTTTTGGTTATGGCGGGAGAAATGTTCTTTGTTCCTGCCGTAGTTGGAAATCTCATAATGAATAAAGCCGTTGAGATTTAAAAAACTTGAAGTGAGTAAAAAGAATTCCCTTTCCTCTTCTTCGGTTATGGTTTTTAATTTGCCTTCAGCCTTTAATTTACCGTATGGTGTTTTTTTTTCAAGCGTGAACTGATAGCAGGAAAGGTGCATCGGATCGAGATCAACTGCCGTTTGCATTGTATTCAGCCAGCCTTCCTTGGTTTGTCCCTCGAAGCCGTACATGAGGTCTATTCCTATATTGGTGAAGCCGCAGGTTTTTGCAAGCCTTACTGCGTTTTTGGCCTTATAACCGGTATGTCTTCTATTCAGGAACCGGAGCTCTTTTTCATTAAAGGACTGCACGCCTATGCTCAGCCTGTTAACGGCCATTGTTTGAAGCGCGCTGAGTTTTGCCGCTGTTATGTCATCGGGATTTGCCTCCACGGTGATTTCCGTATTCGGAAGAAAGGAAAAATGGCTTTGAAGGTTATCTATGAGGCGTTTTAGTTGAAGACGACTGAGCAGGGTAGGAGTGCCGCCGCCTATATAAAGGGAGTCGAAAACACCGAAGTCCCGCGAATAGAAAGACATTTCCTTTTCGAGGGCGTCAAGCCATATATTAACAGGAGATAAATCTGTTACAGAATAGAAATCACAATACGGGCACTTGGTTTTACAGAAAGGAACGTGTATATAAAGACCGCCCGGTTCAGTATTGTCCTGTATGTCTCCATGTATTGAGTTTTGTGTTACAGGTCTAAAATCCATAGATTTTATAAAAACGTTAAAATGTGAATATGCAGGAGCATTCGCCCTATTCGGTATCTGTCTTTAACACTGCCATGAAAGCGCTCTGTGGAATTTCTACGGAGCCGACAACTTTCATCCTTTTCTTCCCTTTTTTCTGCTTTTCAAGCAGCTTTCTCTTCCGTGAGATATCACCGCCATAACACTTTGCAGTAACATCTTTTCGAAATGCAGTTATTGTTGAGCGTGAGATGATTTTTCCGCCTATTGCGCCTTGAATTGCTATCTTGAATTGTTGTCTTGGTATCTCATCTTTCAGGCTGTCACATGCTTTTACCCCTCTTTCACGGGCATGTTCGCGGTGGACAACCATAGAGAGTGCGTCTACTTTTTCTCCGTTAACGAGTATATCGAGTTTTACCAGATCGCTTTCCCTGTAATCAATAATCTCGTAATCAAAAGACCCGTATCCCTGAGTGATGCTCTTTAGCCTGTCGTAAAAATCAAAGATGACTTCCCCCAGAGGCATATCAAAGGTAATTTCAACACGGCCCGTAGTAGGGTATGAAAGTCGGGAATTTACTCCGCGCCGGTCCATACATAGCTTCATAACAACGCCTACGTAACGTTCGGGAATCATAATACTTGCCCTGATATAGGGTTCTTCACTCTTTTTAATTTCAGTAGGTTCAGGGTAATAGGCCGGGTTGTCTATAACAACTATTTCGCCGTTCGTAAGGTTAAAGCGATACTGGACGCTGGGAGAAGTCATAATAATAGATTGATCAAATTCGCGCTCAAGCCGTTCCTGGACGATTTCAAGGTGGAGAAGCCCCAGAAATCCGCATCTGAAGCCTTGCCCCAGAGCTGCCGAAGAGTCTTTTTGATAAACGAGGGCTGCGTCGTTCAATTTGTATTTTTCAAGGGCGTCTGCAAGAGACAGATAGTCATCAGAAGCAATCGGATAAATAGATGAAAAAACAACCGGTTTTACTTCCTTAAAGCCGGGCAAGGCTTCTTTGGAAGGGTTTGCATCAAGGGTTATGGTATCGCCGATTCTTGTATCGCTTACCGTTTTAATACCGGCAATAACGTAACCGACCATGCCGGCTGAAAGTTCCTTTTTTGGTTCCATCTTCAGGCTGAATATGCCCACTTCTTCAACTCTGTGTTGAGTGCCCATGGCCATAAGCCGAATGGTATCGCCGGGACGGACTGAGCCGTTAAATATGCGGCAACTGATAATTGTCCCGCGGAATGAATCATATTGCGCATCGAAAATCAGCGCCGAGAGGGGTTTTTCATAATCTCCTCCTGGAGGTGGTATCCGTTCGGCCACTGCTTCAAAGATATCTTCTATGCCCGTACCTTCCTTTGCAGAGCAGAGCAGAGCAGATTCGGCATCAAGACCAAGTTCACCATCAATCTCCTCTTTTACCCTGTCAATATCGGCAGAAGGCAGATCAATTTTGTTGATAACCGGGATAACAACCAGATTGTGTTCCATGGCAGCATAGAGATTGGCCAATGTTTGCGCCTCCACTCCCTGCGATGCATCAACAAGAAGCAACACGCCTTCGCAAGAGGCTAGGGCTCGTGAAACCTCGTAGGAGAAATCAACATGGCCGGGGGTATCAATAAGGTTGAATTCAAATTCTTCCCCGGTTTTTTTGTTTTTGTAAGGCAGATTGACGGTCTGGCTTTTAATTGTAATGCCGCGTTCACGTTCAATATCCATGTTATCCAGTATCTGGTCGCGGAACTGACGGTCCTCCACGAGATCTGCATGTTGGATCAAACGGTCGGCAAGTGTTGATTTACCGTGATCAATATGTGCAATAATGCTGAAATTCCGTATTTGTTTCATAGTGCGTATTTATTTAACCCATTCTTGAGATAAGGTAAATATATTTTCTTTAAGATCTGAGAAATTTGAATTACGGAAATCCGAAAATAACTGTAAAGATAATGTATCAGAGTTTACTTCAAGGAAAATTTCCCTTTGCAGGATACTGCGGTCTTTTCCTCATAAAATCAATAAAAGTTCCGAGTGGCAGGTTCTTTACCGTTGAAACGGAATAGTTGTACAATCTCCTTGACTACAGATGCAGGCTCTCTCTAAAACAGCTCAACATTATCTCCCGGATCATCTTCGAAATACTCGCTCTTTTTTGCAGTATGCGCTGATCCGGTTCCGTTCGGATTAATTGTTGTGTAGGAATGGTGAACTGCCCGTTCACTCTCCATGGTATATTTGTTTTCCATATGTTGCAGTGTCTCAATATTCTTCCGGAAATCTATTCCGGGCATGAGTTCAAGGGCTTGAGAGACAATTGAATCGAGAAGGGAACGGACATTGTTGATTTGCCTGGTAACGAGGTCATTTACATGTGTGTTTGATAGGGTATTATTAATATCGCCGGCAAGACCCCACGCTGCTTTTTCTATTTTCTTAAGGAGGGTTGTAATTGTTTCATTTGTGATACGGAATCTTTCAGTGAGAGTATTGAGATCCGTAAGTATACGACCCGTTTCCGTTGACTGTTCTTGTGTGCTGATGTTGATATTCTGGTGGAGATTCTCGGCATTGGAAATAATCTTCTGAAGTTCATCTGATATTTCAGTTTTTTGTATTCTGACATCAGCGGATAGTTTCTGAATTGCCTCTGCGATAACGCCTAAGGGAGCACCTTCCGAACCTGTATGTGCTGCTTTTACTCGTGCATTCAATGCTATAAGCTCAATCTCAATACTGATTTCTTCTATGTCGCTTACGAATTGGGACATGCTGCCTACTGTCTGAATAAGGCTGTCTGTTGTCGCAGACAATTCGTTGATTGCATCGTTATTTTCTTTGAGAGAGGATATCATGGAAGATACACCCGACTCAATACGTGAAAAAAATGAAGAGGATGTTTCGTCTTCATTCCCTGCAACTTTCTTAACATCTTCGCATATCTTGATAATATTATTTGAAATACTGCCAAGGCTGTCCATAATGTTCGCCACGGCATGGGTAAATTTCCCCTGTGTGTTTACTAACTGGGCCTTCTGGAGTTCGCATACAATCCCTGTCTCCTGAATAATTTTTTCCATATCCTGGTTTTCATTAACCAGTTTATTACTCACAGCGTGGAGCGCTTCTTCTACATGCTCAACCTGTTGCCGGGTAATATCATGGAACTGCATGGAAGTAACAATTTCTCCTATGTTGCCGGAGATATATTCGAGTTCCGCGGAAATACTGGAAGCTGTCTGCGAAGAAAGTTCATTTTTTTGTGTGAGTAGGGTCAGGGTTGTTCGGGTATTGTCGAGAATAGCTTTGACCTTGCCGCCCTGTTTGAACTCCAGGTCGGAAACCCGCTTGCGTGTTTGTTCGATAGATGTTTTAAGCGACTCTGCATTAGATATGATATCAACGAATCTGGATTGAATAAGTTCTGCCAGTTTTTCAACATCATCAGCTATGTTAACAAAACCGTTCATATCATCATTGAGTTGTGCGCTCTCAATTTTTGTTGAGATGCTGAATATCCTCAGCGTCTTTACGATTTTTCTGAAGCCTGCCATAGGCTTGTAGATATTACCTATGCTTAAATGAATATTATTGAGGATTTCCGTTCCATTCTGGAATCCTGATTCGGTCTCTCTTATATAATGATTCATTCGGTCAAGGAGATCTCTGAAGCCTGCCATTGCCGCGGCCAATTCAGTTTCTGACATAGAGGAGACAAGTGACGAAGACATCTTTGAGATATCACTGGCACGGGTATAAAAGTCATTCAATCCGGCCCCGATGGAGAGGAATTCTTCCTCTGTAGAGACAGCCAGCGTATGGAGGTCTGAACATATTTTATCCAGGTTTCCTTTCCATGCCCGGTAAATCTTCGTATCTGAACTCATAAATTTGTTATCGGCTTTTATCATTCAAACATTAATTATTTTTTTCATAAACAAATTTTAAAGAGCATTTTCTTAAAAATTGTTTGGTCCCTTCAGGGTGATTCGATAAAAGAGAGCCCCTTCCCGATAGGGGAGGTTTGGGGGTTGGGAAGGGGCTCTGGAGGAGCGTACTGGGTGGGTTATTCATAACTGCCTTAGATAAAGCAAGAATGATGCCATTCCCCTGATGATGCTAACCGTATGTTTTAATTATATTATACAAATGAAGGAGCGATGCGCTATGATTTTTATGACAATCGCTATGGCAAAAATGTCAAAATAATGACCTGATACGTACTCCTGCATTCCTCTCGGATATATTCCCCGGCCCTGGTAAAAGCGCCTTTTTTCATATTTGAAGAGATCGTAAAAACGGGTTGTTGCCTTGCAGTAGGGATACATGCAAAGTCGATGTTTAATCAAAACACCCTATGTGGATAGCGCCCGTAAGTGTTTATAACATTTTTAATTTTTCTCAAGGTATATTTGTGCTATAAAAGTGCTTATAGAATACTCAGCAGAGAGGTGGCGTTAAAATGAAAATACTTGTAACCGGCGGATGCGGTTTTATAGCTTCACATATAGTTGATTTATATGTTGCCAGCGGATATGAGGTGGCTATAGTAGACGATCTCTCTACCGGAAAAAAAGAAAACAGGAATGAAAAAGCACAGCTTTATGTGAAGAATATATGTGATGAAGATTTGGAAGATGTATTTGTCAATGAAAAACTTGACATTGTAAACCATCATGCCGCCCAGATATCTGTGCCGTTATCAGTTGAGAATCCCTTATTTGATGCAGAAACTAATATCAAAGGTACAATAAGACTCCTTGAACTGTCTAAAAAATATAACGTTAAAAAATTCATATTCGCTTCAACTGGCGGGGCCATATACGGTGAAGCAGATATTGTACCCACTAATGAGAGCTATATCCCTGAACCGGCATCTCCCTATGCAATATCAAAATTCGCCTCTGAAAAGTATATAAAGTTCTATAACCGCCAGTATGGTCTGAAATTTATGATCCTGCGATATAGTAATGTCTATGGTCCCAGGCAAATTCCCCACGGCGAAGCCGGTGTTGTATCCATTTTTATTGAGATGATGCTCGCAGGCGAGCACCCCATTCTTTACCATTATCCTGAAGAGGAAAGGGGTATGGTGAGGGACTATTGTTATGTCAAGGATATTGCCAATGCAAGCCTGATAGCCGCAAAGGATGAAAAAACAGGTATGTACAATATTGGAACAGGCAAGGGCACGCACACCCTTGATTTGTACAGACATATTTTTAATGCAATAGTCAAAAAAGGGAAGAATATTCCGCATGAATTTTATGAACCCAGGCGCGGCGTTACCAGACCGGGAGATATAAGAGTCAGTACCCTTGATACTGCAAAAGCAAAAGAAGAGATGAATTGGAAGCCTGTATATGATATTCAGGCAGGTGTTTCAGAAATTGTAGACTGGTATCTCGGGCAATGAAAATCATCATCCTTGGAACAGGCACATCCGTTCCATCCTTAAGCAGGAGTTCATCTGCCTATCTTCTTATAACTGAAGGACAAAAAATACTTATAGATATCGGGCCGGCAGTAGTGAGAAGGCTCCTTGAATCCGGCTATATGGTAAATGATATTGATATTGTTATACTGACACATTTTCATGTGGACCATACGGCGGATTTATCAACATTTTTGTTCGCCTGCAATTACGGTATAGAATCGAGAATAAAATCTCTTTCAGTTTTCGGAGGACCTGGTATTTACAAATTCTATGGCGGGCTTCTTAATGTCTATCCCTGGATTTCCCCGAATACCTATGAAATAAAGCTGAAAAGCATTTATCAAGGGCAGGAGGAAATAAATGATGTTGTTATCAATGCCGCAAAGGTAAATCATAATAAAGAGAGCATAGGCATAAGCATTGAAAAGGAGAAAAAGATTGTTTTTTCAGGCGATACCGATTATTCGAGAAATCTCACAAAGCTTGCTTACAAAGCGGATATTCTTATAACGGAATGCTCTTTCCCTGAAAGGAAGGTGAAAGGTCATATGAATCTGAATGTCCTCAAAAAGGTAGTCGAGAAAGCTCAACCGGAAAGGGTAATTATTTCACACCTCTATCCGGAATGGGATACTTTCAAGGGCGTCCTGTACAGCCCCTATCTTCTGGCAGAAGACGGTATGGAAATTGTCCTCTGATTTAATGCAAAAATACAAATAGCCCCCTTGCGGGGGCGTAAGTTGTTAACGAAGTTTAAACCTCTGTATCTTGCCGGTTACACTTTTCGGAAGTTCGCTGACAAATTCAACCCACCGCGGGTACTTGTACTTAGCCAGACGGTCCAGAACCCACTGTTTGATATCCTTCTCTAATTCCTCAGACGCATTATGGCCATCTTTCAGTACAACCCATGCCTTTGGTTTTACAAGGCTGTTTTCATCATTTCGGGCTGTTACAGCAACTTCGAATACAGCCGGATGTTCCATAATGCAATTCTCAACCTCAACAGGAGATACCCAGATGCCGCCAACCTTAAGCATGTCGTCACCGCGGCCTGCGCAGAAGTAATAGCCTTCTTCATCCATATAGTATTTATCGCCTGTATTGATCCACTCGCCCTGCATGGTAGCCTTTGTTTTTTCCCGTTTTCTCCAGTACTGCTGGGCAGCGCTCCCTCCTTTTACAAGGAGCATGCCTATCTCTCCCATGGGAACGTCCTGGCCGTTATCATCCACAAGTTTCAGTTCATAGCCCGGTACAGGTTTTCCGGTAGAGCCCGGTTTTACTTCCCCTGGAAGGTTGGCAATGAAAATGTGGAGCATCTCTGTTGTGCCTATACCGTCGATAATGTCGATGCCGAAACGCTGTTTCCAGCGATGATAGATATCCGGAGGCAGAGCCTCCCCGGCTGAAACACAGATACGAACAGATGAAAATTCATGATTTGCGTTAGGGTCAGGAGTGGTGCCCTTTTCCTCGTCCTGTTTTTCTTTATGCTCCAGCATCTGGCCGTAAAGCGTCGGTATGCCGAAGAAAATGGTAGGGCGGAACTTTTCAAGATATTGAAACATACCTTCAGGTTTAGGCGACTGTGAGCTGAGCACAGTCGAAGCGCCTACAGAGAAGGGTAAATATCCCGAATTACCGAGACCATAGGCAAAAAAGAGCCGTGCAGCAGAAAAAAGGATGTCGTTCTCTGTAAGCTTCAGCACACCCTGGCCGAAGGACTCCGAGACTGCCACCATATCATATTGAGAGTGTATGGCGCCTTTTGGAGCGCCTGTTGATCCTGAACTGTAAAGCCAGAAACCGACATCGTCCTTCATTGTAAACTCTGTTTTAATGGTCTCCGGCGCGTGTCTATATTTTTGTTTAAAGGGTATAAAGGCTCCCTCTTTCTCCGAGATAACAATCATATCGCGGAGATACCTGAGATCACCCTTTATTTGCTTGATAACAGGGATAAGCTGTTCGGAAACCACAATAATTCTGGCGCGGCTGTCGTTCAAATAATACTCGTAATCCTCAGGTGTAAGCATCGTATTGGTAGGTATCGGTACAGCTCCAATTTTGATAGCGCCATAGAATATGGCATAGAACTGTGGAACATCCAACATGATTATTATAACGCGGTCATCAACGCGAACCCCCAGTTCGCGTAGCGCGTTCGCTGTCTTATTGGTCATTTTCTGGATATCGTTATAAGTGTAGTTGCGTAATTCAGTATAAACAGCAACCTTGTGGCCCCGGCCCTGGCGCACATTCCGGTCAACAAAATAATCTGCCGCGTTGAAAAATTCTGCTGAACCTCCGTGAATCATGTTTCCTCCTTAATTTGGGTTTGCCCGTGGCAACCTATTGCGACTTTAGTGTCTCCATCATTTTTTCCACCTGATACCCTGACTGCTCGGCAATAAGTTGTAGTTCTTTCAAGATGCTGTAACATTCGGAGATGTCCTTGATATGTTCCGCTTCTGTTTTTAGCGGATCTGTAAAGAGATTAATTGAGGCAACAAGCAGCATATAAAGCAAAAGATGATCAAATGCCTCTTTGCTGAACCAGACAACGTCTTTGTAGCTGTTTATTTGTATAAAATATCTGACACTGCTATCGTTCAATATATGTTTCATAACGGAGTCTATTATTTCTTCTTTTGTTGCCCTGTGCCAATGCTGATAGATATTGAGAGTCTTTATCACTGTCAATGACCGCGACGTGTGCTCTTTGTCAAATCCGAGATTTTTAAATGTGTTTTCCATTATCTGCCAAAAAAACAATTCATCCATCCATATAATGCTCAGATCTTCATAACCGGTTTCTTTGTTGATCTTTCCCAGGTTACGGGTAAATAACCAGCCGCAGAGAACATACAATACATCCTGGTTTTTTACCATCTGGCGATGCATATATCTAAGCGCTTTTTTGTACGGTTCCGGTGCCGTTGTTTCAAGGTTGCGCTGGAGGGCAGGTAATTGAAGGATTATTTCCAGAGCTTCCATAATTTCATCGGCAACTGATTTCTCATTGCCGAAACTTTTGGTATATTTTTTTACTTCGCTGATAAAATGCACAACTTTTTGCCCAGTTTCCTCAATAAATGGCTGCGGCAGGGTTTTTATTTTTTGCATAGATGCTTCCATATATATATTGGACGCCTTTCTGAAAACCTCGGCGCTGATCAGTTCTCTGAATGAGTTATGCATAGGCAGCATTAATATCTTCTTCAATTCTTCCTCTATACTGACGACGCCCTGGCCTCTTAGACCTGTATTTAAACTGGAGTAATGTTCCCATTCATTGTCGTAAACTTCACGGAAATCAGTGAAAACATGGCAGGAGTAAGGGCTAAGTTCAATATAGAATCCTTTTTCATGAAGCTCTCTGTTTTCCCGTAAATATTCGAGGTTGGAAATATGGTCGCGGAAGATTGTAAAACAGCCTTTGTTTGTTCCGAGAGCAAGACCTTCACCCACGTTCTTTTGTAATAATTCACGGTTACTGTCAGCGCCTTTTTTGACAGAAAATGATACAGAGGTTTTTATCCACCCGCTCACGGCATTATTTTTGTTGTGGTAAACGACAAGGGCTGCCTCGTTTTCATGCCTGTTTGAATACGCAAAAACGTCTTCGTTGACATAGCCGCTATTTGTAAAAAAGTCGTATAGAAGAAAGTATTCTATTCCGGCAAAGAGATATCGCAGATGGAGAAGGGGAAATATTTCGCGCTGGTGTCTTTCAAGAAGATATTGGTCAGGTGCTTCATCTTTATATGCCCGTCTGTACTCCATTCCGTATTTTTCCGTAAATCCTTCAATCTGGCCGTGGCCAAACATAGGCAAACCGGGCATGGTTGCCATTAAAATGCAAACACCGAAATATTTATTATCTTTTCCAAACTGGTCAACGGCTGTTCGCTCATCCGGGTTATTCATAAAGTTGACAAGCCGCCGCAGTATTTCCGGATCAAATTCAAGAATCTTTTTCATTACAGCGCGATACCCGGCGTTATCTTCATCTCTGAGCATATTCATAAAAGCGCTGTTATATACCCTGTGCATACCAAGTGTGCGGACAAAAAATCCTTCCAGGAGCCAGAAGGCTTCCGCCAGGAGTAAGGTATCCGGTGCTTCTGCTGCAACCCTGTCTACCACTTCACGCCAGAATTCCTCCGGCATAAGGGCATTAAATTCACTTTTCGTGAGACCATATTCTGCCCGTGTCGGTATGGCTCCGCCTGAGCCAGGCTCAGGGAACCAGAGACGCTGGTAGTGTTTCTTTGCTAACGTCATTGCTGCGTCAAAACGGATAACAGGAAATTTTTTTGCAACATACAGGATTGTCTGAATCATTGTCTCACGAACTTCCGGGTTGAGATAATTGAGTTGTGCCGTGTCATTCCAGGGCATACTTGTCCCGTCATTGCCGTGATACACATATTTTTCGCTGCCGGTCCAGCGGTCGGTGCGTTTGAATACAACTGCGGCATCAGTACGATTATAGTAATGATCCTCAATATGAATACTCACCCTGTCATCAGGTGATAAGTCCTGACTGTTAAAGGCGTACCAGGGGAAGGGGTTATAATCTAAGGATATAAACCATTCAGGCTTTTCTATTAACCATTTTGAATAGATGCCGACATGGTTGGGCACCATATCGCTGGCAAGACGTATGTCTTTTTCCCATGCCCTTTTTTTAAGCGTTTCATAGGCTTCCTCTCCTCCCAGGTCTGCCGCGATTACATAGTCAAAGAGAGAATATGCCGATGGCACTGCATCCGGGTTGCCGCATAACTGCTTAATTTTTTGTGAAACCTGACTGCGTTCCCAGATGCCGATTAGCCATAAACCTGTAAACCCCTGATTTTTCAGACGACTCAGTTCTTTATCCGGTATATGGTCGAGGCGGGTAACGGGATGACCGTACTCTTTCGAGAGCTGATCAAGCCATACATAAATATTCTTTGCCATCAGAATCAGTCTCGGCATCCACTCCCTGTCAGGACTGAAGCGTTCGATTTCAACAAGCTCCGATCCGGCTAAGTCGGTGAACTCAAAACGCCGGGTAGGCCCGGGACCGGTAAAGGGTATCTTTTCCTCTTCCTTTATGAGATCAAATGTGCTGAGCAGTTGCCGAACGAACTTGTGTACGAGTTTGACCCAACGTTCCCTGATATACTCAAGCTGCCCTTGTAAAGAATGTGGAACCTCGATTGCCGGGCTGCGAAGCATATCGATGAGATTTTGATTATCAGGGCCGAATGTGGGCTGGCTGTCTAAAAATTCTTTTAAATCGGAAATGATTTCAAGATAAATTGTTTCTTTTTTTATTGCAATATCATTAAAAAGCTCTGAAAAAGGTAAAAATGCCGGGTTCATATTGGCGAGCCAGAGCATAATCATTTCTTCCAGAACTAAATGCCGGTTAGGGATGCCGTCTATTGTTTTATTGAGATAGGCTTCAACGGTAATTTCTTTTTTGTATACGGCAACAGTCGGAAATTCATCGGAAAAAGCATACAATGCTTTATCAATCTTCTCGTGCCCATGTCTTTGATACAACCAATCAAGGGATTGTCCTATGAATTCAGGGTTTACTTGCTCACAATAAAGGGCAACTACGTGGTGGAGTATCTCATCTATCAACCCCATTGCGTTGACTTGCCCTGCTTTCACAGCCTGTTCAGGGAAATTGGCCAGGTCTTTTTTACGGTTTATTTTCTGGGCAAATATTCGTGCTGCATGAAAATTAGCAAAGATTACATTGCCGGTTATGGAAAAAAGGGTATCATCGAACCGGTAACGGTCCCTTGCATGACGTGATATATGAAATTCCATTGTTGAGGATCGGGTCATATATTGGGACATGCTAACATAGGTACATATGGCAGTCAATATGCCATTAATAACATGGAGCGGAAAACATAGAAAAGAGAACAGCGCCACAGATGTGAAAAGAGAGTGGAAGGCTCTGTTGGAAGGAACAAAAGTTTTTGACACAACCTTAGGGCCGAACGAAATGTGTGCAAAAGCCGATGCTTTTATGCCTTAGCAATGAGGGGATGAAATTGACCGGAAATATTATTGTGAAATGTCATAAAATACATGTTTAAAAAGCCTTTGTGTTATATAAATAAGATGAGGAGTAGAATTGACATTATTGCTCGGTGAGTTTTTGCTGAAGATAGGCCTGGTTAATGAAAAGCAGCTTGAAGATGCATTAAATATCCAGATAGCTGAAGGCGGGAGAATCGGTGAGATTCTGATAAAGATGGGGCTTGTTTCTGAGATTGATATTCTTAAGGCGCTATCACAGCAGTTCGGCATACCTTTATTTGATATGAAGCAAACCTTAATAGAAGAAAATGTTATCAAATTGATCCCTTTGAACACAGTAAAAAGATTTTCCATCATCCCCGTGAAAAAGAGCAGGAATGTCCTTACCGTTGCAATTTCCGACCCCACAAGAGCCTTTGATCTGAAAGAATTTCAGATGCTGACAGGCTGCGATATCGAACCTGTCCTTACAACGGAAGCGCAGATTGAGGAGGCTATAGTAAAATATTATGAAAGCTCCCACAATATTGAATTGAATAAATTTATGACAGATATTGGCATGCTGGGGGACACGTCCCTGGAGATACTCGAAGAAGAAGAAAAAAAAGATGTTGCAAAACTTGAATCTGATGCGAAACAGCCGCCTGTTGTAAAAATCGTAAATCATATATTTACCGAAGCGATCAGGGCAAATGCAAGCGATATCCACATAGAGCCATGGGAGGATGCGGTAAGGATACGTTACCGTGTAGATGGAATTCTGTATGAGATTTTAAAACTGCCCTTGAAATATAAAGATGGTGTTATAACCCGCATTAAGGTTTTGTCTAAGATGGATATTTCTGAAAAAAGACATCCCCAGGACGGTAGAATAAAGATTCAGATGAAACTGGATGGAAACATGAAGGACCTGGATGTGCGTGTTTCCAGCACGCCCACGCTGTTTGGTGAAAAGATTGTTATGCGCCTTCTGGATAAGGGCGGTTTGATGCCTGATTTAAGCAGATTAGGTTTTGAGCCGGAAAGTTATAGAAAATTTGAGGATGCCATATTCAGGCCCTGGGGAATGATACTTGTCACTGGGCCGACAGGCTCCGGCAAGACCAACACGCTCTATAGCGCTATCGGTAAAATTAATACACCGGAAGTAAATATCATGACCGTTGAAGACCCGGTGGAATTTAATATTCAGGGCATTAATCAGGTTCAGGTCCATGAAAGTATAGGACTTACCTTTGCTTCCATTCTGCGCTCTTTTTTACGGCAGGACCCTAATATTATTCTTGTCGGTGAGATCAGGGACGGCGAAACAGCAGAGATAGCTGTGAAGGCTTCACTTACAGGGCACCTGGTCTTATCTACGTTGCATACGAACGATGCCTCTTCGGCAGTCACGCGCCTGGTTGATATGGGTGTTGACTCATTCCTTGTTGCAACATCTGTTATATTAATTGTGGCGCAAAGGCTTGTTCGCCGTTTATGTCCCTATTGCAAGATAGAGGCGGATGTTTCCTTGCAGGCGTTGATAAACATAGGTTTTTCTTCTGAAGAAGTTAATATGACAAAGGTTTATAAACCGGTAGGCTGTGAAAAATGCGGAAACACCGGATATAAAGGGCGCGTTGGCCTCTTTGAGGTGCTGAAAATAACAGACCCCATCAAAGATTTTATTTTTGCAAAGGCGAATGCTGCCGAGATAAGAAACAAGGCTGTTGAAGAGGGTATGCTTACCCTGCGCCAGAGTGGTTTGATCAAAATAAAAAATGGTATTACGACGATTGAAGAAGTGATACGGGAGACGTTTTAGAACAAAATTGCAATGAATATCCATGCAGTCCCTTCAAAATCAGGCCAATCTGTGTTATACTTATCCATATGAAGACAATATGTACAAATAGAAAGGCTTACCACGAGTTTCATATTGAAGATAAATTTGAGACAGGCCTTGTCCTGACAGGTACGGAGGTAAAGTCCCTCCGTGAGGGTAAGGCAAATTTGAAGGACAGCTTTGCAAAGATAAAAGATGGCGAACTTTTTCTTGTAAATGCACATATAAGTCCTTACTCATGCGGGAATATATATAATCATGAACCGAAAAGGGAACGGAAGCTCCTTATGCATAAGCGGGAACTCTCAAAGCTCTTCGGGAAAGTAAAGGAAAGGGGATTTACGCTTGTACCTTTATCTATGTATTTCAATGACAGGAATATGGTAAAGATGGAGCTTGCCCTTGCTAAGGGTAAAACCCTGTATGACAAGAGAGAGAGTATAAAGAGGAAAGATGAAAAACGAGTTGCTGAAAGGGAAATGAGGTCGAGATGATATTGGGCTCTGAAATAAGAATTTTCGATTACCCTGAACTGCGGCTATTTTTTTGTGAACTAAATATAAAGGGGGGCGATTGGCTTCGACAGGGAAGTGAGGGTCATAGAGGCATGCCGGGCTACTGCTTACCCGAAAATAAGCGGAAACTAAACACAACTGCAGACTCTTTCGAGTACGCACTAGCCGCCTAGAGCGGCTACATCATCCGGACTTTCTGCCTGCTTTAAGTTCGTGTATGGTGTGATACAAGCAGGATAGTCTCTCTGGATGCCTATGCAGGGTGGCGAAACTAATAGGCTGGGATGATGAAAAACCTGTCAGCGGGTGCTTCATCGTCTGAGACTTAAAACACTGACTAAGCATGTAGGCTCTCTGGTGCCTTCTTTTTTGGACGCGGGTTCGATTCCCGCCGCCTCCACCATTTTACAATCCAATATAGTCCAACAAAGTGTAAAACCCGTTAGAAATAACGGGTTTTTTGTTGTGGTTTGTCCAAGGAAGTGTTATACATATTATTATAATTCGGCATGTTTGGGGGTAGATTATAATACAAGATACCCCCAAAAAGAACTGGATACCCCCAAAAAAGGAGAAAAGTGAATGCCCAAGCGGATTATACAGCTATCGGATACTAAAATTCGTAGTGCCAAACCCAAGCAGAGCGAATACAAGTTGTTTGATGGTGGAGGCCTTTTCCTCCTGGTAACACCTTCTGGTGGTAAACTTTGGCGTTTAAAGTACCGTTTTGACGGGAAGGAAAAGGTGCTGGCTTTAGGATCTTATCCAGCCATTTCCCTTGTTGATGCCAGAGCACGTAGAGACGAAGCCCGAAAACAGATTGCCCATGGTATCGATCCCGGTGTCGTGCGAAAAGCAATGAAACAGGCAAAGGCTACCGAAACAGAGACATTTGAGGTAATCGCCCGAGAGTGGCATGCAAAATTTGCTTCAACTTGGACACCAACACATGCAGGTACGATCATGAGCAGATTAGAACGCGATCTTTTCCCGTGGATAGGAGGAAAACCAATAAATGAAATAAAGGCCCCTGAACTTCTGGCTGTCCTTCGCCGAGTAGAAAGCCGAGGTGCCTTGGAATCGGCGCACCGGATTAGGACCATTGCCGGTCAGGTTTTCCGGTATGCTGTAGCTACAGGAAGGGCAGACCGTGATCCTTCAGGTGATCTTAAGGGGGCTTTACCGCAGCCCAGGGAAAAACATCACGCCGCGATCACGGACCCAAAGGAGGTTGCACCACTTCTAAGGGCAATAGACAGCTACCAGGGACATTATGTTGTCAAGTGTGCCTTAATGCTTGCACCGATGTTTTTTGTGCGCCCTGGGGAACTGAGAAACGCAGAATGGGGGGAAATTGACCTTGATGAAGCGGTCTGGAATATCCCGGCGCACAAAATGAAGATGAGACAAACCCATCTCGTACCCTTGTGTGAGCAGGCTATAGGGATATTAACCGAATTAAAAAGTTTGACAGGAAAAAGCAGGTATATGTTTCCGTCCGGACGATCATTTGCAAGGCCTATGTCAAACAACGCTATTCTTGCGGCATTACGGCGCATGGGATATGACAATAACACTATGACTGGCCATGGTTTCCGGGCAATGGCGCGAACCATTCTTGATGAAGTATTACAGATTAGACCAGATTTTATAGAACACCAACTTGCCCACGCTGTGAGAGATCCGAACGGGCGGGCATATAATCGAACAGCACACCTCACAGAACGTCGAAAGATGATGCAGCTATGGGCGGATTATTTGGACGGATTGAAGCAGGGGGCGCAGGTATTGCCGTTCACGAAGAATGTATGAGTAGTTTGCTGACATTTTCTCCCATAGGAATACTTTTAACACAATTTTTATTAAGAGGTATCAAAAAGAGATAATTAATGAAGGGTAAGTCCTCTATATTTATTTTGAGAGAGGGAATTTGGGCTTCTATGGCTCTATCGCTGGATATCTTCTCTTGGGATTTTGTTCGTTACCGGTAGTTTTGGGCCTAACCTTTGTGGGCCTGACACATAATCGACTTGTGTCTAATAAACGTATCATGGGTTCGATCCCCATGCGCTCTACCATTCAATCTATAATATCTAATTAATTCAATATATTATATTACCACGATTTCTATTTTTATCGGTTGGATGAGTTGGATAGGCGCTTGAAGGTAACATAAAAAATATAGCGAAAAAGGAAAAATAATCTTCCATTCCATTTCATTTTATACAACCAATAATCAACAGAAAAACGTCGAAAGAGTATCTTACTTTTTACCTTCGACAAATTTCTGATTCATTGACTGATTCAGTACGAAAGCAGATTCTCTTTAACAGCTCACAAGTAAAACTACATTTAATAAAATTTTGAAAAACATCTGTCTGTATTTAACTTAATTATTACGGATACAATATTTCTGCACGAAGAATTACTAATGTTGCTTATTCCTATCTTTCTAAGTGCTTACGAACACTCTTATATTAAAGTTTTAATTCAAAAACGTACACGCAATTTTTTAACAAAAAATGGACAAAATTCCAGATAATCTTATCAATTTAATATTAACGTCTTTTGAAACAGACGGACAAAAACTATTTTTGATAAAGACTCTTATCGAAAACACAAAAGATAAAAAACTATTGGAAACTATAATTACACAATGCTTTAATCTCTTGCATCCCGAAAACAATTCCGGTTCAAAAGAAAAAAGCGGTTACGGAGGTTTTAGGAATTACACCGAGATGTGGATGTATGCAAGGTTAAAAAATGATCCCACATTGACACCATCTGCATTGGCATATCAATACCGCAAAGATACCAAATCCCCAATTGGTATACGAATTCTCCGTCCCATTGCCAGAAAAGCCAAAAACAGGTTACGGATGCAAATAGATCGGGGGACTTTCATCCCAGAAGGAAAAATAAAATCAAAGAGACTATCACCCGTAACGGCAAAGAAGCCTACTCCCTCCTCAATTGTTAATTTTGAAACATTCAATATTTTAGAGTCTACCGTTAAACCAGATCAGATTGATCAAAAAGCCTGTGAGCTTACCAAGGGCAACAAACTTTATGAATATTATTGGGACAGGTGTTTTTATCGATACAGAGAAATATGGGGAAAATACAATCTCTACGATATAGGTTATACTCTCTTTCATGCACTGATGCTCTATGGTGACTGCCCATCTGTTACCATCAACGAACGATATGATCGAGAAGCTTCAGATTATGCAACAATCAAGCATTTCTTTTTAGATCTTCGCTTCCATGTTTTTTTTACAATTGATTATATATTGGACATTTTAAGGCAGGAAAATAGCTTTAGCTCTGATTTGTCGATAGTCTTTATGCTCCTTGTGGCATTCGCGCATGATATAGGTAAAATATATGCAAACGATGCCCGTTTTCGCAGAATGGACCACCCTAAGATCAGCGCTGCAATTCTACGTAAGATGCTGACACCAAAAAATATGAACTGGGACGACATAATTGACAACATCAAGTTTCACCATGAGAAGCCTAACAGCCATCGCGGGAACATTTTAAAAGATGCTGACGGTTTTGCAAGGACGCAAGAAGCCGGGCCCAATGCAGTGCGATCCAGTGAAGTTCTATTGGGAAATTGGTTTGATTTGGACAGATATATCGATATCCTTAAGAATGACATAAATATAACTGAGGGGACAAAGCTGCGGGCATTCAGTCATTCAAGTGTCGCCTATTTTGCACCGAATACTTTGATAGCGGCGGCCCAAAAGCTTGCAATTGAAAAAAATGCACTGGATGTAAGGCTTTATAGAAAATCCGACAGTAAGACGGTCTTATTGAGGATAACCGAATTGTTAAAATCTGCAGAGTTAATTGCCGGCGAACTCAAGAACGGTTTTTTTGGGAGAAAATACGAGATTATATACTCCAGGAAGGATATGTATAATACAGAAGCGTATTTTATGCCACTCATTATAGAAAAGTTTGGCAGGCCATCCGATATAGAAAAAAACAAAAAAGGCATCCTCAGGCTTATCGAAAACGTGGTGCCCTCTGTATAAAGATCAAATCAAACAGGAATTTCCCTCCAATTCATAAGAAACAAATGTTTAAATATTTAGAACATATCTTGATGTCTTTCAGGAAGAAACCTCTTCGCGAAGAAACGCGAAAGCTTCCTTCTAAAACCAAAAGTGAAGATATTTTACCACAAAGAGCTATTTCTGTGTCTTCCCACAGAAAAGTTAACGTAATCAAGCTTATACCGGAAGAGTCAGCCAATATAATTGCAAACTGTTTGTACAGGGAATTCGTAAATCCATACAGAAGTCAATTTAATGATTTTAATGCGCTGTCAGGGATAATAAGGCTGATTGAAGTATTAGAAGAACATGGTCACTGTTCATCCATCAAAATGGTTGATAAACACCCCAAGGCTGGTTCTCAGTGGTCGGTTTTGTCAAATGTCTCACTAAAAAATCATACTCTCCGGGTTGTCAGGATTCTCATACAATTACTAAAAAAGGAAGGTGATATTGTCAGATATAAATTATTGGTCCCGAAATATATCGTGGCAGGATTGGGCCATGACATCGGCAAAATACATACTCCGGGGGATACAGAGCATTATGTTACAGGAGATCATCCTTTGCAGAGTGCACAAATAGTAATCAATCTCTTTTCTGAATCACACAAAACCTGGAGGGATGAGATCGTCAATGCGATTAGAAATCATCACCGTTATGGCAAAAGTCAACTTGATATCTTATTACATAAGGCTGACACAATTGCACGCGAAGAAGAATTGCTCAAATATTAGATTTTTGCTCAATTGTGCAAATTTGTGCGCATCTATATATATTATATATCTCTGATTTCTTCAGTCATTAATTTTGCTCAATTAATACATTCTGGCAGGGCTTTTGTTTCAATTTTCAAAAACCTGTAAGATGAAATGCTGCCCGGACTTTTCGTGAAATACCCATTCCCGGGAAACAGCTATTTCTTATGTACATTTTTATGAGTGTCCACAGACAAAAGACCATTGTAGGACAAAAAGTATTTTTATTTAAAAAGTAAAGGTCATATATGCAATCGGTAATACCTCTTAATATTATCTTCGATCTTCAAGCGTATGATGACAACGGCGGCCAAAAAACCAAAAAAGGCAAAACCCTTAAGGAAATAGGGTTCTTCAGCGAGGAACGCTGGGCATGGATAACTAAAATTCCTTACCGTGATGCACATATGGAGAGATCATAGGCATTATGGGCATTTTTGAGGATATAACTGAGCATAAGCGAACCGCAGAGGTGTTAAAAGAAAAGAATGTTATTTTTAATGCCTTTATGGAGCACAGCCCCATATACGTCTTTTTTAAAGATCATAATATCCGTGCAATGCAATTGAGTCGGAATTTTGAAAAAATGCTGGGAATGCCCCTTGAAGCAATTGTGGGGAAAACCATGGATGAACTGTTTCCTTCCGATCTTGCTAAAAGCATAATGGAAGATGATAAAAGGATTCTTAATGAGGGGAAATTGGTTCATGTTGATGAAGAATTAGACGGTCATTATTACACAACAATAAAATTCCCCATTAACCTGGAAGACAGACCTCCCATGCTTGCCGGTTTTACCATTGATATTACCGAGCGTAAAAAGACAGAAGAGGTGCTCGCTTTCTTAGCCCAATTTTCAGTCATGGAACCCGGCAAAGGATTTTTTGAGTTGCTGGCATCATATCTCGCGAAAAACCTTGGAATGGATTTTGTCTGCATTGACCGTCTCGAAGGAGACGGACTTAATGCCCGGACAGTAGCTGTCTGGTGCGATGGTAAGTTTGAGGATAATGTTACATATGCCCTTAAGGATACCCCCTGCGGCGAGGTAGTAGGAAAGGCAGTCTGTTGCTTCCCTGCCAGCGTGTGTCAATTCTTTCCCCGTGATGAGGTTATCACCAGAACTGCGGGCAGAGAGCTATGTTGGTGTCACACTCTGGAGCCATACGGGCGAGCCCATAGGTCTGATTGCGGTAATCAGCCGCAGCCCCCTGGTAAACCAGAAACTGGCTGAAACCATACTGAAAATGGTTGCCGTTCGTGCAGCAGGCGAGATGGAACGATTATCGGCAGAGGATCAAATTAAATCCCTCCTCTCCGAAAAGGAACTCCTTCTCCGTGAAGTACATCACAGGATTAAAAACAACATGGCCACTATAATGGGTCTTCTTTTACTACAGGCAAATAGTCAGGAAAACTCCTCCGTTGCGGTAGCCCTTAATGATGCAGCAAATCGTTTAAAAAGCATGAGTGTATTGTACGATAAACTCTATCGTTCAGAAAACCCGGGAGAGATACCTGCACAAAACTATCTTACGCCTTTAGTTCATGAGATTGTCGGAACATTCCATGCCAGCATACCGATTAAAACAGAAATTGCAGTTGATGATTTTATCCTGCCGGTCAGGATTCTCTCTCCCCTTGGAATTATCATAAATGAACTCATTACCAACTCCATGAAACATGCCTTCTCTGACAGGAACGATGGATTAATAACCGTATCTGCAGAGAAAAAAGACAATCATGTAACAATCATTATTGCAGACAATGGGACTGGCATCCCTGACTCAATCGATCTTGAAAATTCCAGCGGGTTCGGCCTTCAGCTTGTCCAAATGCTGACGGAACAGATTGATGGAGTTGTAAAAATAGAGCGGGATAAAGGAACTAAATTTATCTTGGAATTTGATGTATAATTGTTTATGCAATTGTCTCTGTATAAATGTGTTCAGGGAATTATCACAGTTTGTAGATGGTAAAAACTTAAAACTACTTGGATCCGAAGGGTAAACTATGAACGTACAGAAGCAGAAGACCATCTTCCACCCTGTGAAAAAAGCAGGTAGAGAGATGTTCAGTAATCGAACACCTTACTTATTCCCCATCATTGTTGCCAACATCCTTATCATGATACTGGCAGGCTTCATTACACCCTCCGCTGCCACTGAAAGCGGGGGCGGTGCATACAGTAATGGCGCAGAGGATTTTAATACAGGCAAATTACCGCCATCCGGCACATATTTTTTTAATTATTTTAACTATCATTACGCAGACAAACTCAAGAACAATAGCAGCCATACTATTCCTGCCAACTTTTCTTATGAGGTTACAGGAAACGGATTCCGGTTGCTTCATGTAACCGGCAAGAAGTTTTTAGGGGCTGATATTGGGATGCACATTGTTCTGCCTGTGGCGAATGTCCATATAACATACCTCCAGAAGAGCCAGTCAAAGTCAGGTATTGGAGATATGACGGTAAATCCTTTTTTATTAGGATGGCATTTCACGGACTGGCATTTTGGTGCAGGTATTGATGTAAAGGTACCTACGGGAAGTTACAGCAGGTTTGATATTGCAAATATAGGCAGAAACTATTGGACATTTGAACCCACCTTTGCATTCACATATTTAAACAAGTATGGATACGAAGTATCTACAAAACTCATGTATGATTTCAATACTGAAAACAACGCCACCAATTATCTTTCCGGTCAGGAATTTCATGTTGACTATACTCTTGGGAAGAGAATAGATAAATTCAATATAGGCATAGGGGGTTATTATTACAAGCAGATTACCGATGATGAACTCAATGGAGAGAAGGTGAGTGATTACAAAGGGCAGGTCCTTGCTATAGGACCACAGTTCCGGTATAATCACAATAAGATGGCTTTTATCTTAAAATACCAGATGGAGGCACTTGTAAAGAACAGGTCAGAAGGTGAAAAACTCTGGTTCAAATTTGTTTATCAATTCTAAAAAAGATTAGGAAAAAAGAATGCAACTTGATATCCGTACACTTGTTTTTGTATTAGGTATTACCCATATTATTCAGGTAGTAATATTCACCCACCAGTCTTTAACAAATAAAACCTTTAGAGGGATTGGATGGTGGGCGATGTGGAGCATTGCAGAGGTAATGGCATTTGCATCTATGTTCTTGCGCGGAATCCCTTCAATTCATCTGATTGCAATAATTTGCCAGAATGTCCTGCTTATTGCAGGGGTATTTTTCATATATATCGGCATTATGCGCTTTCTTGATAAAAAAGAAAACAGAGTGCTTATTGTTTCAGTCTTTGTTTTATTTGTTGCAGCGCTTTTATATTTTGTTTATGTGAATAACAATATCCAGGTACGGGGCATTATCATATCTGTTACCCTGGCATTTGTTTCGTTTTTGTCCGCACAAGCTCTCTTTATCAATAAGGTTCATGCTGTAAATGCTTCTGCGAATTTTACCTCAGCAATTTTTGTTGTACATGGCTGTTATTTTATGTTCCGTGCTGCAATGATGTTTGCCGGTGCTCCTATTCCTAATCTTTTCATTCCAACACTGCTCAATGTTACTGCATATCTCGACGCAATTATCGTGAGCATTTTGTGGACATTCGGGTTTATCATCATGATCAACCAGCGATTAAATGCGGAAATGGTAGAAGCTAAGGAAGAGATGGATCTGGTTTTCAACACCAGCCCGGATGCAGCTATCATCAGTCGCCTGAGTGACGGTTCAATCGTATATGTCAACGAGGGGTTCAGCGCTCTTTCAGGTTTTACTCGTGATGAATCAATTGGAAAATCAACGTCGGACCTGAAAATCTGGCAAAATTCTGATGACCGGCAAAAAGTTATCACGCAACTGCAAGAAAAAGGATCTTGTGAAAACGTTGAAGCTGTTTTCCAACATAAAGACGGCAGTCAACTTAGCGGGATAATATCAGCAAAGATCATCGCTCTGCAAGGGGCTCCGCACATTATTAGTGTGACCCGGGACATTACCGACCGTAAACTTGCCGAGGACCAGGTCAAATCTCTCCTCGCAGAAAAAGAACTTCTCCTTCGCGAGGTACATCACCGCATCAAGAACAACATGAACGTGATTACAAGTTTATTGTCGCTGCAGGCAGATACATTGAATGACCCGTCAGCCATTGCTGCTCTGCAGGATTCGCAAAACCGTGTCCGAAGCATGATGGTCCTCTATGATAAACTTTATCGATCTGCTGACTTCAGAGAGATATCAGCAAAAGAATATCTTACCTCTCTGATTGATGAGATTATCAGAAATTTCCCCAACCATGGACCTGTTACAGTTGAAAAACAAATTGATGACTTCATTCTTGATGCAAAAACATTATCTCCTTTAGGCATGATTCTTAATGAATTGCTTACAAATACAATGAAACATGCTTTTATTGGCAGAGATAAGGGAATAATGGGGGTGTTCTTTTCAGTTAAAGACAATCATGCAACACTTATCGTACAGGATAATGGTATTGGCATTCCTGAATCTATTCATATTGCAAACTCATCTACAGGTTTTGGTATGCAGCTTGTCGGGCTATTAGCAGAACAACTTGAAGGGAGTATGAAAGTAGAGCGGAATAATGGAACAAAGTTTGTTCTGGAATTTGATATATAGAGTATTTGTTGCGAGAATATGTGTTAATATGAGATATGCTTTACGAGATACGGGGAACTGGTTTTAAGTTAAGACCTCTGGTTGGCAAAAGAGTTAAAATTAACTGAATCTGGAAGGTAACCCATGAGTACCAATAAACAAAAGACCATCCTCCTCGTAGAAGACGAAGCTCTTGTTGCAATGGCTACCCGAAAACAACAACCTGTTTTAACAGCTATGTAGATTTCGAAGATAGCTGTTCATTGCCACGTGAACCATATCCTGAAAATGAAGAAAAAAGATGTTCAGTCTGTCATGTGGTACCTGGCGCGTATCATCATAAAGACTGTTACATGGAGAGATGTCCCAGATGTGGAAAAAGGCTTATTTCCTGTGGGTGCCTGATAAAGAGATAAAGCTCTTGCAGCCAACAAATACACCGGCAAGATCAAATATAAAGATCCTGCCGGTAAGCTATTAGTCGATTATTACAACCTCCTGGCTGAGCACAATCCAGCCAAAAATCAGCAACACGATAATGATCAGGATTTTAATTATCTTCCTCCTTGTTAGAATAATTTCTATACGAAATTCGAGGATATAAAGGCTTTGAGATGAAGAAGGTTAATTTAGATTTCTACCAACTCTGTTATGTCTATGAAAAGTATTGTGATATTATTGGATATCCGGAATATATCTAAAAACTGCATATTGTTTATTATTTTGCTAAATGGAAAAGCACATTCTTATTAAGTTACTTGTAAGTATCAACGCCTATTTGACATTGATACTTACATCAAATGTTTCAACTGGCGGTACATCCTTTTCCCAGGAGCGTTGAAAGGCAAACTTGAGCTGCGCAACACCCAAGCCAACAGCCTGGAAATTGAATATAAACTTGCCGCCAACACCCACCATTTTTTTTGGGGCTGGATTTCGCTTAAAGGTGTAATTGTCGATTTGTTTTAACACCGTATCATTTCCTGATAGCAGGCTCCATTGATAACCGGTAGTCGGATTGCCATCGAGCGCAATTTCGAGAGTACCTCCTTTTGCGAGATCAAACGTTTTACCTATATCGGCCTTGCTAAGTTTGATATGGCTTGCGCCTGTTCTTACTTCATTAGCCAGATTATTCCCGGAAGGCTCAGAAATCTGTATTGATGGAGATTTGGGTAAGTCGTTAGTCTTGGATGTATCTTGTTCTCCATAAGATAAGGCTGTAAGGAAAAATAAGGCAATGGTGAAGAGGAATATATTCTTAAACATTACCTCAATCCACCATCAAAAATAATGAAAAACCTCATTGGCACTGAAATATCAG
>CAZHHX010000046.1:0-32817 GCA_964532465.1 uncultured Syntrophorhabdaceae bacterium | reverse complement strand
TGCCTCATCTTTTTCCCCTCTACTCTATAATCTCAGTGACAACGCCAGCTCCAACAGTCTTTCCACCTTCCCTGATAGCAAAACGGAGTTCCTTCTCAAGGGCAATGGGGGTAACAAGCTCAACATTAATAGTTACATTGTCACCGGGCATCACCATCTCGACACCCTCGGGGAGCTTTGTCACACCGGTTACGTCTGTGGTTCTTAAATAGAACTGCGGTCTATAGCCGGTAAAAAACGGCGTATGGCGTCCACCTTCTTCTTTATTTAATATATAGACCTCGCCTTTAAACTTCGTATGGGGGGTTATGCTCCCCGGTTTTGCCAGTACCTGACCCCTCTCGACTTCATCTTTCTTTATACCCCGGAGGAGTACGCCGACGTTATCACCGGCTATGCCCTGGTCGAGGATCTTTCTGAACATTTCAACAGAGGTGGCTACCGTTTTCATAGTCGGCCTGAAACCTACTATCTCCACATCTTCACCCGATTTAACGATTCCTCTCTCTATACGGCCTGTTACAACCGTGCCGCGACCGGAGATAGAGAAAACATCTTCAACCGGCATAAGGAAAGGTTTATCAGTATCGCGGACAGGTTCCGGAACATATGAATCACAGGCATCCATAAGCTCCTGTATGCTCTTGCAGTTGGGACATTCCGCATTACCGCAGCCGCACTCCAGGGCTTTCAATGCACTTCCTTTTACTATAGGTATATCGTCTCCAGGGAATTCATAGAGGGTGAGGAGTTCACGAAGCTCCATCTCTACAAGCTCTATCAACTCGGGATCATCCACCATATCAACCTTATTAAGATATACAACCATACAGGGGACGCCTACCTGACGCGCAAGCAGGATATGTTCACGGGTCTGCGGCATAGGACCGTCGTTGGCTCCTACTACGAGAATAGCGCCATCCATCTGCGCGGCGCCGGTGATCATATTCTTGATATAGTCTGCGTGGCCCGGACAGTCCACATGGGCATAATGACGATTTTTTGTCTCGTATTCCACGTGTGCCGTAGCAATGGTAATGCCCCTTTCCTTCTCTTCCGGAGCTTTATCTATCTGATCGAAGGGTACCCAGCTCGCCATCCCTGCTTTGGAAAGATACCGTGTAATAGCAGATGTGAGGGTTGTTTTCCCGTGGTCTATATGTCCTATGGTTCCGATGTTCACATGTGGTTTGTTTCTTTCAAACTTTTTCTTAGCCATAAAGGACCTCCGTTACATTTTTTTCTCTATTTTTCATTAATGTTTCATAAATATGCTGCGGTACTGGAGTATAATGAAAAAACTCCATGCTGAAATTACCCCTTCCCTGCGTTGCCGAGCGCAGACGGGTTGTATAACCGAACATTTCGTCTAATGGCATATGTGCAATTATATATTTAAAACCATTTTTGTCACCAAGCTCTGCAATCCTGCCGCGTCTTGACGAAATATCACCGATCACAATGCCTAAAAAATCATTCGGTATACTTATATCAACCTTCATAATGGGTTCAAGAATTACAGGGTTCGCTTTTCTTACTGCGTCTTTTAAGCCCATTGATGCAGCAAGTTTAAAGGCAAGCTCCGATGAATCCACTTCGTGATATGAACCGTCAATAAGTTCAACCTTCATATCCACCATAGGATACCCAAGAACAACACCTTTTTCCATGGTTTCCCTAATTCCTGTTTCAATGCTTGAAATGTACTCCCTTGGGATCGAACCGCCAATTATTTTATTCTCAAAAACAAAATCAGTACCTTCGAGGGGCGAAATATTTAACACTACATGTCCGTACTGGCCGCGCCCGCCTGATTGTTTTATGTATTTACCTGTACCTGTCACATTCTTTGTTATAGTCTCTCTATACGCCACTTGCGGTGGTGACGATATCATTTCAAGATTGTGCTCCCTCTTTGCTCTGTCCATAATAATTTCAAGATGAAGTTCTCCCATACCTGAAAGTATTACTTCACCAGTTTCACTGTCAAGGCGGACATTGAGTGATGGATCTTCAACGGTATACCTGTTAAAAACAAGCCACATTTTCTTCAGATCATCCTTTTTTCTTGGTGTTATCGCACAGGAAACCACAGGAATCGGAACTTCTATGTTCTCGAAAAAAACTTCTAATCCAGGATGGGTAAGAGTATCTCCAGTTGACACTCCTTTCAAACCTACAATTGCGCAAATATCGCCTGCTTCTACTTTCTTCACTTCTTCTCTCTTGTTCGCATGAAGTCTCAGTATTCTGCCGACTCTCTCTGTTTTTGACTGCGCGCAATTCATTACAGTATCACCGGTTTTTAATACACCTGAATAGACCCTTATGTAACTCAAATGACCAACAAAAGGGTCATTCATTATCTTGAATATGAGCCCGCTGAATGGCTCGTCGTTTGTGCCTTCAAAAGCCCCTTCCGTCCCTTCTTCAGTCCAATATTGATAAGGGGATACATCCTTCGGTGAAGGAAGATAATCAACAATTGCATCAAGAAGCGGTTGAACTCCTTTATTCTTAAATGCGCTTCCACACAGGACCGGCGTAACAGCCCCGCTTAAAGTCCCTTTTCTTATCGCTTCTCTAATACTTGCCTCATCAATCTCATATCCTTCCAGATACTTCTCCATAAAGCTGTCTTCCACACCTGAAAGCATCTCCATCATATTTATTCTGGCATTATCAGCTTTATTTTTAAGTGATTCAGGCACTTCACAGACAGTGAAATCAAAACCCAGCCTGTCTTTATCATATAAAATTGCTTTGTTTTTTATTACATCAACAGTCCCTATAAACCCATCTTCGTTCATGATGGGAAAATGGAGAACCAAAGGATTTGCCTTCAAATTTTCTCGTATCATCCGGACACAGTTCTCAAAATCAGCGCCGGATCTGTCCATCTTGTTTACATATGCAATTCTTGGAACCCTGTATCTGTCAGCCTGTCTCCAGACAGTCTCTGATTGAGGTTCAACACCTTCCACTGCTGAAAATAATGCCACCGCGCCATCAAGCACTCTGAGCGACCTTCCCACTTCTATCGTAAAATCTATATGTCCCGGTGTATCTATGATATTAATCCTGTGTTCTCTCCAGAAACAAGTGGTTGCTGCAGCGGTTATAGTAATTCCTCTTTCTTTTTCTTCTTCCATCCAGTCCATAGTTGAAGCACCGTCGTCAACTTCACCTATCCTGTTGTTAACGCCTGTATAGAAGAGCATTCTCTCTGTAGCGGTCGTTTTTCCGGCGTCAATATGCGCCATAATACCTACATTTCTAACAATTTGATTCATTCATTTTACCTTAGATTTACCACCTGTAGTGAGCAAACGCCTTGTTCGCTTCGGCCATCTTGTGGGTATCTTCTCTCTTTTTTACTGCACCGCCCTTGTTGTTGCAAGCATCAAGGATCTCTCCTGCAAGTTTTTCTCTCATTGTTCTTTCTGATCTTTCCCTTGCATATCTTATAAGCCATCTTATGCCCAGCGACATTTTCCGATTTGATCTTACCTCAACCGGAACCTGATATGTTGCTCCTCCAACCCTTCTTGCTTTAACTTCTATTTCAGGTCTGATATTTTCTACAGCCTTATGAAATGCCTTTAGCGGATCGTCTTTCAGTTTGTCTTCAATAACGTTAAAAGCACCGTAAACTATTTTTGTTGCCGTGCTTTTCTTCCCGTCCAACATAACACAACATATCAACCTCTGCACAAGGAGATCATTGTATTTTAAATCAGGCAATTTTTCCCTTGTCGAAACGTGTCCCTTTCTTGGCATGCTTTAAACTCCTCTATTTACTATCGTTCAAAATTATCTACTGTTTAGGTCTTTTTGCACCGTATTTGGATCTGCTTTTCTTTCTGTTTGCCACACCGCTTGCATCAAGCGATCCTCTGATTATATGGTATCTTACACCAGGTAAATCCTTAACTCTGCCGCCCCTTATGAGGACAACCGAGTGCTCTTGAAGGTTGTGGCCGATACCGGGTATATATGTGGTGACCTCAATACCGTTGGTTAATCTCACACGGGCAACCTTTCTTAATGCCGAATTCGGTTTTTTAGGAGTCGTTGTATAAACCCTTACACAAACTCCTCTCTTTTGCGGACAATTCGTAAGTGCCGGAGAGGAACTCTTCTTTTTAACGACTTCTCTCCCAAGCCTCACTAATTGATTAATAGTAGGCATCAATATCCTCCAAAAAAAATAATTCCCTAATATTTTTAAGGGAAATCAAGCTCAGCGAAAACTTTGGTATGTTAAACGATTTTGCCTTTCATGTCAAGAGAATTTTCCTGATAATCAAGGACATTTGGGCAACAATATTCATCAATAAAATTGTAAAATGATTGTTTTCGACCATGATTAAAGAATAATATCATAAAAACCATTTCAAAAGTAGCATGCTCACTCTTTTCTATCATTCCGATTAAAGGCGGAATCCTGTATATTTAACTAATTCTTGGTACCTTTTTTGCCAGCATGACAGCATTTTAGAGTTTTGCAAAGGCCTTGTTTTAACAGCATAATTATTGCGTGGATGGAATCTCAATCAGTATTGTCACAAAGCAGGTTGAGGCTTTCCTGTTGACAAGCGCTATTTGCATGATATTATTTAACACATAAAAGTTATTAATTTAAATTCATTTAATTTAGGAGGAACGTAATATGCTTAAACCAACAAAAATTCTTGTTCCCACAGACTTTTCTGAATATTCGAACAAGGCATTGAGCCAGGCAATTGATATTGCAAAGCAATATAATGCAAAGGTTTTTCTTTTTCACGTTGTTGAAGAACATACGATTCAGACCGTTGATGAATATTCTATTGGGATTGAAGTTGTACAGGAGCTTGAAAGCAAGATTCTTGCTTTAGCCAAAGAAAAAATGCAAAAGCAATATGCAAAATTTTATGAAGATAAAAGCATAGAGATTATCACAAATATTAGAGTTGGCGTATCTTACGAAGAAATATTAAAAGAAGAGCAGGATAAAAATATAGATCTTATTGTCATTGCGTCTCTCGGGAGAACGGGCATTTCAAAATATCTTCTTGGAAGCGTTGCGAGAAATGTTTTAAAAGGGGCTAAGTGTCCTGTATTGCTAACTAAATAGTTTTTTATTTTTTGCCTGATCTTATAGTAATGTTTTAAAGTGTCATGGCATTAATTAGGGCTTGCATAATATCAGAAATGGTAGTTACGCGTCTGTGTCGTTGGAATAAAAATGCGGTATCGGTAAATTATGGCTCATAATTTACCATATTTAGCTTATCCGGTATACCTAAAGTGGGTTGTTTTTCAAATAAATATCAAGAAATTTTATTTGATTGATATTTTAGACTATTGAATGCAATCCATTTAAATAATAATCAATTGATTTGTAGGTTTTTTTTAATTGAGTTCACTTATAGTTGTTTTGTATTAATTCTATAAAAAACTATTTACCCTGCAATAAAACTAACTTTATATCTTTCTGATAAAAAATTCTGAAATGTTTTTACCATTGAAAAACCCACTTTCAGCTTTTCTCTCTCAACTTCGCTTAACTCCATCGGGTCTATATAGTTTGTCGGCTCTAAATCCATTGATGCCCGCCTTATCTGGCTTTTAAGTCTTGTATATATGAAAAAATCGAGGCTTGCTTCAACCTCATGCAACTCATCATCCGGTACGATGTTTTTCCCCATTAATTTATTGATTTTATCACTGGTTCCGCCATCCATTATTCCAGCTTCAAGCGCAAGAATCTTGATTCCCTCGGTTAGCGGAAATATCCCTGTCATTTTAATATCCAGCTTACCTGCATGTTCACCTTTTTTTTCAACTTTGAATCCGCCAAGAAAATTAAGAGGCGGTTTGAACCTCAAAATATTATTAGCCATATGTGCAAGAAAAACATGGTTTTGCTTAATAACATTTAAAACCCGCTCTTTTAATCTTTTCTCCAAATCTATATCACCATAGACTGTTCTCAAATCAGAAAACATACTGTAATTAAGGATATTTTCCGGGGTAGGCACACCGACCCATCCTTTTACTGCTTCACTCCAATCGGAAAGACTCCTTCTCCAAAGCACATTTTTTGCCATAATACCGCCGGGGCAGGAAGGAAAACCTATATCTACAAGGCTATCAATCAGCTTTACAGAAAAGTCCTCAAGCATTCTGAGTTCTTTTTCCTGAATTTCATCAATGTATACAATTGCATTGTCCTGATCTGTTTTAAGGGTCTGTTCCATCCTGCCTTCGCTCCCCAGGACAAGAAAAGCAAACTTTTTCGATAAAACAGGCATTTCATGTTCAAACAGAAGTTTTATTACCTTTGAAATAATCAAATCATTCAAGTATGAAATCAACCTTATAAGGTCCCTGGGCTTAATCTGGGCATTAAATAGATTTGTTATATACTTGAGCATATTATTGTTAATAGTTTTAAGATCATCCATAGTACCTGCAGATTCCAGGTCCTTCATGAAATATAGAGCTATGTCAGTCTGAAACCTTATTATGTCTGTATCTGTAATAACTCCCAATAATTTTCCGTTTTCTTCCACTACGGCAAGCCTGTGCACATGATTCTTCATCATTTTATAAACAGCTTCAGAAAGAAAATCATCTTCTTTAACTTTAATTAGAGGCTTGCCCATGATCGACGAGAGATATACGCAAGATGGATCTAATCCTTCTGCCAGAACCTTATTCCTCAAATCTCTGTCAGTAACCATACCAACAGGTATATCATTTTCTGATACTACGACACCGGAAACATTCTTCTCTTTCATCAGCACTGCAATATGAAATGCAGACATATCAATATTACAGACAAATATATCTTTTTTATAGACTTCTCTGACTTTAACAAAATAAAGTGATTCTTCTTTTAACAATTCAGTTCCCTTTGAACAACTAATAAAACATTAAAAAAAGGGGCGCTAAGGCCCCTTTTTTTAATGTTTATCTTATTCTGCGCCTATACCAAGATATGTCCTTAGTTTTTCATCTTCAAATTTCTGCTCAGCTTCTTTATCCGGCCATATCAATGAAGCTAATATTCCGCATACAAAAGATAGCGTCATTGAAACTATTGCAGGATTCTTTAATGGGAAAATTGCTTCTTTGTACTTAAATACATCAACCCAAACGGTTGGGCTTAAGATAATGAAAACTGTTGCCGATATTGAACCTATTAAGATCGATGCAACTGCGCCGGCTGTTGTAAATTTCTTCCATATAATTGACATAAAGAGCGCCGGGAAATTGCCGCTTGCAGCAATTGCAAAGGCAAGTCCGACCATAAAGGCAACATTCTGGCCCTTAAAAAGGATACCGAGACCAATAGCCACAATACCGAAAATAATTACTGAAATTCTCGCTACCTTTACCTGTTCCGCTTCACTTGCATGTCCCTTTCTGAATACGGACACAAAAATATCATGAGACATAGCTGAAGCTGCTGAAAGCGTGAGCCCCGCGACAACCGCAAGGATAGTTGCAAATGCAACGGCAGCAATAAATCCCATGAAAGGCGTACCGCCAAGAAGCTCACTGAGCAACAACGCCGCCATGTTCCCGCCTTTGTCCATCTTTACAATCAAATCCTTCCCCACCAGGACTGCGGCCATAAAACCCACTACCGGGATAATGCAATAGAAATATCCTATAAAAGTTGTGGCATAAGCAACTGATTTTCTTGCCTCTTTAGCATTAGGAACGGTAAAAAATCTCATTAAAATATGCGGCAGGCCAAGAAGTCCGAGCATAAGGGCAAGACCAAGGGAAATTGCGTCAAGAGGGTTCGTCACAAGACCGCCTGGTTGTAGCATTTTCTGCCCGATCGCTGGAAGATTCTGCACTGCGCCGTAAACGTTGCCCGGATTAAACCCGAACTTTGACAAACCAAGCAGTAAAAGGAGGGTAACACCAAAAAGGAGTAAACATGCCTTGATGATCTGTACCCATGTAGTGGCAAGCATACCACCAAAAAGCACGTAGCAGAGCATTACACAGCCAACAATAATTTCAGCCATTTCGTAAGGTATTCCGAACATAAGCTTGATTAAACTGCCCGATCCGACCATCTGAGCGATTGTGTACGCAAGGACAACAAGGATACCGCCAATGGCGCCAGCAATCCTTATAGGCGTCTGTTTAAGTCTAAAGGCAACAACATCCGCAAAGGTAAATTTGCCGAGATTCCTTAATGGTTCTGCGATAAGGAACATAAGCGCCGGCCACCCAACAAGCCACCCCGTAGCATAAATCATACCATCATAGCCTTTCAAGGACACCATACCGGCTATGCCCAGGAATGAAGCGGCAGACATGTAGTCGCCGGCCAATGCCATGCCGTTCTGAAAACCTGTTACGCTCCTGCCGGCAGCATAATATTCGGCGGCTGTCTTTGTCTTCTTTGCCGCCCAATAAGTAACCATGAGCGTAAAGAATATAAATATCGCAAAAAACAAAATTGATATAAAATTAGGTTCTCCTAAACTTGTTTGCATGTCTTTCCTCCTTGCCCTATCGTAATTCTTTCTTCAGTTCTTCTACTTTTATATCATATGAGAAGTTTGCCCATATAACATAAATAATAGTAAGTATCCAGGCGAGGACTATGACTAACACGCCGAGAACAATGCCGTAGTTGGTGTAGACACCTATTTTTTCCGCAAGGAATTCCTTATTGTAGGCAATAAGTAGGATGTACCCATAATACACAACAAAAAGCAACGCCGTAAGTATAAAACTGACTGTCCATCGAGTAACTACAAGACTCTTGAATTTCGGTGAATTCACAATATCATGTACACTCTTTCCCATAAAACCCTCCTCTAAAATTTTGATTTTCAGGCATCCAAGCTGTTTTTTGTATATAACAACGCTGTTATATAGCTGAATGTTTAAGATGACTCACCCTAAAACCATTTAGGAGATCCCATCACACAAAAAACAGAAAAGCTTCACATACCCCTCTTAAAAGTGGGATAACTTAAACCAATCACTTTATAATTGTCAATAAAATATTTTGACATCATTGTCATATATTCCAAAAAAACATTCAACAAAAGCGCATCTATATTACTATATATACTATACATATATTATGATTATGTTGATTGCCCCACGGGTTAACACCCCGAAGCTTGCTTCAAAACGATTTCATATTCTTATCTCGCCCTCAATACCCCGTCTGCTTGCGGCGGGGTGATTCATTTACGATAAAATTGAAAGGTCATTCAGGTCTACATCCCCATCAAGATGCAATTTCAGGAGGGACGAGGAATAACTCATTACCTTAAGCAACCATTCACGGGTTCTGGGCAATTCGTTAGGGGCGACTTCAAGGGTAACAAATCCGTTATATCCTAATCTTCTCATAGTATTCAGCAATCTTACTATGGGCAATTCGCCTCTGCCTATTCCCAGATGGCTCTTCTCTCTCCAAAGACTGTAATCGCTCAGGTGTATATTCTTTAAACGTCCAGTATCATGATAAGCAAAAAATCCATTGACAATGTCATACCCGTATGTCCCAATGTGAGTAATATCATATGTAAAATACAGGTTTTTCTTTAATCCGAATTTAATTATTTTTTTAAAGTTATTTATAAAATAGGGGGGAATCATTAACTTTATGAGAGGCATGTTCTCTATATCAAGAAAAACATTCTCGCAATCAAGTTCTTTCTGAAAATCGTTTACGTTTTTAAACCATCTGTAAAATCGTACTTCTCTTGCCAACCACGAAGGAGGATGGAAAGTCACAACCTGTACATTAAACCTTTTCGCAAGCTCTATGCTTCGATTAAGAGCTTGGATTTCATTGCCCCACTCCGCAATATGCATATATGGTGCATGCATGGAAAATATTGGAAGAATACTCAAGCACTTTTCAACATCTTTTTCATAATTCTTTCTGTTAAAATTCTTTCCTATTACAAATTCGCAACCATCAAAACCAGCATCTTTAGCCAGCAAAAATACTTCCTCGATCGGCATATGCATCAACGATCCTGTTGAAAAAAGAATTTTCATTATCTGTTCCTCAATCTTGTTGTCATTACAACATGTTACATTTTTTTGGAACTGTTTTAACCACTAATAAGTTGAATTCTTTTTTATTTTTGCTTTTTAATATACTCAATAGAAATACTATACTATTTCTATTTACAAAATTTAACATAATTCAGTGTATCATTATAACTATAATTCTATTTAATCTTTATTCTGTATATTTACATAAAATGAACAGTAAAAATATATAAAAAATGTTTAAAATAAATTTTTATAAAAGTCTATTCTTAACATGCTTTCTGTATATTTTATTTTACAAATGAATTTCTACCATCTCAATTTATTAAAGTTTTTAATTTCATTTTTAATTCGTTTTTATAGCCTAAAGCAAATATTCAAAAAATACTACAGTATTAATTTAAATACATTGTGATATATTTCGCATAGTATGGAAATCCTCTAATGACACAAAGTTGTTTAGTAATATCGATTGTGATATATTTCGCAAATAAATATTGCATTCACCAAAGTAATTGTTTAATATAAATTTATGAATTTTCTTGCATCAAGTTACGCGGCGTCAGAAAAAAGTGCCTCTGTTAAAAATATTCATACTTTACCATGGGAAAAGTATGAGGGAATAATAAATTAATTGTATGGCAATCATATGTATTATGTGAATAATTTAATTAATTGAACTCAGGAGGTAAGCAATTATGGGTAATACAAACTTGGAAACTAAAAGATGGATTATTGCAGGAGCTGCGGTTGTTATGCAGCTTTGTCTTGGAACTGTATATGCCTGGTCGGTTTTTAAAAAGCCTCTCATGACTGCTCATGGGTGGAGTGAAACAGGCACTCAGGCTGCATTTATGATTCTAATGGCAGTAATCGGCATTTCAGCTGTTTTCGGCGGAACTCTGGTAGACAAAAAAGGTCCCCGATTTGTAGCTACCATCGGCGGAATTTTATTCGGCATCGGGACAATCCTTACAGGAGTTGCCGACAAGATGGGAAATCTAACCCTTCTTTATATCGCTTACGGTATTATCGGCGGAATAGGTAACGGATTCGGTTATGTAACGCCCATTGCAACCCTTATTCGCTGGTTTCCTGATAAAAGAGGCTTGGTAACCGGTTTGGCTGTTATGGGCTTCGGGGCAGGGGCATTTTTTATGGGTCAGATTGCGCCCAAGATGGTTATCAGTATCGGAGTGGCAAATACATATTTCATATGGGGAGTCATATTTTTAATTCTTGTAACAGGCGCTGCGCAGCTTTATACGAATCCTCCTCCGGGATGGTTGCCGGCCGGTTTTAAACCCGCATCAGCTAAAGGCAAATCAGCAGCAGATTCCATTACATTTAATGCTGCCATTAAAACCAGACAGTGGTGGACGTTATGGCTCATGCTCTTCTTAAATGTTTCAGCGGGCATCGGTTTAATTTCACAGTTATCCCCCATGGCTCAGGACGTGTTAAAAAGCACCATACAAGGCCAGCCGACACCGGAACAACTAAAGGCATTGGCTATAACAGCCGGTACCGTACTTGCCATTGCTTCAATCTTTAACGGACTCGGAAGATTATTGTGGTCGTGGCTCTCTGATGCAATCGGAAGGAAAGCCGTATTTGCCATCATGTTCATTACACAAGCTGTCCTGTATATGCTCCTACCGAAAATAGCCAATGTCATCATGTTCGGCATCATGGCAAGTTACCTTCTTGCCTGCTACGGAGGAGGTTTCGCCACCATGCCTGCCTTTGCTGCAGATACTTTTGGGCCTGCCTATATAGGCAGAGTTTACGGGACAATGCTTACAGCATGGAGTTGCGCCGGTATTGCAGGGCCTCTTATATTCGCCCGTGTAAAGGAAGCAACACAGAATTACGAAGGCGCTCTTTTTACGGCAGCAGGCATGTTGGTGGTAGGATTTATCCTTGCAGTAACGTACAAAACAGAGTGGCCATAACAATAGGTTTGTGTTAAGATATCCGGGAGGAAAGATTTGACATATAAAAGATCTTTCCTCCTTTTTGTTTGATCAGATTTTGCTTTAAGTTTAAATAAAAGCGCTATTTATAGGATATTAATACCTTGCTACATACTTTAAAGGCAACAAACAGGATGACACTAAAAAGTAATATTGCACGAAATATTTTGGACTCACTACCTATATCAAAAGTGATTAAAGACATACGTATCGAAGAAGTTGATTCACCATGGAATGAAAAAATAATACTTTTAAAAAAACGAAATGGTTATAAAGACGTTAAGCTATGTTTGTGGACAAACAACATCTTTTTATCCGGCAGAATCCATCGGCTCTTTCTATATATTTCTGATGCTTTTGACCAGGATTTTAATTATGACACAAAAATTGTGCCTCACGGAACATGGGAGCATAAAACACGTGAAACATATAACCATATCTGGGGAATCTATGTTGATGGTCGCATAGCAAGGATGGGAGTGGAAAATTTCTTTGATAAAACCTTGCGAAGGAATCTTTTTATCGACGCGCAAAAAAACCTGCCCTGGCCTGTTTCAAATTTGCTTTTCGAAAAATTATGGAACAAGGAGAAATATACCCATAGTGAGATTATTCACTATGCTAACAATCTTAATGAACTTTCAGGGATAGACAACCCGTTAGAACTGAATGCCTTTGAGATTGAAATCGGCAGATCTCTTACGGATCAGACTGTGAGAAAACACATTGAAAGCATCGTATCAAACACCATAAGGGATATTGCGTATAATATAATCAACTTTACTGCCGGCCATTGTAAAGGAACACTGATAGAGTCTTCTTACTATGTCATATACTTTATGTATGATCAGGAGATTTTTGCAGAAATATTAACAACTAAAACCGATGGCCTTCATATAACGCTTTTCGACTTTAACTCAAATGTACACAAAACTTATATCGTGACAGAGGATTCGGAAGAAATCCAGGCTGTTCAACAATTTATAAAAACTATTTATGACAATATCGCCAATCATTCACGCCTTAAAGCGATAAAAAACCCGTATACGGCACCTATTGAAAAATAAGGAAACGCACTCTCATGTTAAGGGGAAAAGGCTTGACTGATCAGCTTTTAAGAGTTAATATCACTAATAATATTAAGGAAAGTATATGAATTTTTTATATTTTAAAGATTGGGGCATCTTTCAAAAAGTAATGAGTATATCCATAATACTTAACCTTCTCATTATGATATCATCATTTTTCTACCTCATTCCTCTTGTAGAAAATAAATTAATGGAAGAAAAGAGAAACGCCTCCAAGGATGTGCTGGATATCTCGTATACGCTTGTCACCGCCTATGCAAATAGGGCTGACGGAGGGGAATTTACAACAGAAGAAGCACAGAAGAGAGCCCTGTCCGTAATAAAACAACTGCGCTACCGGGATAACGATTATTTCTGGATAAATAATCTTGAACCGAAAATGCTCATGCACCCTATGTTCCCTGAACTCAACGGCAAGAACCTGTCTAAAGACCAGGACCCGACAGGAAAATATCTTTTTATTGAAATGGTAAATCTATGCAATGAAAAAGGAGAAGGTTTTGTAAGTTACATGTGGCCTAAGCCGGGAACAACCAAACCGGTTCCAAAATTATCTTATGTAAAACTGTATAAGCCCTGGGGTTGGGTTGTCGGCAGCGGGATTTATGTAGATGATGTTCAGGAGCAGCTTACCAAAATGAAATGGAATATTGTTGTTGCTACTTTAATCTGCGTCTTTATTGTCCTGATATTTACTTATTTTGTAGCCCATAGAATTTCAGAACTCTGGAAATGGCTATCGTATAATCCACCGGAATAATATCAGCCCGAACAATGTAATTTTTATATCACTGGAATTGTTTCTATCTTATCAGAATGAGGTATTCGTATTTGTATAGGTCTTCGACAAACTGGCAGATTATCTCGTCTTCATCGGAATAGTTGCCGCCTGATGATAAGGAAAATTTCAGTTTTTCCGTCATATCAAAGGTTATAAAATCCGCGAAGCACCCGCGAATGCTTTTGTAATTACAGACATGGGCAACTTGCTGAAGATAGGAAAACTTGACTGAGTATTCATCATGGCCCATGAGTGAAATCCTCTCCGGGTTCCCTGTGGATTCAATTTTAACAAGCGAACGCAGTGATCCCGGTACAACAGCTTCACAGCTATGCTCACTGAGATAAATATAGGGAATACCGGAACGGCAAAGCTTTTCCAAAGCTTCTATAGCGCCGATATTCAGATTAAACACCTCATGTTTTGGTTGATTAAAATTGTACTTTTTAAACAAATTGAGCACCCTCTTCAGAGTCGGGTCAGCAATTTCAAAAGATGATTGAAATATTTCATGCGTCATGTTGGTTATAGTAGGAAAATCTCCCAGGTTTTCATTCAGAATGGCCAGATCGAATCCTGCAAGTATAGCCGGATCTGTTTCCAGAAAATCTTCCGCTCTGTAGAAAACATTCTGCTGTCCAAGGGTTTCTTTTTGTTTTCCGAGAAGGAATTGAGAAATATCAATCATGCAAGGTTCCAATGATTTATTCCTGTCAAGGAAATCCTTCATCAGATAGCCATAACCCCCGCCTATTTCAACAACCTTCTTGACATTTCCCATAGGCATAAATCGGTTTAGATAGTCATAGAGGAGGTGTCCGTAAGAATCGTTCCTTGAAAGCATCATCCTGATTGGAGTATTTTCCGGATAAAGGGCGTTGCATATCGTCAGTTCCCATCCCAGCGAATTCAACCGGTTCAGGTGATATTCCTTAGTGGAATTAGTCGTGAAAGACATAAATTCACTCCATAAACAATTAGAAGATGCCATAAAAAAGGCCCCCGAGGATTTCCCTCGAGGGCCCTGTTTGTGCTGTTACAATTTTACTGTCTTCCCTTTACGATCTCTTCAACTACTGCAGGATCGGCAAGTGTTGTGATATCGCCAATCTGATCAATCTCGCCTGAAGCTACCTTTCTCAGGATTCTTCTCATGATCTTACCGGAACGTGTTTTCGGCAGACCTGATACGAACTGGATTTTGCCGGGGGCTGCGATGGGACCGATCTCTTTTCTTACATGCGCTACAAGCTGTTTTTTAAGATCGTCGTTGGCTTCAGCGCCGGATTTAAGAATGATATAGGCATAAAGATCTTCGCCCTTAATGTCATGCGGGAAACCGACAACTGCTGACTCCGCAACTGCTACAGCAAAGGAATTCAGAGCTGCCTCAACTTCTGCAGTACCCATTCTGTGGCCTGATACATTGACGACGTCATCAATGCGACCCATTAACCAGAAATAGCCGTCTTCATCTTTTCTTGCACCGTCGCCGGAGAAATAAAAGCCGGGCTGCTGTACAAAATATGTATTGAAAAATCTTTCAGGTTCGCCGAAAACGCCTCTCATCATGCCGGGCCATGACCTTGTAATGCAAAGTTCGCCCTGTTCATTTACCGGTGCGTCAACTGCCGGCAGGTCTGCCGATGATCTTGACTGTAGCGCGCGAGGATGAACGCCAAAAAACGGAAGTGATGCTGAACCCGGCTTCTGCGCCCATGCGCCGGGAAGACCGGTAATAAGAATGCCGCCTGTCTCTGTCTGCCACCAGGTATCTACGATGGGGCATCTTCCGCCGCCTACGTTGTTATAATACCATAGCCATGCCTCAGGACCGATAGGCTCACCGACTGATCCGAGAAGTTTCAGAGATGAAAGGTCTCTTCCCTTTGGCCACTTATCGCCTTCTTTTGCAAGGGCTCTGATTGCCGTCGGCGCTGTATAGAAACTATTAACTTTGAACTTCTCCACTATCTGCCAGAACCTGTCAGGGTTCGGGAATGTAGGAACCGACTCGAACATTACGGAAGTTGCGCCGTTTGCAAAGGGTCCGTAAACTATATAGGAGTGGCCTGTAACCCAGCCGATATCTGCGGTACAAAAGAAAATTTCTTTGTCTTTATAGTCAAAGATATATTTGAATGTAAGGTATGTGTAGACCATGTAGCCGCCTACGGTATGAAGCACGCCTTTCGGTTTGCCTGTTGAACCTGATGTGTAAAGGATAAACAACGGGTCTTCTGCGTCCATTTCCTCTGCAGGACATACATCGCTAATATCGGATGCAGCCATCTCATCGTTCCAGTATGTGTCTCTTCCTGCCTTCATGGGAACATCAAAATTGTCGAGCCTCTTCACTACGATAACTTTATCAACAGTGTGGCCTTCTTTTGCAGAAAGATCGCAAGCTATGTCTGAATTCGCCTTGGAGCTTACGTGTTTCCCTGATCTCCAGTAACCGTTTGCAGTGATGACAACCTTTGCGCCGGCATCAAGAACCCTGTCTCTCAAAGCCTCAGCAGAAAAACCGCCGAAGACGATTGTGTGGACAGCGCCGATTCTTGCGCATGCAAGCATTGCGATAGGAAGCTCACCGATCATAGGAAGATAAATTGCAACCCTGTCACCCTTGCGGACGCCTTTTTTCTTCAGGACGTTTGCAAATTTGGAAACTTCGGTCAGCATCTGTTTGTATGTGTATTTCTTAACATCATCTTCGGGCTCGCCCTGAAAAATAAGCGCTACATTATCGCCTTTTCCCTTTTCAACCTGAAAATCAAGACAGTTATAAGAGATATTTGTCTTACCGCCGACAAACCATTCCACCTGGCCTTTGGCAAAATCTTCCCTGTTAACCTTTAACCACGGTTTGAACCAGAACAGATCCTTTGCTACATCGCCCCAGAATGCTTCCGGATCTTCCACTGATTTTTTCCACATCACTTCATACTCTGACCTGCTTTTAATATAAGCCTGGTCAACAAACTCTTTTGATGGGGGAAACCTATCCATCGTTTTCTCCTCTGCCATTTCAGCCTCCTGATTAATATTGATTATGCTGCTATTTAGCTTGCTGTTTAGAACGTTTAATTTTAAACATCTATATATATGTTGTCAATAGAATTTTGTTAATATTTTCACAATAATAGTGTCGCAAAACATCATTGTTAATAATTCAAATAAAATCGGCAATTACCCAAAACTGATAAGCCGTTATTCTGCAATAATCTGTATACAATAAAAGATTTTAACGACAATTTATCGCGTTTTTTTATATAAACAAAGGACTATGATTATTGATAAACGGCTTTTGCCGACTTTTTAAAATCGCTTGATGATTTCTTGTGAATCTTTTAATATATGAGTATAATATATAGCAGCACAGTAATGAAAATTGCGAACTATCTTAATTTATCAGCCGGGGTTCAGGGGTCAGGAACAAAAATCATGAGCAGCGATTACAAAAATAATTAAGGAGGGTGACAAATGAAAATTGACGACGCTATGCAAAAACTGATAGAAGGTAATAAACGGTTCACTGCTTCAGGGCCTATTCATCCGAATCAGACCGCTGATCGGCGCGCTGAGGTCTCAAAAGGTCAGAAACCTTTTGCAATAATTGTAGGCTGCTCAGATTCACGCATACCTCCGGAAATCATCTTTGACCAGGGTTTAGGCGACCTTTTTGTTATACGTGTGGCAGGTAATATTGTCGATGATGCCGCTCTCGGAAGCATTGAGTATGCTGTCGGCCACCTGGGTACCGAGCTTGTCGTAGTGCTCGGTCACGGAAAATGCGGCGCAGTAAGCGCCACTGTCCAGGGCGGTGAAGCGCATGGTCATATCGGCTGCATTGTAAATGCTATAGCCCCTGCAGTAGAAAAAGCAAGAAACCAATCGGGGGATCTGCTTGATAATGCCATTAAAGCCAATGTGGAACTTGTTGTCAGCCAGATTTCAAATTCAAAACCTGTTCTGTCTGAATTGGTGGAAAATAAAAAACTAAAAATAGCAGGCGCGTACTACAATATTGAAAGCGGGGCTGTTGAGATTATTTAGTTTTAATTTTGAAACCCCGGATGAGAAACCGGGGTTTCAAAATATTAAACACTCCTCGCCATACTTCGCAGATCTGCTGTGGGTTTGTTAGTTTTGACAATCCGATGGATTTGAACTGCTTTTTGCCTCTTTGTCGTGATTGTGCTATATAATTTCTATGGACTTCCCCAGAATACGATATATTGAAGCGCATCCCTTCAAACAGGAAGGGAAAGAACTGATACTGCTGAAAGACGCGGAAGGGATTATGGAAAATCCCCTTATTGTGTCAAAAGATCTGGTTTTTCTTCTTTCTCTTATGGACGGAACAAGGTCTTTGCGGGATATTCAGACAGAATACATGAAGGGCTTCGGCGAACTTCTATACATCGAGCATATTCAGCAACTCGTTGAAGATATGGATAAAAACCTGCTCCTGTTCAGCGAAAACTTTAAACAGCATCTTGCCGCACTGAAAGAAACATATAAAAACGATCCTGTAAGAAAACCGTATCATGCGGGAAAGAGTTATCTGGCAAACAGGATGGAATTGCTTGCCTTTCTTGATGAAATGTTCAGGACAGAAAAAAAAGGAGCACCAAAAAGCAGCAAGGGCGGGATTACGGGCTTACTTGCTCCCCATATTGATTACGGAAGGGGTGCAGAGGTGTACCGTGATACCTACAGCTCCTTAAAAGGCCAGGAAAAGTCCCTTCTCATCATATTCGGCACATCACACTACCCCACGGAAAAAATATGGAGTATATCATCGAAAAGCTTCTCAACACCCCTTGATATAATACAAAACTCGGAAGAATTTTGCAGGCTCATTAATGATAATGATGTACTGAAAGGCTATATTGATGAGTGGCCTCATAGAAACGAGCACTCAATCGAACTCCAGTTGCCGTTGATTCAGTTCATAATCCAGGATGATTTCGAGATTTTACCTATCCTTACAGGCTCATTGTATGAGCACATAACCGGCAGCAGGAATATTGAAACAGACCAGGAAATAAGCGATATTATTGATAATTTTAAATCTGTTCTCGCCATATACGGAAAACCGTATATCATTATATCAGGAGCCGACCTTGCGCATATTGGGGCGCAATTCGGAGACAAGTACGGCCTTGATGCCCCGACACTCAATCAATCCAGCACAAAAGACGAAGAGCTTTTAAGATGTATAAGCAACGTTGACGCAGACGGTTTCTTTAAAACAATTCAAAATGAAGGAGATAGACGCAGGATATGCGGACTGACGCCTATATATTTCCAGTTAAAACTGCTCGAAGGCAGCACAGGAGAAATTGTCGGTTACAAACAATGGACCGATGGTCAATCATCTGTCAGTTTCGCCGGCGGACTCTTTTATCATAAGTAAATGCAATATTCAGCCACACACAACACAGGGATTATACCGCCCTTTACCACAGGGAATATCCATGAAAAGATTAAATAAACCTTTACGTATTCTTGCACTTTAGTTAAAATAAATTTTGTCGAGAGACGTATTTTATGGAAAAATCAGATGAATTGTACAAGACTGTTTTTGAAAATACCGGAACCGCTACAATTATAAGCGAGGGAGATACCACAATTTCCCTTGCAAATATGCAATTTCAAAAATTATCAGGTTATTCAAGTGACGAATTGCAGTCCAAAAAAAGCTGGACAGAATTTGTTGCTAAAAACGACCTTGAAAAGATGCTCCATTATCATAATTTACGAAGAATTGATCCTGCTTCTACCCCGAATAACTATGAGATCAGGTTCGTTACCAGGCAGGGAGATATAAGGAATATTTACATTACGGTTGATCTTGTGCACGGAACGCAGAAAAGCGTTTTGTCTTTTATGGATATCACTGAATTAAAAAAGGCAGAAAGCGAGATCCGGCATTTAAACGAGGATCTGGAAAAAAGAGTAAGGCAGCGAACCGTACAGCTTGAGTCTTCGAATAAAGAACTTGAGGCATTTTCATATTCCGTTTCCCATGATCTCAGGACACCTCTTATCAGTATTGAGGGCTTTTCTCGCAAGCTCTCAGAAAAATATGGAAAAAACCTTGACGAAAAGGCGCAAATGTATCTCGCCACAATCCTTAAAAGCACAAAACAGATGAACCAGTTGATAAATGACCTCCTTACCCTGTCACGGCTCAAGAGAAAGGATTTCGAGGTTGAAGATATGGATATGGGCGCGATTGCGCAAGAAGTTTTTGAAGAGCTTAAGATGATAAACAGCGGACGTAAATTCAATTTTTCGATAAATAATGCCCCTCACGGAACCGGTGATCCTTCAATGATACGCGAAGTATTTCTGAACCTGCTTTCAAATGCGGTTAAATTTACTAAACACCAGGATATTGCAAAGATCGAGGTAGGCGGAGAAGCAGGAAAAGAAGAGAATATGTTTTTTGTTAGGGATAACGGTGCAGGGTTTGATATGGAACAGGCAGAGAGGATCTTCGAGGCATTCCAGCGGCTGCATAGTAACAGCGAATATGAGGGGACAGGTATCGGGCTCGCAATTGTACAGAGGATTATTTCTCGGCATGGCGGCAGGGTATGGGCCGAAGGAAAAGTAGGCGAAGGCGCCGCGTTCTATTTCACATTACCGATAAAAGCCATTCATGGTTGACCTTTTTATCGGTGATTTTTTCTTTTATATTTGATAAACTCAATGACTTGATTACAAACCGGGAGGTGTTTTATGGCAACAGGGAAAGACAAACCCAAAAATGAAGTGAAAAAAGCGCCGCAAAAGACATTAAAGGAAAAGAGAAAAGAGAAACAGGAAAAGGCAAAAAACAAATAACGTATTGTAACAAACACCTAAAGGAGGATTTATAATGAAAATTGTTTTATTGGGGGCGCCAGGCGCCGGTAAGGGCACTGTTGCAAAATTATTGACAGATTACGATGGATCAGTCCAGATTTCAACAGGTGATATCCTGAGAAATGCGGTAAAGGCCGGGACAGAACTTGGTAAAAAGGCTCAGGGATATATGGAGCGCGGCGAGTTGGTTCCTGATGAGCTTATCATGGATATAATGGGCGTAAGATTAAAAGAACCTGATTGTGAAAAAGGTTTCATCCTTGACGGTTTTCCAAGAACTATCCCTCAGGCTGAGGCATTAAAGAACCTGCTTGTAAAGCTCAATTTGAAATTAGACAAGGTGATTGATCTTGATGTACCAAGGGATGTTATTCTTGACAGATTAACTACGCGCAGGACATGCTCCAACCCTGATTGTCAGGAAATATACAACATTAAAAGCAAACCGCCGGCGCCGGACGGCACATGCATGAAATGCGGTTCGCCTGCCGTACAGCGTGCCGACGAAACAGTGGAAGCCATCACAAAAAGGCTTGAGACATACAACGAAAAAACATCGCCGCTTATTGATTTTTACAGAAAAGAAGGGCTGTTAAAGTCTATCAGCTCCTTAAGCAGCGAGGAAATTGTCGCAAAGATCAAAGAAGGCTGATTAACAACGACAGATATTGATAACTTTTTTCGGCATTCAGGGGTCAGCATTCAGAATCAGACATGAAAAGATTTTGAATCCATTCTGACCCCTGAATGTTTTTATGGAAATGCTTGCAAAACCCCGGTTTTAAATTTTATAATAGACAATCAAACTATGAAATTTGAAGAAGGACTAAAAAAACTCGAAGGCATAGTAAAAACGCTTGATGAGGGCAACATCTCCCTCGATGAGGCGCTGAATCTTTTCAAAGAAGGACTTTCTTTAACAAAAGATCTCTCGAAAAGACTTGATGAGATAGAAAAGAAAGTAGAAATTCTCATAAAAAAGGAAGACGGCTCAACAGAAAAGAAGTCATTCCTTCAGGAAGAAATTTAAATGGACCTTGCAACATTCCTTCATGATAAAAGAATTATTGTAGATAATGTCTTGAAAGACATCTTTGCATCCTTACAAACAACGCCCGGCACGCTGAGAGATGCCATGGAATACTCACTATTCTCCAATGGAAAAAGGCTCAGACCTATACTGGCCATAGCCGTTTGTGAAGCTAACGGCAAGACAAGCGATGAACTGCTCCCCATAGCATGCGCCATTGAGATGATACATACATATTCCCTTATTCATGACGATTTGCCGAGCATTGATAATGATGATATACGCCGGGGGAAACCAACCTGCCATAAAGTATTCGGCGACGCGATGGCTATTCTCGCAGGTGATGGACTCCTGACCGAGGCTTTCAGGATTATGACCGATAGTCATTTTACATACAGACTCAGTCCAAAAATGCTGAAACAGATTATCTTTGAGATTGCTTCTGCTGCCGGCGCCAATGGTATGGTTGGCGGTCAGGTCATGGACGTGCTCTACGATGGGAAGGAAGGAACAAAAAACATCCTTAATTTCATTCACATGCATAAAACTACCGCCCTTATCAGAGCCTCTGTGCGAATAGGCGCAATAACAGGGGGCGCAAAGGTTAAAGAATTGAAAAGATTTACCAAATATGCTGAGGCCATAGGTCTTGCTTTTCAGATTACCGATGATATATTGGACGCGGAAGGCGATGAGGAAATTGTCGGGAAAAGGCTGCAAAAAGACTCCGGTAAACAGACATATATAAAACATTATGGCATTACTGCATCTAAAATAAGGGTGGAACAGCTTATCGAAGAAGCTGTAGAAGCTGTTAATTTCCTGGGAGAGAATTCAAAAATACTCTCAGATATTGCAAGGTATATCTGCAACAGGGCTTCCTGATGTTTCTTGAAAAAATTAATTCCCCTGAAGACCTCAAAAAATTAACCATTCCTGTACTTGCACAACTGTCAGACGAGATACGCAGACTCATAATAGATACGGTCTCGCAAACAGGGGGGCATCTCTCTTCGAGTCTTGGCGTTGTTGAACTTACTATAGCCCTCCATTACGTATTCAACACACCTGAAGATAAGATCATCTGGGATGTGGGACACCAGTGCTATGCCCATAAGATAATCACCGGCAGGAGAGATAAATTTAAAACTCTGAGGCAGGATGATGGATTATGCGGATTTCCTAATAAGCAGGAGAGCGTATACGATGTTTTTAACACAGGACATGCAAGCAATTCCATTTCCGTTGCTGTCGGTCTTGCAGAGGCAAGGAAAAAACTTAACCAGTCATACAAAATTATTACAGTAATCGGTGACGGTTCTTTAACCGGCGGCATGTCTTTTGAAGCGCTGAATCATGCCGGGGATTTAAAAAGCGATATTATTGTGGTGCTGAATGACAACGAAATGTCCATATCAAAAAATATCGGCGCTTTATCATCTTATTTGAACAGGATTATGACCGGTGAGTTTGTTAGCAACACCAGGGAAGAGCTTAAAAAAATGCTGAAAAATATACCCGCTTTCGGCGACAGGGTATACAAGGCTGCCATGCACCTTGAAGAGGCGGTAAAGGGATTTGTAACGCCGGGCATGTTATTTGAAGAACTTGGTTTTCAGTACTTCGGCCCTGTTGATGGTCACAATCTGAACCATCTTATAGAAAATTTAAAAAATCTCAAAAGACTTAAGGGCCCGATACTCATCCACGCCGTTACAAAAAAAGGCAAAGGCTACACTCACGCGGAAGATGATCCCGCAAGGTTCCACGGCGTCTCAACCTTTGAGATAGATTCAGGCGCTTCTATAGATAGCGGCAACAAAACCTACACGGACATTTTTGGAGATACCATTACAGAGCTCGCGGAAAAAGATGAAAAGATTATAGCCATTACAGCCGCCATGGGACTCGGTACAGGTCTTGACAAATTCTCAAGACTCTTTCCTGAGAGATTTTATGATATCGGCATTGCTGAGCAGCACGGTGTAACATTCGCGGCTGCCCTTGCGCTGGGCGGCCTGAAACCTTTTGTGGCAATATATTCTACCTTTCTCCAACGGGCATACGACCAGATTGTAATGGATGTGTGCCTCCAGGGGCTTCCCGTCGTATTTGCCGTTGACAGAAGCGGCATTGTCGGACAGGACGGTCCAACCCATCACGGGGCGTTTGATATCACATATTTCAGACACATTCCCGGCATAATAGTCATGAGCCCCAAGGACGGCAACGAACTGCGGCAGATGCTCTATTCCGCATATGTATATAACAAGCCCACAGTTATCCGGTATTCAAGAGGCAGAGCACAGGGTACGGAAATTCAGAATAATTTTCATGAAATCCCTATCGGCACATGGGAAAAGCTGAAAGAAGGCAGCGATATTGCCGTCATTGCCTGCGGCGATCTTGTATACCCTTCTCTGGCTGCGGCGCAAGAGCTTGAAGAAGAAGGTATCGGCTGCTCTGTAATAAACGGTCGCTTCATAAAGCCCATGGACAGGGAAATGCTGATTGAAACGGCAAAATACGCAAAATGTATATTAACCGTTGAAGAAAACGTTGTAATGGGCGGATTCGGCAGCGGAGTAATGGAAGCGCTTTCTGAAGAGGGCATAACAATTCCCCTGAAAATGCTGGGGATACCTGACACATTTATGCCTCATGGGATGCAAAAAACATTAAGAGGAAAGATCGGCCTTGATAGGGAAGGCATTAAGAAGGTAATACGTCAGTGGTTAAAGAAAGGATAGACGTGCTCCTGGCAAAGAAAGGACTTGCGCCGTCACGGGAAAAGGCAAAAATCCTTATAATGGCAGGAGAAATCTACGCCGGCGACGAACGCGTAACAAGACCGGACAAAAAAATAAGTGACGACATCCTCATAGAGGTCAGAAAAAATCCCATACCTTATGTCGGCTATGGCGGCATAAAACTTGAGAAGGCGATTGAGGCATTCTCTATCGACGCGAAAGACAAAAAGGTAATTGATATAGGTTCATCAACGGGCGGATTCATAGATTGCCTGCTGCAGCATGGGGCATCAATTGTCTACGCTGTTGACGCAGGGACACACCAACTTCATGAGCGTTTAAGGGAACACGAAAAGGTTATTGTAAAGGAAAACTTCAATGCCCGTTATCTCACTTTTGAAGATATAGGCGAGAAGGTAGATATCATCACAATCGATGTCTCTTTTATTTCGTTGAAAATGATTCTGCCGGTAACAATCCCTCTGTTGAACAATAACGGTCATATTATCTCATTAGTAAAACCACAATTCGAGGTGGGACGGTTTGATGTGGGCAAGGGCGGTATTGTAAAAGATATGGAAAAGATAAAAAAGGCAATAGAAGATATAAAGTTATTCGGCAGAGGGCTTGGTTTAAAACCTACGAATGAAATCGAAGCGCCGCGGGGAAAAGAGAAAAAAAACCGGGAGTATTTTATATCATGGGAATTGTAAACAATCCCAGGACCGTTCAATTTTTTACAAGCATACTATTCAGGGATACTGAGCGCGCAGATAGCACAGAAAGAGACTTACGGAAGGAAATCGGGAATATCTTTGAAAAGACGGCTTTTATGTCCTTCGAATACACTCGTTACTATGAAAAGGAAATGGGGAGCAACCTATCACGGATTTTTCTCCTCTTCGAACCTCTTTTTCAGAGAGAGCAGTTGCCGGAGATAAAGATTAAGACGAATATTATTGAAGCAGCCCTCTCATGGGAAGGAAAACGAGTTGTCAATATCGACCCGGGGTATATCTCTCTGGAAAACGTCGTCCTTGCAACAACAAAGGGTTACGCCCACAGGGTTTACCTCAATAGCGGCATATACGCGGAACTGACACTTATATACCATAACAATACATACAGACCGGTTGAATGGACCTATCCTGACTATGGCAGTGAAGAAATTATTGCGATTTTCAATGGATGGAGAAACATTTTGAAGGAAAAGATAAGGACGCGCGAAAATGGCTGATCTAACGCACAGTTCACGGCAAAGACATATCTTCCGTGAATCATTTTAATAAAACAAGGACAGGAAAATGATTAAAAGTATGACTGGATTTTCAAAAATTGAGGCGGAATTTAAAGAAGGAAGACTGAACTGTGAGGCGCGGACACTGAACAACAGGTACCTTGAAATAGGTCTGAGGCTTCCGAAGATAGACTATGCCGAAGAGCAAAAATTGCGGGAACTTGTAAAGCGCCATATCAAGCGAGGCAAGGTTGATATCACGATAAAATGGGAAAGGTCGAACGGGGAAACCAGTGTCCTCAAGGTAAATGAAAATACCGTAAAGCAATATATTGAAGTCTTAAGCGCATTGAAAAAAAGCTTCGGCCTGAAGGGTCAGTTAACGATAGAAAATATTCTGGGGTTCAGGGATATCATCACATATGAGGAAAACAATAATATCTCAGAAAAGATTCTTGTAAACCCCTTTGAAAACCTGTTGAAAAAACTTGATGAAGAGAGGATTAAGGAAGGAAAGATAATCCAGAAAGATCTCACGGGCAGGCTGAAAAATATTAAACAGAATCTCAAAGAAATAGAAAAGAGATGGCCCCTTATAATCAAGGCGCATGAAAACAAATTGAAAGAAAGGATAATGGAGATCATAAAAACAGTCTCCATAGATGAAATAAGAGTTTTGCAGGAACTTGCCATATATATGGAGCGCCTTGATATTTCGGAAGAGATTGTCCGCCTTAAGGGACATATTGAAAACTTTAACAGTACGACAAAATCTGATGATGCCGTTGGAAGAAAACTTGATTTTATTATCCAGGAAATGGTGCGGGAAACAAACACTATCGGAAGTAAATCAAATGATTTATACATAAATGAAAGAGTTGTCCAGATAAAAGTGGATATTGAAAAGATGAGGGAACAGGCACAAAATGTGGAGTGAAAAAGACGTGGAGCACAAAGGCAAAATAAATGGCCGGCTCTTTGTCATTTCCGGACCATCGGGAGTGGGGAAAAGCACGCTTATTGAAAGATTTCTCATGAAAAATCGTGATGCTGTTTTTTCCGTCTCTTACACCACCCGCGGTACAAGAAAAGGCGAAGTTAATGGAAAGAACTACTATTTTATTGATGAAATAACTTTTAAAAAGATGGCGGAAGAAGGAAGCTTTCTCGAATGGGAGAATGTCCACGGCTATTTTTATGGTACTCCAAAGAAAGAGGTTCTGGAAGTCCTGGAAACAGGAAAGGATATTTTCCTTGATATTGACGTAAAAGGCGCGTTAAACGTAAAAAAACGATACCCTGATGCCTGCCTTGTCTTTATTGAACCTCCTTCAAAAGATGAATTAATAAAAAGACTTTCTTTCAGAAAAGAGGAGGAGATTGACTTACGCATGAAAAGGGTAGAGGAAGAGATTGATAAAAAATACCTTTTCGAGTATACTATTACCAATGACAATCTTGACAAAGCATATACGGCTTTCAGTCATATTATTGAAACCGTAAAGGGGAAAACGAATGGCAAGAATAACCGTTGAAGACTGCATGGAAAAAGTTGAAAACCGCTTCGAGCTTGTACATCTGGCTGCCAAAAGGGCAAAGCAATTAGCTAAAGGCTCAACTCCCCTGCTAAAATCAAATAATAGAGAAGTTGTAACAGCGCTCAGGGAAATTGCTGATAATTTTGTCTATTTCGGGAAAAAGGAACTTCAGGACGATAAGGATGTTCCTTACCAGTTATCCAACTTCGCACCGTAATTTCTTTTCTGTTTAATTTTAGATTAATATTGAATACATGACGATATGCCCGAAGAAATCGGGCATATCGTGTTTTAACTTTCTATAAAGTTGCTGAGAACACAAATGGACTACCCCGCGGCAGAGTTGCGGGGAATATTCTGATTCAACAAGTATTACCTCTTATGAACCAGCAGACTCTCTCTTCATAATACAGGATCCGTTAAAAACCGAACCGCTTTCAATAACAACATTCGGCGTTGTAATATTGCCGTTATGGATTGCGGTGCTTTTCAGGATAACCTGCTCGCTTGCAGTAACATCGCCTTGAATTTCACCATGGGATATGAGGTTTTTTGTAGTAATCGTAGCCGTAACTTTTGCAGTAGCTCCGGCAATCAACAGCCCTTCCGATATAATCTCTCCTTCAAGAACGCCCTTAATCATGAGAGAGCTTTTAAATTTTATTGTGCCCTGAATTTCCAAATCATCAGCAAGTATGGTAGTAACACTTTCTTCGACGGCATCAGAGGTTTTTGAAACTGTATTTGTCATCTTTTATCTCCTTTTGTTTAAAATTCATGAAATAAGTTTAAGTTTTTGCCGTAATCCGCAATTTCATTACTATCCCGGTATTATCCTGTTTCCTCAATACCAAACAATATATTGAAAATGCTTTTTCATTCTCTAAAAGCCCTGAAATCTTGTGTTATTACTGATGCTCCCGCGAAAAGAAGCATCACGTACAAGTTTCCCATGAAACGATGCCGCTGTCAGACAGGGTTGATATCCCTGGCCTTCATCATACAGGAACCGTTAAAAACCGAACCATTCTCAATCATAACATTCCGTGTTGTTACATTGCCGTTATGGACTGCGGTGCCTTTCAGAATAACCTGCTCGCTGGCAGTAACATCACCTTGAATCTCACCGTAGGATATGAGGTTTTTTGTAGTAATCGTAGCCGTAACTTTCGCCGTTGCCCCTACAATCAACAGTCCCTCTGATATGATTTCTCCTTTCAGGACGCCCTTTATCATGAGAGAACTTTTGAACTTTATTGTACCCTCAATTTCTAAATCATCTGCGAGTATGGTGGTAACATCTTTTTCAACTACTTCGGAAACGCTTGGAGTTGTGTTTGTCATATTTTCCTCCTTGATTTGATAAAATATTAAAGTCTACGTCAACATTGTATCTACATTAGTTTTTTAAAATTTCAAAATCATATAATTTAAAACAGCTCAGCCTTTGGCGGTTTCGGCGCGGAATATTCTTCCCCGGCAACCCAGGAACTCTCCGTTTTTTCCTCCTCTGGGCTTTGCTCCTCCATCTCCTGTATATCAGCTTCTTCCGCTGTTTTTTCTTCTGATATTATTTCCGCATCAGCCGTATCCTCGGTAAAAACAACATCCGGCGTCCGGACAGGCTCCTCTCTCACCATAATACAGGATCCGTTAAAGATTGAACCGCTCTCGATTACGATATTGGGCGTCGTAATATTGCCGTTATGAGACGATGTGCTTTTTAATACAACTCGATCGCTGGCAGTAACATCCCCTTGAATCTCGCCATGAGATATAAGGTTTTTTGTAGTAATTTTAGCCGCGACTCTTGCAGTAGGTCCCACAATCAGCAATCCCTCTGATATGATTTCTCCTTCGAGAACACCCTTTATCATAAGAGAGTTCTTGAATTTCATGGTGCCCTGGATTTCTAAATCATCAGCAATTATCGTTGTGACCTTTTCTTCGCCGTCACCTGTGCCCCCGGGAGCAATGTTTGTCATTTTTTCCTCCTTTTTAACCGTTTTTTTGTAGTCTTAACCAGTTTTTAAAAAAACGCCTGTTTGCCGCTAAACTTACCGCTATCAGAAAACCTCGCGAGAGCATTGTTTCCAAATTTCATATCACAAATCATGTGAGAAAACTCTGTCCTAGAGAGACTTTTTCACCTTTCGTTCAAAGGGTAAAATATCCTTATTTTCTGCGTTCGTGATTATCTGCATACAAGAACGGCCGTCAAAAACAGCGCCTTCAGATATTGCAAGCTTTGGCGTGTGAATATCGCCTTCTACAATTCCTTTGGATTTTATCTTTACTATTTCTTTTGATTTTATATTCCCCTCTATCTTTCCTTTTACGATTATGGCTCTCAAAGTAACATCGCCCTTGACCATGGCGGCCTCGCTTATCATTATCCAATCTGCATCAATATTCCCTTCTACTATTCCTTTGGATTTTATTTCTACAGTTTCTTTTGACTTTATATTTCCCTCGATTTTTCCATCTATCAATACGCCTCTTGAAACAACATCGCCCTTGACCATTGCGGTCTCGCCTACTATTAACCAGTCCACATCCGCGTTTCCGATCACATCGCCGTCTATCCTGACAACGCCTTTGCTGATAATATCGCCTTTAATGGTGGTTTCGGCTCCTATAATAACCTCAAGGGACGGGGCTTTTTTTCTGAATCCGATCATGAAATGTCCTTTAAAAATGAAGCAGGGTCTATGGGTCTCTTGTTTTTCCAGACTTCATAATGGAGGTGCGGCCCTGTAGTGGCCCCGGTGGAGCCTGAAACAGCAACTACTTCTCCCCGTTTTACCTTTTGTCCGACCTTGACCCGGTTTTCCTTATTATGCGCGTAAACGGTAGTAAAACCACGTCCATGTTCAAGCACTACTATATTGCCGCTGTCATTATGCCAGCTTGAAAAGCTAACTATGCCGTCGGCAGTTGCTTTAATCGGTGTGCCGATAGAAGCGCCGATATCAATTCCGGAATGCGATATCCTCCCTCCGGAAATAGGATGTATCCGCAGGCCGAATCCTGAATTTACCGCACCCTTCATTGGCCATCCTGTCGGGGTTGAAAGGTAGATATTTTTCTGTTCTTCGATATACTGTCTGATTTCTGATACAGATTGGATTGTCTCGGAAACCTGCTTTTTTAATAATTCGATATTAAGGGAACCGGTGTTTTCAACATCTGCCTGTTCAAGGATGTTTTTTTTGGATTTGAGAGAAAGAAGCTTCGAGAATTCCGCGTCAGCCTTCTTGAGAGAATGCATGACAATTCTCAGTTCGCTGAATTGTGAAGAAACATAGGAAAGCTTTTTTTTCATCCCGTAATATTCTATAGTATTGACCCCCACAGATATAATAAAACCTGCGCCGACAATACTGAGAAAAAGACAGGAAAACAATCCGATTACGGGGATGCTGATTCTTAAAGGCCTCAGTTTTGAGTGAGGCACTACCATAATCGTAACCGTGGTAAAACTTTTTTTTAGAAAAAGTTTAATCTTGTTCATCAGCAATCCGTTTGGCTTTTTGGGTTATTCTAAATAATGTTTTTTTTAAGTATCACATAATGCGTATTAATGTAAAGTTTTTATTTTATGTCTTTTTTCAGGAAATTTATTGCAGGAATATCTCTGCTGTTTTTGAAAAGAATCTCTAACCTGTACTGAAAATTCCTTCCTCGCCGCGGACAGTAAATCCCGCTGTCAATCATGGTTTTCCTGTATTCAATCCCGCATAGCTCTTAAAATACAGTATACAAAAATAGTGACGTAACAAGCAGTATTAATGATATTTACATATATACCCTTTTGTGCTAATAAATAAACCGGGCTCCCACATTGTACGAATGTCCGTCCTTTAAAAGCAATATACTTCAGTTGCAGCCCAGTTATTAATGTAAATATCTCTTGCGTGAGGGATATAATAGGCATATATATTCATTGAATAATTAATTCACTTGTTTTAGAGGGAATAAGGAAGTAATAAAACAAAGGAACATGAAAGACCAATACAGCATAAAAGTATTAGAGAAAATAGTAACAATACTGAACCTTTATAATGATAAAGCACAGGAGTTCACGCTTACCGAAATAAATAATTGAAGGCATTATAGAGGAGCTGCTGAAAGCGTCAAAGATCATATCAAAAGAACTTGTCCATATCGAGTAAGATATGGACAATGGAATTAAAAGGGGTACAAATGAATACAGCAAATAGGCGGGACATAATGAATCGGATCATGCTTGTAGTTTTCATCATTTTTTTTACCTGTACCCTGACAAACTATGGGATTGCCCAGGAAAAAAATGTTACAGAAAAATCAGTGAAGGATAAAACCGCTAAACCTGCAAAATTAATAATAAAAGCAAGATCAAAAGGAGATTTCTTCGGCACTGTCGCCCATATAAATATGGTCAGCAAAACCATCACTTTGAGAAACAAAGGAATAATGGTAACCTTTGATGTGCTCAATCCGGTCTTTAGAGGCTATAAGAGCCTTGAACAGATACGGATAGGCGATAAAGCAGCAATATCCTACACAAGCGGCGGCACGAGGATAACAAAGGCTACCCATATGCAGGGCATGGCGCAGGAAGAAGCGGCTAAACCGCTGTCCGACTCCGCAAGACAGAAACATGGATCGGCTAAAATTGATAAAAAACGCCCTGTCAGGGTCAAAGAAAGGACAAACAGCAATCACTTCAAGGATGTGGATAACAACAACGACGGCAGAATTACTCCGGTAGAGTTAAGCGCTGTTGTTCCGAATTTGACTGTTGAAGATTTCAAAAAATATGACAGAAACGGCGACGGTTATCTGAACGAATCAGAGTACAATGCGATTTACAAATTCGTAAAGTAAGCAAACAACCGATAATAAAAAAACAACCAACAGTATCAGTGATAAAAATGGTGAAAGAGAGAAATATTCTTTTTCCTCCATCGAGGAAATTCCAGCGAAAATCTTCTTGACAAGCAGTCTAAACCCATGTAATTGTACATATAATCACACACAATCAGGATGGAGATTATTAAAATATAGGATATCTCTCACAAAGGCCGCAGAGTACACAGAGAATAAATGTATCTGTTCCCTGCCAAGAGGGCGAGAGAATAATAAAGGATTTGTTTTTGATAACACAATAAAAGAAAGGGGGTATTAGATGGCAACAAAGAAAACAGGGGAAAGTCCGGAATTTTTGTACCTGCCCATGGGAAGCATCATGGTGGAAGAACAGATTCGCTCAAAGATCGACATGACAAGCGAGTCTTTTAAAGCCCTTATGGAGTCCATAAACAACAGGGGAGTTCTTGAACCTGTCCTGGTAACACAAAAAGATGACAAATATCTTCTCCTCTGCGGAGAAAGACGATATCTGGCAGCCCAAAAACTCCGTATGGAAACTATTCCTGCAAGGATTGTCAACGCAGTCACGCAACCTAAATCCACCACCTGATTTTTCATCCCCCTCCGAGCCACCTTAAAAGGT
>CAZHHX010000045.1:0-33323 GCA_964532465.1 uncultured Syntrophorhabdaceae bacterium | reverse complement strand
TACCTTTTAAGGTGGCTCGGAGGGGGATGAAAAATCAGGTGGTGGATTTAGGTTGTCATACCGGGTTGCATTCCATACGGTTTTGAGTGTATCTTATACCTCAAATACTATGAAGGCCATTGAATACTGTATTGAATGCCTCACGAGGCTTGCAGAGAAAACCCTGCAACTGTCATCCGGTTATGATAGAAATTCTTTTTCACAATGCTGCGCTATAATTGATAAACTATTTTATGATGGAAAAACTCCTCCGGAAATTGCGAATGAATTACATAAACATATTAAAAAAATAACAGAGGTTTATGATCCCTATGTTTTTTTAAAAGAGAAGGAATTACGCAAAGCAAAGAAGGCTTTTGAACAATTGGCAGACGGTTTTTCCGATTCTCTTGAAGGAGTAATCAAATTGTCAGCCCTGGGAAATTCCCTGGATTTTTTTACAGATGATACCTGCGGCTTTAACATGAAGGGGTTTAAATTTTCCGGCGATATAGATAAAATTGAAAACGAGATTTATATTAAAGAAAATATTTTAATACTTGGAGATAATATTGGTGATTTTATTTTTGACATGCCTCTTGTAGATTTTCTGGAAGATAGAGGAAAGCATGTGTATTATGCCGTAAAAGAACATCCTGTACAAAATGACCTGTCCATGCCGGACGTGTTTAAGTTTGAATTTGTAAAGATGTTTGATAATATTATATCTACTTGTACTGATGAAGTGGGGATTAGGCTCGAGACAATGGAAGGGAAGGTAAAAGATTTGTGGGAGACAAACTCAGTGGTTATTGCCAAAGGCATGGGCAACTATGAAACAATCTCTGAATATCATTCTGAAAGACCTGTTATTCATATTATGAAGGTAAAATGTCCTGCCGTTGCAGCATCATCGGGTTATGAGGTGGGGACTTATATAGCTGAACTATATTAAAATTAATGATTAACAATTTAAAATTGATTTGCAAAACAAATCGTGAATAGGTGGTGAGGCATATGGGAGCAAAAAAAGATTATTATGAAACCCTTGGGGTTGCGAAAACCGCATCTGGAGAGGAAATAAAGAAGGCCTACAGGAAGCTCGCAATGAAATATCACCCGGACAGGAATCCGGGGAACAAAGGCGCTGAAGAGAAATTCAAGGAAATCAGTGAGGCCTATGCAGTGTTGAGCGATTCAAAAAAAAGGAGCCAATACGACACTCTCGGGATGGGCGGTTTCCAGCAAAGCCATTCGGAAGAGGATATTTTCAGGGGATTCAATATGGGAGATCTTTTTAAAGATCTCGGCTTCGGCGGTGGAGATGTCTTCAGTACTATTTTCGGCAAGCAGGGAAGAAGGGGCGGAAGGCAGAGATACCAGACCCAGGATTTTGGCGACTATATTACCAGAGAACAGGAGCCTTCAAGAAATTTAGATCTCCACTATGAACTGGAAATTCCCTTCATGGATGCTATACATGGAAGCGAAAAGAGAATTTCCTTTACAACCCAGCATGGTTCAGAAGATGTGAATGTAAAGATCCCGCAAGGCATTTCTACCGGGAAGAAACTTAGACTTCAGGGGAAAGGCGGGGAAGACCCGTATACGGGTAAAAGAGGCGATCTTTTCGTTACAATAAAGATTGGGGAACATCCTGTGTTTAAAAGACTGGGCAGTGATCTTTATGTAACCAAGGAGATAAAGCTTACCGATGCGTTACTTGGTACAAATGTCGAGGTTCCTTCCATCAACGGCCCAAAACGGGTAACAATCCCACCCGGCATTAAAAGCCATTCCAAGGTAAGGCTCAAAGGTCTCGGCGTACCTGACTTGAATAAAGACAGCGCCGGAGACCAGTATGTGGAAATAATCATTGATATACCAAAGAAGTTAACGGACAAACAAAAGTTGCTTTTTGAGGAATTGAGGAAGGAAGGAATTTAATGCTGCCAAGGAGGCATATCCTCGATGTAATGGAGTTTGTAAAAGATAAAGAGGATATTCTCGCAATGTCCACAATTACCCTTGCTATTGATGCAATAAAGTACATGGAGCCCGAATTCAGGCGTGACCACCTTGTCGAAGCCTTGGAGTTAAATGAATTCATATGTTTCATGTTTCCCCTCAAAAGACCTCAAAACAGGTCATTATTATTTCATATTGTATCGGATTTACTTGGTCTTCTTCTTTACGGAGTACCAAAAAAAAGCAGGAAGGCTCTTGGGACTTTGGAGTCGATTAATTACTCGGAAAAAAATATGGAACCTTATCCTATTATTGAGGTATGGGATGCCCTGAAAAATAAGGTTTACTCAAAAAAGCATGGAGCTGTAAGCATAATAGACGGTTTTGTTAAAAAAATAAGGATCGAGATGGATATTATTGAAAGACATCCCTATGCAGAAGAAGTTTTCTATAAATCAAGGGAATGTATGTCGGAATGGCTTCCATCTTTATCAAAATATTATGATAAACGCGCTAAAACAATTAAAAATACATATGAGAAATGGTGGTCCCTGTGGCTTTGCAATGAAGATAAGGACCGTTTATTATCAGACATGATAGACCGACTGCATGTACAGGCGGAAACAGAGTATGGCGTTACTATTGATAAAGAAAGCATCTACTCGTCAATAAGCCTCGAAAAGGATACAAACAGAAAAGAAAACGAACAATTTTCAATATTATATAAACAAGGCGTAAATTTATTGTTAAAAATTTAGCAAGCGGTATTGACAAAAGGTCTTCATATTCTTATATTACTTTTAGCAATCAATCGTGGCAATTGCCAAAATCAAATTTTATGAAGGGAGTGTGGTACAATGAAGATTAAACCATTGCAGGACAGGGTCCTTATTAAGAGGATCGAGGAAGAGGAAAAAACAAAAGGGGGGATTATTATCCCGGATGCGGCAAAAGAGAAGCCTATGGAAGGTAAAGTTGTTGCAGTAGGCGACGGCAAAACATTAGAGAACGGTACAAAGGCGCCTCTGACAGTAAAAGTCGGCGACAAGATACTTTTCGGCAAATATTCAGGCACAGAAATTAAAGTCGATGGCGAAGAACATCTGATCTTAAGAGAAGATGATATCCTTGCTATTGTAAAAGATTAAGAAAGGAGAAAACACAGATGGCAAAAGAGATTAGATATGATCAGGCTGTAAGAGAGTCGCTTCTAAAGGGTGTTAATGCCCTTGCAGATGCAGTGAGGGTGACTCTTGGACCTAAAGGCAGGAATGTAATATTAGATAGGTCGTTCGGGTCCCCCACAGTTACAAAAGACGGCGTTACCGTTGCAAAAGAGATCGAGCTTGAAGACAAGTTCGAGAATATGGGCGCCCAGATGGTAAAAGAAGTTGCAAGCAAGACAAGTGATGTAGCAGGCGACGGTACAACTACCGCGACTGTCCTTGCCCAGGCAATATACCGGGAAGGAGCAAAACTTGTCGCAGCAGGACATAACCCGATGGAATTGAAAAGAGGCATTGAAAAGGCTGTTGTAGTAGTTATTGAAGAATTAAAGAAGATATCCAAGCCCACCCAGGATCAGAAGGAAATTGCTCAGGTAGGAACTATCTCTGCGAATAATGATGAAGAGATTGGCAGGATTATAGCCGAGGCCATGGAGAAGGTTGGAAAAGAAGGGGTTATCACTGTAGAAGAAGCAAAGGGAATGGAGACTACTCTCGAAATCGTTGAAGGTATGCAGTTTGATAAGGGCTATATATCTCCGTATTTTGTAACAAATCCCGAAAAGATGGAAGTTGTTATGGATGATCCGGCGATCCTTATTAATGAGAAGAAAATAAGCGCTATGAAGGACCTTCTTCCTATCCTTGAACAGGTTGCAAAGATGGGAAAGCCCCTTGTGATTATCTCCGAAGATATTGAAGGTGAAGCACTGGCAACATTAGTTGTAAACAAACTGAGGGGTTCATTGAAGGTTGTTGCTGTTAAGGCTCCTGGTTTTGGCGACAGAAGAAAAGCAATGCTTGAAGACATCGCGATTCTTACCGGTGGGCAGATGATATCCGAAGAACTTGGCATCAAACTTGATACGATTTCTTTGAAGGACCTCGGTTCTGCAAAACGCATAGTTATCGACAAAGACAACACAACTATAGTGGATGGCGCCGGCGACAGGAAAGAGATTGAAGGAAGGGTAAAACAGATAAGAGCGCAGATAGAAGAGACAACCTCCGACTATGACAGGGAAAAACTCCAGGAAAGGCTGGCAAAGCTTGTCGGCGGAGTAGCTATTATTAATGTAGGCGCTGCAACAGAAACAGAAATGAAAGAAAAGAAAGCCCGCGTAGAAGATGCCCTTCATGCAACAAAAGCAGCAGTAGAAGAAGGTATTGTACCGGGCGGCGGCGTTGCATACCTGAGATGCCTCCCGAAGCTTGATAAGCTTAAAGTTGAAGAAGGGGCACAGGAGTTTGGCGTAAAAATCGTAAAGAAAGCACTTGAAGAACCCTTAAGATGGATTGCAAATAACGCAGGTCATGACGGTTCGATCATAATAGAAAAAGTTAAGAACGGTAAAGGCAGCTTCGGCTTTGATGCATCCAAAGAGATCTTTGTTGATGATATGATGGCAGTAGGCATTATAGACCCGACAAAGGTAACGCGGTCAGCTCTTCAGAACGCTGCATCCGTAGCATCTTTGATGCTTACAACCGATGCAATGATTGCTGATAGACCCAAAGACAAAGGTTCTATGCCTATGATGCCTCCAGGTGGTATGGGTGGTATGGGCGGTATGGGTGATATGTATTAAAACATGTGAGGGGACTTTTTCAAGTCCCCTCTTTTTTTGAGCTCATTCGTTAAATTCCCCGCATTTTGCAGCAAAAATCTAATTAGTTGCCGATCAATTTACACTTCTTCATACCAGTTTATTTTGCCATAACCTGTAGTGACACCTCACCTGTCCTACCTTTTGTATATCCATACACGGACTTGCATACAGGGATGTCATCATAATTTTTCAGCTCTGTTGCTATGTCTATTATCCTTTTATATGTGAAGCCAAGTTCAAGCGATTTTTTGATAAATATTTCAAGGAAGGCCGACCATTTATTTCCTTCCAGTTCAGTATGGATAGTAAGTATGTTGAGACCGCCCGTCAGGGTATTTAAGTAAAATTCGCTAAGAGAAGTGATTTCATTGCCTTCAATGCCTACAACCTCATCAAGGGTTGGGAGCGTAGTCGGAATCTCGAGAATTCTAAATGATTCATTGCCCATTTCAGGATAAAACGGCGATACTCCCCGGGCATTGCTTGTATAAACGAAATTGTTTTCTTCAAAAAATCTTAACGAATGAGTGTTAATCATCCATCCCGGCGCGGCAAAAGATTTAGGGTTCTTTTTTGTTATATCCCGGTATACATCAAAGGCTTTATGCAATACTTCTTCAGTTTTTTCTCTGTTAAGATGTTTTATGTGGTCATGCCAGTACACATGGTCATAACCGTGTATCCCCAATTCATGCCCTTCGTCCATAATTTTGTGAAGCAGATTTAGATTCTTCCTCGCTATCTCAGGCCCCGGCAACAGCAATCCATAAAGCAGTGTTTTTATACCGTATGTATTGACAACGCCCACCCTGCCGGTATTTTTTAAAAAACCTTTTCTTTTAAAAACCCTTTTTATTGTCCAGCCTGTATCGTCTTTGCCCATAGGAACAAAAAAACTTGCATTAATATTATATTTTTTGAAAAGTTCCAGTAAAACAGGCACTCCTTTTCTCATACCTCTATAAGTATCTACATCAACCTTGATTCCTATTATATTATTCAAGTTTAATCTCCTTGTTAGCGTTTACACCCCTTTGGGGCGATTTTTCATTAAGTAGCTGTCATTGCATTTTTTTTGCGTTATTGCAACGGTCAGCTTAAGTTACTCAGAAGAATCAGCCAAAGTCAAGCCATGCGAAACCATGTCTTATTTGTTTCAATCTTCAACATTGTCTTTGTCGTATTTTATGGCATTAAATCCTGTCATATTATAAAATGTGAGATAATTAAACGATTTATTTACACTAAGAGGAGACAGCCATGAAACGTTTTGCATCTTTAGCAGCAACAGTAGTTTTCATCCTTGTATCTGCAGCGTATGCTTTTGCTCAGACAAAAGGAGGGGGCTGGCAGCTATATTATTCCAATGAATCCGGAAACAAGTATTACTATGATAAAGGGAGTATGGAGTCTCCACAGAAGGGCATTTATAAAGTATGGCAAAAAATTACCGAAACAATTCGAGAAGGAGATGAGCAGGATAATTTCAAGATACATCTTCAAATTAATTGCCGGGCGAAAATCTACGAGGTGTTATCCTACATTGAATATGACGCCACGGGCGAGAAAGCACTGAACGCTCAGGAATATAAAGAAAATCCGCCTAAAAACAGTCTTCAACTCGGGTCGAGGATGGGGGCGCTATACGAAAATATTTGTCCGTAATGGATAGAAGTTGTTCTCATTCTTATTCCTTTTATAGTCAACAATTAAACAGTCCTAAAGCATTAAATATTCCTGAGTATATGCTCAGGAATATTTAATGCTTTTCCCTTTAACCACACTTCTTTTCTGCGTTTTCAATCATCAGTTTTGAAATAGCATGGGCAAAGGCAGTCGGGTCTTTCGGCCTTGAACCCTCAAGCACAAGCGCCTGATCATAGATAAGGTTTATATATTCCTGAAGGGTATTGTCAGTTTTGTCCTTTTCAAAGAGATCGTTTATTGCCGTCAGGAGATGATGTTCCGGATTTATTTCAAGCACCGGTTTTCTTTCAGGCACATCCTGGCCCATGGATTTCAATATTTTCTCCATCTGCGGGTCTATATCACCCTCTTCTGCAACCAGACAGCAGGCAGAATCGGTAAGTCTTCCGGAAAGTCTCACATCTTTTACATCATCCTTCAGAGCATCTTTAATAAAGTCTATGAGCTTATCATATTTCTTTTTTGATAATTCCTTTTCTTTATTTTTTTTCTTGTCTAAATCTATGTTTCCTTTAACAACAGATTTCAACATTTTTCCTTTATATTCAAAGGCACTGAAGATAAAATCATCAATATCATCCAAAAATACGAGCACCTCATAATCCTTCTCTTTGAAGGCCTCAAGATATGGCGATTTAAGCGCCTCACCAGGTGTTGTACCTGTTATATAATAAATTTCATTTTGGTCTTCCTTCATTTCATTCACATAGTCCTGAAAAGACCTTAGTTTTCCTTCCTTCATGCTTGTTGATGGAAAAAGAAGCAGATCGGCGATGATTTCTTTCTTTGTAAAATCATAATGCATGCCCTCCTTTAAAACTCTGCCGAACTCCTGATGGAACACAAGGTAATTATCATACTCATCCTTTTTCATATCACTTAATACATCAAGAACCTTCTTTGTAATATTTGTCTTAATAATTTCAATCTGCCTGTTGTTCTGGAGCATTTCCCTGGAAACATTCAGGGGAAGGTCGGAAGAATCAACAACACCTTTCACAAACCTCAGATAAGGAGGTATCAACTCTTCACAATGTTCCATGATCTGAACCCTTTTGACATACAACATGGGACCCATCTGGAAATCCTTGTAGAGAATGTTAAGGGGAGCTTTGGCCGGTATGTAAAGCAATGTACTGAATTCAGAAGTTCCTTCGGCCCTGTAATGGATTATTTTTCCCGGTTTTGAAGGATCATGGGAAACATGTTTGTAAAATTCAGCATATTCTTCTTCGGTAACTTCCGATTTGTCCTTAAGCCATAAAGCCTTCATCGAGTTAAGCGTCTCTTCTTCTTTGACCTTATATTTTTCACCTTTCTTAAGTTCACTTTCCTTCTCATGTTCCACATCCATAACAACAGGATGTCCTATAAAATCGGAATAACGTTTAACAACACTACGTATCTCCCATTGCTGGAGGTATTTATCTTCTTCTTTTGTCAGATGGAGAATTACGTCTGTGCCTTTCTGTTCTTTTTCGATCTCTTCAATGGTAAATGTGCCGTCACCAGTTGACTCCCATCTGACGCCCTTGCCGTCTTTTGTCCCTGCCTTTCTTGAGATAACAGTAACCTTATCGGCAACCATAAAAGACGAGTAGAAGCCTACGCCGAATTGTCCTATCAGCTCCGGATTGTCCTTTACCTCTTTGCTCTGCAGCGCTTCGAGAAATTCCTTTGTCCCTGAATGGGCTATTGTTCCTAATGCCTGGATGATTTCTTCCTTTGTCATTCCAATGCCATTATCACTTACCGTTAATGTCCTGGACTCTTTGTCAGGGATAATTCTGATCTTCCAATTACTTTCGCTTTCAAGAATATCGCCATTTGTCAGTGATTCATACTGAGCCCGGTCTATCGCATCCGATGCATTCGAGATAAGCTCGCGTAAAAAAACTTCCTTATGTGAGTAGAGAGAATGAATCATCAGATCAAGCAATTGTTTTACTTCTGTTTTAAACTCCAATTTTTCAACAGTCATAGTTTTTCACCTCATATTTGTATGTACCGGCCTATATATGCTGCCGGTATGTTTTATACTTCATTTTGTTTAAGGTATTTTAAATCTGTTTAAATATTAATGTAAGACATGTTTCTCTGTAAATCAACCATCCAGGACCACTCTGAGCTTTTGTGAGAGCTGATCTATTCCAAAGGGCTTCTGAATAAAAGCATGGCAGCCACGCTCCATTATTTTTGTCGCCAGGTCATTCATGCTGTAGCCGCTTGACAATATAATCTTTGTATCTGTATTTATTGCTCTGAGAACATCAAATATCTCCCCGCCGTTCATTTCAGGCATGACCATGTCGAGTATCACAACATCAATATGTTCGTTTTGTTTTTCAAAGATACCTATAGCCTCCTGGCCGCTCTTTGCAACAAGCACCTTATAGCCCAACGTTTCAAGAATCTGTCTGCTTACATCAATTATAATATCTTCATCATCTACGAGGAGAACCGTTTCGCTTCCGTTTAAAATCTGTCGTTCAACGGTCTTTTCTACGGTAATATTTTTCGTTGTGGCAGGCAAATAAATGTTAAATGTAGTACCATAACCCTTTTCACTGTATACATTGATAATACCCCCATGACCTTTAACTATGCCGTAAACCGTAGCAAGACCCAGACCTGTTCCCCGGCCCATTTCTTTGGTCGTGAAGAAGGGTTCGAAAATACGTTGCCTGGTATTTTCATCCATACCGATACCTGTGTCAGTAACAATTATCTTTACATAATTTCCTGGTTTTATTGAAAAAGATGTTTCATAGTGTTCATTGAGAACTATATTTTCTGTTTCAAGATAAATTGTACCGCCTCCCGGCATCGCCTGCCATGCGTTGACATAGAGGTTGATAAGTATTTGTTCAATTTGTCCTTGATCGGCTTCAACAACCCAGAGGTTTTTCCGGAAATTTTTCTCAATGATAATCTCTTTTCTTGTTCTATTGAACATAATGGAAGTTTTTTCCAATATTTCATTTATTTCTACAGGTTTAATCTCATATCTCCCGCTTCTGGCAAATCCCAGCAGTTGTTTTGTAAGCGCTGCACCGCTCTGCACCTGCTGCTCAATACTTCTCAACTTATCATATTCAGGGTGAGAAATATCTTTATTGAGGAGCATGAGAGAAGCACACCCTTGTATGCCCATGAGCAGGTTGTTGAAATCATGCGCTATGCCTCCCGCAAGGGTACCGATGGCCTCCATTTTTTGTGCCTGTCGCAATTCGGCTTCAAGTTTTTTTCTGTTATCTATATCTTCCAACACACCTTCACAGTATAGGGGCTTGCCGGACTTATCCCGCACTATCTGCGCGCTTATAGACAGCCACGTTAGACTTCCATCTCTTCGGCGGATTTGTATTTCCTGATTTCTCACTTCACCTTTCTCAAAAATATTTTTGGAGAATGTATGACGGTCTGCCGGGTCCGGATGCAATTGTTCCCAAATGTCTGTAACAGCATCAACAAGTTCTTCATGGGAATCATACCCAAGCACACGGGCAAGCGAAGGGTTCGCGCTTATCAAGTGTCCATCGAGTTTAGCCTGAAATATGCCTTCCAGGGCACCCTCAAATATTTTTCTGTATTTTTCCTCTGCATTTCTAAGAGCATCTTCGGCATGTTTCCGGTCTGTAATATCTCTTATTGTGCAGACAAAACAGTCTATATTTTCATCATTATCTTTCATTGTGGAGCTGTTTATGAGTGCATGGACATCTCTACCAGCCTTTGTCTGCAGAAGGGTTTCGTAATTTCTGGCTTCACCTTTTTCGATAAGCCTCATCATCCGTACCCCTTCAAGAGAATCAATATATCCGAACCCAAAAATCATTCCGATATTATCCCCGATAAGTTCTTCTTCACTGTATCCGAGGAGATCGGTTGTTCCTTTATTTACCGTTTTTATCTTCATATCAGGGTCTATGACAATCAAGGCGTCGATCATGGCACTCATTATATTATCAGCATATCCTTTGGAGACAGTCGATTTCTGAAGCTCTTCAGCCATAGTATTAAAAGAATTTGCAAGGACGCTCATTTCATCCTTCGGTTGAATTTGTATTCTGTATGCAAGGTCGCCTTTGCCTATTATTTCTGTACCGTTAATAATCTCCTTAATCGGTCCGGCAAAATGTTTAATTGAAAAATAAAGAATTATGCTGAATATTGCCAGAGATACAGCCAATAAAAATATAAATGCAAAAATACCTTCACTTTTTCTTTCAGCAAAAACCCTCAAGGGATTATCAAACAAAAATAACCATTTACCGGAGTTGAAAAGATTACCGGGGACAATATAAAAAAAGAGAATGTTAATTGCTATAAAAGAGGCGCATATGTAAAAATATATTTTCCTGAAAAGACGCATTTACCTGTTTCTCCAAGGGGCAGCGGCCTTTATAATTAACGTTTTTACCTTAATTTTAATGATAAAGCTTGCTTTTGGCATATATGCTCCTTAAAAAGCCTTTTCCGCATTAATTACAGCATCTGATAACTTTATTGTAAAAAATCAATTTTTGTTTAGACATTATAATACATACATTGATACAGTTTTTCAATAAATGCGTTTATCATCAACTCTGTTAATGCTATAATGAAAAAACTTTTTTTATGAATAACATACCTAAAAAACTTCAACATATTCTCATGGCAATAGTGCTTATTATAGCCATTGGCACAGTCGGTTTTAAGATAGCGGGCGGCGAAAAAACAACCTATCTCGATGCTCTGTACATGACTGTAATTACAATCTCTACAGTTGGATACGGCGATGTGATAGGACTTGACAATAAACCCCTTGGCAAGGTCTTCGCAATTATTTTCATTTTTTTGGGCGCCGGCACAGTGGCCTACCTTTTTGCAGCACTTGCTGCGTATATCATTGAGGGCGAGCTAAAAAGGGTTTTCAGGAGGAGAAAGATGGATAAAAGGATAGAAAAGATAAAAAACCATTATATTGTATGCGGCATCGGCATGGTAGGATTGTATATTGTGCACGAGCTCTATAATACAAGGAGACACATGGTTGCAATAGATATGGATGAGACAAAGATGGACGACTTGAAAACTCATAATATAAATGTTGACATGATCATAGGAGACGCAACGGAAAATGGAGTTCTTGAAAGAGCGATGATCCACAGGGCGAAGGGGCTTTTTGCAACAGCAACTTCTGATAATGATAATATTGTTATTGTACTCACTGCAAAACAATTGAATCCGGATCTAAAAATTATTTCACGTTGCACAGACACGAAAAATATGGATAAGTTAAAAAGGGCAGGCGCTGATACGGTTGTTGCTCTTAATTATATAGGCGGACTAAGGATGGCTTCTGAAATGATCAGGCCGCATGTAACCTCCTTCCTCGACAAGATGTTGAGGGACAAAGACTCGCATCTGAGAGTGGAAGAAGTGCATATACCGAAACATTCTCCTTATGCGGGGAAGCCTTTGGAAGAGATAGACTTCAGAAGCATGGGAAACGTACTGCTCATTGCAGTGAGAAAGTCTGACGGTGATTGGATTTACAACCCTCATCCAAAAAGCATCATCGAAAAGGAGATGAGCTTCATTATATTAGCCACAGTTGAAGAGAGGGAAATTCTTCAGGCCCTCGTATCTGAGGAGGAAAAAAAACCAACACTTAACGTATAGCATGTATTGTAATTTGCTTTCCCGGAGCACATCCGGCGCGGTTTATCGATTCTCTATTATTTCATCATAAAAAAAGGCGCATGATTTGAGGTGAAAAACTGCGGCTGTCTCCGCATAATTGACTGCACTGCATGATCTCTTTTAAATTCCTTATCAAGAAATCCCCTCACCTGCCGCCTCCCCCATCCTTCAGGATGTCTGAAATCAGTATAGAGCGATAAATCCCCTTCATAGAAATCAATAGTATCAACTTCTCTTGATTCAAGGCTGTTTACCGGGAGATTGAATACGGCAATGTTCATAAAATCAATATAATCACCGTGGGCGGCAACGAAACTAAGAGTATTTCTTGCTTCCTCTATCGTTTCAGAGGGAGTTCCAAAAAGGAGATAAATATATGTGGAAATGCCTGCCTCTTTAATTGTTTTAAGCACTTTTGAAGCAGTTTCAACGTCACAGCCTTTCATCATATAATCGAGAACATGCTGATTACCTGATTCAATGCCAAGCTTTAGCATAACACAGCCTGAGCTCTTAAGGGCCTTGCAGAAATCATGATCTGCAAGATATTCAGCCACTCTTGCAAAACCATACCAGGGAGTCCCTGGCGGACGTTCAATGATTTTTCTCATCATCGCCGGGCTGATGGCATTATCCGTAAGATGAATCAAAACCGGACTATGCCTGTCAATAAGGTATGACAGATCATCCATCACCGAATCAGGTCTAATTTGCACATATCTGTTTTTTTCTGCTTTCTCCGGACAAAAAGCGCATTTACCCCAATAGCATCCCCTTGATGTGCTGAACGGCAAAACAAATCCTGGCGAGAAGTAGTCTTTTACCGGCAGCAGATCATAGGATGGCCGGTGTTCTTCCTTTTTCAGCGGCTTTTTGCCGAGAATTTCAAAGAGCGGTATTTCTCCCGGACCGGAAACGCAGTGGTCCAAAAGACTTCCGAATGGGTTCTTCCACCCCGGGTTTCTCATCCAGGAGGTGATGAGGCCACCGCCTCCGATCACCATCACATGAGAGAATTTACGTTTCAAAAAACCGATCATAGCAAAAGCGGTCAATGCCTGGCTGAGATAATTTACTGAGAAGCCTGCAATTCCTATATTCTCGCTTTCGATCAGATTGGATAAACGTTTTGAAAAATATGGATAAAAAAGGTTTTCTTCAGGGTGTTCGGCAGCATATATCAGGTCTCCGCTTTTTACCGGGGATAAATCAGGATGGTAATAATCGGCAAGACTCAACCGTATCCTCTTTTCGGCAGCAACTGATTCCAGGATATGGTTTATGTCAATGACAGCCCGCTTGTATTGGTCAACATTCCTATATATATCCAGGCTTTTAAGGGTGCCAAGATTATGAGAAAGACGCCGTAAAGCCCGGCGGGTCCACGTATCAGCCGGTTCCGGGGCATTATTTAAAAGATAGTAAATGCCTTCAATATTTGCATCAAGCATATAATGCCTGATATGAGCAGCGTGGAGCGCCCCTGACAGCTTTGCAATACCTGCGGGAGGCTCACTGGGTTTAACAATAGGCGGATTTATTAAAATCACTTTTTGTATATTACACAACATTTTACCGGGGGCAACAAAATAACTTTATTGCCCGGCAGCATTTTAATAGCCGGTTGGCGGCTGTTTTTGAAATATCCCGTTAATGTTATCGAGATAATATTTTACTTCGCTATCATGAAATGTTTTTTCATGTCCGCAAGATTTGAAAAGTGTTTCCTTTCCTCTTCAATAATACTGTCTATGACTTCGTGATACTTCTCCGATACGAATTGTCTTGTCTCCTGATAATACAAGATCGAATCCAGTTCGCGCTGCATGGCAAAACTGACAGCGGACAGTATGTCGTGTACTTCAGATAATTGCTGATTTTTTACGTCTTTTGTGAAAACAGCCTTGTTGTCTATGTAGTCACGCAGGTATGCAAGGTATTCGTCTTGAAAGTTCTCAGGCGGTCTGTACTCCCCTGTTTTTGAGAGCATATCCTCAAATGTCTTCTTGTGGCCTGACTCTTCATCGGCAAGGTGGTTGAATATTTTTCTTATACCTTCGTCTTCTGTCGTAAGGGCTGTTTTGCGGTAAAATACTTCGCCATCTTCCTCAATTCTTACAGCAAATTGGATAATATCGCTTGCCTTTAAAAAAATATCCATTCCGTTCTCCCTCTTTGAAAGTTGGTCTCTGGTAAGTTTATAAAAAGGTTGGTTTCTTGTCAATCATATACTCAATAATAAATGATGGTGGCTCCAAAAAAACAGTCCGGCATATTCCCTTCCTGTTTTTTGGATTTCTGTGTATAACAATTCACTGGCAATTCGGATTACCGTCTGTAATGACAGCTTAAGAAATGTGTAAACTTTTGTTAAATAATTTCTTGAAATGTTTGATAATTTGGAGGATAATTAAAAAAGTTAACTGGGATATATCTTATTCTTAAAAGAGAAGGACGGTTATGGAAGGCATAAAAACTGTGGATGACTTAATCAGGGCAAAAAATTTAACAGATGAAGAATTATTGCAGTTTAAGGATTTAATTGAAGAATTTAAAGAACGTGAAGACAGGATTAAAGAGAATATCTGCGCTGCCAAGTTCAACCTTAATCAGCTTTTTAATACTATTGCAATACTCGGAGAAAAAACATCTGTCTTAGGAAATGTATTGAACATATTAATAGAAGAACTTGATACTAACCGGCTTAGACTGATGCCCAGCGATAAGTTTTATCGTGAATAAAAAACATTGTCTCCTATTTTCATGCAAAAATTATTTATGGAACAAGGCAGCGTAGCAGGAGATGGCACTCTTCCTTAAATGGCTTATAATGGCCTTGTCAATAATCATAAGCTCTTATCTTATCCCCGGTGTTAAAGTAGACGGTTTTTTTACAGCCCTATGGGTTGCATTTTTTCTCGGAATCGTAAATATCCTGATAAAACCAATACTGATATTGGTTACCTTGCCGATTAATATTTTAACCCTGGGACTGTTCACATTCGCAATAAATGCCCTGCTGATTTTACTGGCTTCATCTGCCTTGAAAGGTTTTGAGGTCAGCGGTTTCTGGATTGCCGTCTTGTTCGGTATTGTGCTGTCGCTTGTCAATTATTCAATAGGATGTCTTTTGGGGACAAAAACAAAATAGTTACCCCGTTTGGTAATCCTAAAAAAGGAGGGGGTCATTAAGAGCTTTATTGCTATTTCATTTTTTCATACCCCCTGCCTGGCTTCACCATTGAATAATCGAATAGCGGATACAACAAAACTACACGATCAGTCAATGTTTCCGTCACTCAGACAGTCAAAAAATGATTAAAACCGTCTATATTGATTACCATGCCCTTGCCGCGCTTTCTTTAATACCTTCAGAAGCAGGGGATAGCCTGCATATCTTACAGGCTATGCGTTCACTGTGGAAAGAGTTTCGAAATGACAGGATAAATTTTGTGACAAGTAAAAATGACATGGAGATGGACATAATTCTCCATTTAAACAAAGAGGGCTGTTGTATAACCGATACATTAAAAAGAGAGGAAGCGATAGAAGAATTTGACAGATCGGGAATCGCTGACAAAAAAAGTATAAGACAATATAAAAGAATCCTGCTGTTTTATGAACAGATAGAAGCTCTCTCACAGGTCTTTTGCAAGGATTCGCTCTTTAATTTTTTAAGGGATGATGTGCTCTGCTATGGGAATAATAAGGAAATTTCAGATAATGCAATACAGATGGTTAACGATATTCTTCTGGACTGCACGAAGATCCTGCATCTCTGGTATTCAGATAACCTATGGAGAAACTTGAGATATATTGACTATCAACTCAACCTGAATATTCTTACTTCGGTTTTAAAAAAATATAATTTAGAAACAGTATTTGAGGGAGACAGAGGCCAAAGCAATAGAAACCTCTTTGGATTGGTTAACAGGGTCATAGGTTTGTGCAAAAAAAGTCACTGGAGGCTTCCGGTAGATACAACCCATGCCGATTTTATTATTAAAACTGTTTTACAGAAATACAATTACTGTCAGGAAGAAAGAAATGTCATACATATGCATTATTGTGCAAAAAGCGGCATAAATCTTTTTTTAACAATAGATTATGATTTAATCAGACGATTCGATGAAAAAAAGCATATTCTACAGAGCCATCCTGAATTTTCATCTATTGACCTTCATATATTAAACCCCTTAGATATGGAACTGCAAATAAGGTCTTGACATGTCTATGTCATATATTGGAACATTATATATACGACCTATGGCGTAATGCAAATTATAATAAGAGGAGGTATGATTATGAAGAAGTTTTTTATGGTAGTTTTGGCATTATTTATCAGTGTGGCATTTGTTTCAGCTGTTTTTGCCCAGGCTAAGCCTGAAGCAGCTCCTGCAAAAGCGGCACCTGAGAAAGCAGCTCCTGCAAAAGCCGAGAAGGCAGCTCCTGCTCCGGAAAAAGCAGCAGCTCCGGCTCCTGAGAAAGCAGTTCCTGAGAAAGCGGCAGCTCCGGAAAAACCGAAGCCGAAGCCGAAACCAAAAGGAGTTTTCATTGGTGGAGTTTCTGCCGTTGACGCTGCAGCAAAGACAGTCACGGTGGTAAGCAAATGCGGCACAAAGGGAGAACAGGGCTCAGTAACATTTGTCCTTAACAATGTTGCTTTTAAGGGCTACAAATCACTTGAAGAAATTCAGGTGGGCGACGTTATCGCCGTTAAATATGTGAAAGATGGTATCGAAATAAAGAAAATAAAGGGCAAAAAACCTGAAAAAGCAAAAAAAGAAGCAGTAAAAAAGGTCAAAAAAGGTTTTAAGGATATAGATTCGAACAAAGACGGTAAGATAACCATTGAAGAGTTGGTAATAGTTTTTGTCACCGTAACGCCGGAACAGTTCAAGCAGTTTGATAAAAACAACGACGGCGCCTTAGACGAAAAAGAGTATAAAGATGCGATAAAGGCACTGAAATAAAACTTAATAGTTTAATAAAAAACCCCGCCATACATTTATATGGCGGGGTTTTTTATTGTATTTTCTCTCTTTTCAGTATTTTCCCTCTGGCGCTTACAACAACAACCTCCATGGGAATCATTTTCCTTGAAAGCGCCATTCCCTCACGAACAATTACCGGCAGCTTTGAACAGCAGGGGACTTCCATGATAAGAACGGTAACGCTTTTAATGTCTGCGTCTCCAAAAATCTCTGCAAATTTATTAATATACTCTTCAGCATCATCAAATTTGGGACAGCCGATGAGAACTGCCTTCCCTTTAAGAAAATCATTATGAAAAGCAGGATACGCTACAGATGTGCAATCTGCAGCCACAAGGATGTGGGCGCCCTTCAGGAATGGGGCGTTGGGAGGTATGAGTCTTATTTGTACCGGCCAGTGCATAAGAGAAGAATCATTGCCTGTCAGTGTTGACGGACTATTGGCAGCTTCACATGGTGAAGAGAATATCTGCATGTTGGCAGACGGGCAGCCGCAGGGAAGAACTTCGGCATTAACCGTTGAATTTTGAGTTTTGACTCCTGCGTCAGCGGATATTGGTTCCTTGAAAAATTCTTTTCTTTTTAAATAATTTTCTACAGCATCAACGTCAAAAACATCTGCCTCCCGCTCTACAGTTTTCAGCGCGCCTGTAGGGCATTCCCCGACACATGCGGCAAGGCCGTCGCAATAGGTCTCGGATACAAGCACGGCTTTACCGTTGACAAGTTCCAACGCGCCTTCAGCGCAGGCTGAGACGCATTGACCGCACCCGTTGCAGAGCCCTTCATCTATCTCAATTATATTCCTTTTTGTTTTCATCTGAATTCCTCCTGAAATCATTGGGGAGGCTAAGTCATCAACGCTTTAGCCTCCCGTCTTCTCAATCTCTTTTTTTCATCCTAATATTGCCTTCAGATCCTCATCCGGTGTTGCAATCGGTTTGATATCAAATGTCTTTACCAGTACATCCAGTACATTCGGGGTAACAAAGGCAGGAAGCGATGGGCCGAGACGAATGTTTTTAATGCCGAGATAGAATAATGTCAGCAGAATTGCCACAGCCTTCTGTTCATACCAGGAAAGAATGAATGAAAGGGGCAGGTCGTTTACGCCCACATTAAAGGCATTCGAAAGTGCAACTGCAATCTGTATTGCCGAATATGCATCATTACACTGCCCGATATCGAGAAGTCTCGGAATACCGCCGATATTGCCTAAGTCTTTGTCGAAAAAACGGAACTTGCCGCAGGCCAGTGTCAGTACCATACAATCCTTGGGGACTTTTTCTACAAACTCTGTATAATAGTTCCTGCCTGGTTTTGCCCCGTCACAACCAGCAACAAGGAAGAAATGACGTATATCCTTGTTCTTGACAGCCTCGATTACTTGACCAGCCACACTCATCACCGTATTCCTGGCAAAGCCCACCATTACGGATTTTCCGTTGCTGTCTTCTGTAAAACCAGGCATCGACAGGGCTTTTTCAATAAGAGAGGTGAAATTACGGTCTGAGATATGAATGACGCCAGGCCATCCCACGGTGCCGGCAGTGAATATGCTGCCCATATATGTATCCAGCGGCTTTTGAATGCAATTTGTTGTCATAAGAATGGCTCCGGGAAATTGAGCAAAATCCTTATGCTGGTTCTGCCAGGCAGTTCCATAATGTCCGTAAAAATGAGGATATTTTTTCAGTTCCGGGTATCCGTGGGCAGGGAGCATTTCGCCGTGTGTGTATACAAATATGCCTTTATCCACAGTCTGTTTCAGGATATCCTCGAGGTCTTTCAGGTCATGGCCTGAAACAAGGATGGCCTTGCCTTTTTTCGCGCCAAGAGGCACTTTTGTGGGAACAGGGTGGCCATATGCGCCGGTGTTTGCCGCATCAAGAATTTCCATGGCCTTCAGGTTTATCTCGCCGCATTTGAGGACAAGAGGCAGGAGATCATTCAGCGTCAGGCTTTCTTCAATAAGGGCCGAAAGAGCATTGTAAGTAAATACATAGACGGCATCATCTTCATGGCCGAGTATCTGTGCATGATACGCATAAGCGGCAACGCCTTTAAGCCCGAAGAGGAGAATATGTTTCAATGAGCGGATATCTTCATTTTCAGCGGGATATGATGCCAGCCCAAACTGTTCCCCCTGTTTTACCAAGCCCTCCAGTGCGTTTTCGGGTTTGAATCCTGCCTTTGTATCTACTTTATCAGTATTTACTCCTGCCGCTTTAACCTTATCCCTTAAAGCATTCCTTAATGAAACGGTACGGTTAATGAGGACTGCAATGCGTTGAGGATCAAAATCTACATTAGTCAAAGTTGAAAACAGGGCTTCCAGGGTAAACGTGTCAATTTCATGGTCAACGATACCGGCCTCTCTACCTGCAGACGCATAGCTCGAGAGCTCTATAAGAGTATAAACAAGAAGATCCTGAAGGGCTGCAACATCGGGCTGTTTACCACAGACGCCTACCTTTGAACATCCTTCGCCTTTTGCTGTTTGTTCACATTGATAACAAAACATATAAACCTCCTCTTAGTATTGAGTGACGGATATTGATTTTTTGGTTTCAAGTTAAAAATCAAAACCGAACACTTATTTAATTATTATAAGCAGTATATTGCGGATTAGTTGAACAATCTTTGACTTAAATCAAAAATAAGGTAAATATGCCAAAATAAATGATTGCAGGTTGCCCGGCGCTGGAAATTTGCTTGACATCATCTTTAATCAGAAGGAAAATAGAGAAGCCTTAAGGCGTGAACAATTTAGATTCAGATTTCAACGCTTTAATAATTAAATATAGCTTTAGACCCTGGAGGAGAATAAAATGACTAAAGAAGACATAATCAGCTTTGTGAACGCAAACCCTGTCTGCTACCTTGCTACAGTTGAAGGCAACACGCCCCATGTCCGCGCCATGGGGATGTATAAGGCCGACAACAGAGGAATCCTGATTCAAACAGCAGCAATTAAAGGAATGTACAATGAGCTTATCCAAAACCCGAAAATTGAGCTGTGTTTTAATGGAGGTGAGAAGGTTGTGCGCATAAGCGGTAAGGCTGAATTCTTAGACGATCAGGATCTTAAAGAAGAGATTGTAAAGACACGGCCCTTTCTGAAACCCTTAGTGAATGCTCAGGGCTACGATGCCATAAAAGTTTTCCGCGTAGCAAATGCAATAGCCACTGTCTGGACAATGGCCGCCAACCTTGAACCTATGAAATTTATCGAACTGTAACAGATATTGCATTAACAGTTTTTTCCACAAAACAACAGAAACTTAATACTATTTTATAGTGGTTATAATATAGTATTTATCCATATTAAGTAAGAGATTGGAGATATGATTGGAGATTGATATGCCGCTTGCTCACTCCGAGCTTTGATCTGATGTTAATTCTGTGGGAATCGATAGCGCTTGTTGTTACACCTAAAATCTCTGCAATTTCTTTGGTTGTTCTGTTGTCTCTTATAAGAGATGCCACCTGTATTTCTTTAGGAGTAAGGTTAAGTGTTCTCATAGTGTAGGACAAAGGTGATACAATTTCATTGAGATTCGCTTCGATTATTTTAATATATGACTTACACCGATCGTCCATATGGGCTTTTTTTATCTCTTCCAAATAGGGACGCACAAGATTTTTCACATTTGACGCAAAACGGTCTTCGAGACTCTTAATATCCTCTTCTCTTTGGCGCAAAAGGATTTTTAAAGTGATGTTGAATTCCTCAAGAGCTTTTGATTTGGCATCAGACTCTTCTTTGCTTTTCTGGAGTTCGTCCATAATTATTTTCTGTTTTGTAATTTCACGGCTATGTACGGCAATTTTTTCTATGTTGCCCTGTACATCAAAGATGGGATAGAAAGTATTTTCCATTAACATCCCCTGACGCTCATCTTCAAAACAAACCGATCTACGGGAACTGACGACCTCGTTAACGCGAGCGCGCCTTCCTTTTGACACATCAGGCGGAAATAAATAATTTATATCAGAGCCTAAAAGTTCCTCTCTTGTTTTGCCGAATCTTTTGATAAATGCCTCATTCATTGCCAGCAGCGTACCTTTTGTGTCTGCGAGAAGCATAATGTCACTCGTGGCATCCATAAGAGCGCACAAAGCTTTTTCGCTTTCTCGAAGCGCATGCTCGACCTGTTTCAGTATGATTTCTGATTTTTCCATTTCAGCAACTTGTTTACGCAACTTTACAATTTCGTTGAGTAGTTCTTCTTTGTTCCTGCTTGTCTCTTCCATTTTAGACACCTCTGCGAGCATTAACCGGCTTTAAAGAAAGCATTGTCCTAAGTATTTTAAAAATATTTTGTTTGATTATAACTGTATATTTTAGAATACAAAACAACATCCCTCATTACCGCTATAAGCATTGTAATAATAATGCATTAAAGATGTTATGCCCTTATTTTAGTAAAATTGTTTTCATAATCCTAACACAAAAATACAGGAATGCAATAAAATATCCTCCTGTAAGCCGAGCAAACCGTGTATACCTGTTCCTGCCCTCCGGAAAGGAGGGCCTGCCTCTTGTTTACGCCCGGACTCTCAAGATAGAGGGTCATTTCTTTTAAATACAAAACAGTATAAAATACAATATTTATAATCCTTATAAACAAAGATTATAAAATATTGTATACTATTTTAATAATCTATACTATGGCAAAGAGGTAAGTCTATGAAAGCCAAAGACACTTCAAAAGGACAAATCGGAATAGAATTATTTGATCCATGTCATGAGGGCGCAAATTCAGGAATATCAAGAAAGTCAGAAAATACTGATAACGATGAATATTCTATCTCTGTGGAAAATATCACGGCTGTTGCTGATACTGAGAGAAGAAGCGCTATAGAGGGATTTATAAGAGATAGGGCTCATGAACAAAAGATAATTGATGAGGAGTTTACGGAGAGCAAAGAATATACGAAGCAATTATTCAATGACTCACATATCCCTCTCATTGTGATAGATGCGGAAACAGGTAAATACATAGACTGCAACAAAGCCGCTGTCCGGATATACGGGTATTCAAGTCGCGAGGAGGTTCTCGGCAAAACACCCCTTGATGTATCCGCACCTGTTCAGTATGACGGATCAGACTCGGCGATAGAAGCCGAAAAGCACATTAAAATATGCCTTGAAAAAGGTTCTCACATATTCGAATGGCGCCACCAGAGACCTGACGGACAGATATGGGACGCCGACGTTCACCTGATGCTCTTGCATTACCGCGTTAAGCCTCTTATTCAGTTTAAACTACAGGATATCACAGAACGCAAACTCATGGAAAAAACGCTTAAAGCCAGTGAGGAAGCATTGCTTTCTTTAATAAATGCCACAAATGAAACCCTGTTTTTGACCGACAGGCAAGGAAGAATCCTCATTGCCAATGAAACGCTGGCCCGGAGGTTGGGAAAAACAGTCCGTGAACTTATCGGCACTTCCCAGTATGATTATTTTCCCCCGGATGTTGCAAAACGCAGAAAAGAACAGTTTGATAAAGCTGTCAGCACAGGCAAGCCGATTCAATTTGAAGATAAAAGAGCAGAAAAATACTATGATATCTATGGCTATCCCGTTTTTGATGAAGAAGGAAAAGTGTCAAAAATTGCTATTTTTGCCAGAGATATTACTGAACGCAAGCTGGCAGAAGAAGAGCTGATAACACATCGTAACCATCTTGAACAATTAGTCGCGGAACGTACAGCAAAACTGGAAAAATCAGAAATTAAGTATAAGAACCTCGTCGATAATGCCCTCGTGGCTGTTTTTCAAACAACCATCAGAGGTAAAATCCTTTTTTTCAATGATGCTTTTATTCGTTTGTTCAAGTATGAAACACCTGAACAGATAGCATCGGTGAACGCTAAAATAGCATATAAGAATCCGGGGGACAGAAAAACCTTCATTAAAACACTAAAGAAATCAGGCAAAGTTAATAACTTTGAAACAATCTTTCTCACGAGGGAGGGAGAAGAGATAAACGCGCTCGTTAGCGCAACGCTTGAAGATGATGTTATTTCGGGGATGGCAATGGATATAACCGGACTTAAAAGGGCGGAAAACGCCTTACGAGAAAGCAAACAACTCTATCAGACATTTATTGATTCCACTTCCGACATGGTCTTTCTGAAGGATGAAGAGTTCAATAATATTATTGTTAACAATAAATTAGCGGCTTTTCTGGGCAGGGATGAATCGGAAATTATGGGGAAGTCGGATTTCCTTCTCATGTCCGAAGAGGACGCAATGAACTGTCTTCAAACAGATAGAGCGGCCCTTGAATCTCAATCCATAGTGATCTCGGAGCAGACCATAGAAGGCAGGATTTTTGAAACCAGAAAATTTCCCGTAATACTTGGTAAAACTAAAACAGGTGTCGGAGCATTTATCAGGGATATTACAGAGCAAAAAACTGCGGAAAACGCCTTAAGAATGCAGTCTATCAGCCTGCAGGAACTCAATACTGCACTAAAAGTGCTGCTGAACCAGAAAAAAGAAGACAAAAAAATACTGGAAGAGCGGGTTGCATTGAATGTGAAAAATCTTATACTTCCCTATTTAGAAAAAATAAAAAAGAGTCCGCTTAATCCGCAACAACTTTCTCACATGGATATGCTGGAGGCAAATCTCAATGAAATAGTGTCGCCCTTTCTCTACATTATACGGCAGCTTAACCTCAGCCCCAGGGAAATTGAGGTGGTATCCCTTATAAAAGAAGGTAAATCAACCAAGGAAATCGCGACAATCATAGGCGTGGCCACAAGCACTATTGATTCCTGCAGAAACAATATCAGAGGCAAGCTTGATCTCAACAAAAAAAGGATTAATCTTCAATCATATCTCCAATCAATTGCTTAATAGGGTAATAAAACCCATATTAAGACCATAATTTTTTAACAACACAATTCTCTATTTTTTGTATATACTTATATTGTTGATCACTTCTTTGAGAAAATATATGAATAAAGGGCGGGGAGTAATAATTAAACTATATGGAAACAGCGGGAGCAGTAATATTTCCAACAAATTATCATAATTCCGATAACGGCAGGAGGGGGTTGATTTGAATACCATAAAATGTCCTTTTTGTAACAAAACAGTGGCGCTTGTTTTCTTCGGCAACGGATGGGTAGGCACATGCTGTGACAGGGTTTTGTATAATAGCCATGTATTGCCGGAAAGACACCCTGAAGATGCGGCTGCTGAAAAACGCGAATAAAAGGGTCTTTTTCAAGATTCACAGTACCATCTCTGATTATAATCAAAAACATAACGTTCTCTTATCTTTTTCTGTTATAATTATAAACACCTGTTTTTGAAATAAATAATATTCTGAAGTCTTTTTCAGATTTTATGGAATAATAATGATAAAGCAATTAATAACCTCGCAAATTAAAAAAAATAGAGATTTAATTTTAAACGAAACGAATGAAATGAACGGCTTTACAAAACTGTTGATGAAGCATAGAAACACCGGCGTCAAATGGACAGAAACAGAAAAAATGAAATTGAGGCACTATTTGTTCCGAATAGCTGTCTATGTGCCCATAATACTCGTATTCCTTCTTCCCTTCGGTACACTGCTCCTTCCCGTATTGGCAGAAAGTCTCGACAGGAGAAAAAACAACAGGACCATAAATAGTCATCAGGATTCTCACACCTCATAAAAAACAGTTAGAGCGCAAAGAAAGTTTCAAGCAATGAAAACGGAGGTTCTTTGGATTTAATAATAAGCAGTTTGCGAATACCCTTTGAAAAGGATGAAAAGGATGAATACATAAAAGCTGCTTCGCAGAGCCTGAAGGTCAGGGAGAAAGATATTAAATTTGTCAGAATTCTGAGCAAATCACTTGATGCGAGAAGCAAAAAACAGTTTTTCTATGAAATCTCTATAGTGGTTAGCATTTCCGATAGTTACGAGAACAAGGACAGCTTCCCGGTATACACGGGGGATGTGAAGACGGAAAGGAAAGCAAAAAACATAAAGGATAGGCCGATAATAATAGGTTTTGGCCCTGCCGGGATGTTCACTGCCCTTGAACTTATCGATTACGGCATTAAACCTTTAATATTTGAAAGAGGCAAAAAGATAGAAGATCGCTCCATAGATATACGGAAATTTTTGAAAGAAAGAGAATTAGACCCTGAATCAAATATCCAGTTCGGTGAAGGCGGCGCCGGTTCATATTCGGATGGGAAGCTGTTTTCCAGGGTAAAAAATTCCGGGTACGCAAACAGGGTGCTGGAAACTTTTATTAAGTTCGGCGCGCCTGAAGAAATAGGGTACATGAGAAAACCCCATCTGGGGACAGACGTTTTAAGCGGAATCGCTAAAAACATACGGAACTACATCCTTGAAAGAGGCGGTGAAATATACTATACCTCAAAAATGACGGGTATACTTATATCAGACGGCAGAGCACATGGTGTAATAATAAACGGGCAGAAAGAATATCATTCTTCAATTATCTATCTTGCTATAGGACATTCCGCACGAGATACATTTGAGATGATTCATGAAAAAGGTATTAATATTGAGCAAAAGCCGATTTCTGTCGGTGTAAGGATAGAACATCCTGCGGAAATTATTAATCTTATCAGATATGGCGAAAAATATAAGGAATTTCCCGGCATAGGGGCCGCAGATTATTCTTTTACCTATAACAATCGGGGAGTAGGGAGAGGGGTATACACATTCTGCATGTGCCCCGGCGGTGAGGTGGTAAATGCTTCCTCTGAAAAAAACATGCTGGTTTTAAACGGCATGAGCTACTCGAAAAGATCGTCAGCGTTCTCGAATTCTGCCATTGTGGTAACCTGCCATACAGATGATTATCAATCAGCAGATCCACTTGCCGGTATTGAATTCCAGAGAAATATTGAGAAAAAAGCTTTTATTGCCGGAGGGGAAAATTGGAAAGTACCAGCCCAGAATCTGTCAGATTTTCTGTCCGGAAGAATATCGGGAAACCTGAATAGTAATTCGTACAGAATGGGGGCTGTATCCGCTGATATGACGGATATTGTTCCGGAATTTGTCGGCAGCGCGCTTCTGTCGGCATTCAATAAATGGAAAGAAGATTATCCCTTATTTGTTTCAGATCATGCAATATTATTAGGCGCGGAAACAAGAACTTCATCTCCTGTAAGAATCAAACGTAGTGAAAGATATGAATCCATAAACATAAAAAACCTGTACCCCATAGGCGAAGGTTCCGGCTACGCAGGCGGGATAACAAGTTCAGCGATAGACGCGATAAAAGCTGTTGAAAGCAGCCTGTCGACTATAATTTCTTGAGGCAAATTGTCCAAATCACAGCCTGTATTGGCTTTGCGTCAATTCTAAATTTTGCAGCAACATTTACTGCAACTTCGGGACATGTTGTCCGCAAAGTCTCATTATTGAAAGATTGATAATTATCCGTCTTACTTCCCGCTATCTGCTTAATTGAAAAATTGAAGGACGCTCCCTTTATCCGTCTCTATTTCAATCCCTTCTCGTTGAAAAAAGGACTATATTCTTTGTCAACTTTTTTTATATGTGCTCTCAACCAATCTTTCAAAAAATTCATCACTTCTATGGTCAACGCCAACTGACCGCTATCAAAACTATTCTTGAACTCGGAAACCTTTTTCACAAAATTATTATGTTCAAGTTTGTGACTTGCGGCAGCAGGATATCCAAATTTTTCAAAATACTTTTCTTCGGTTGCAAAATGATTTCCCGCATAATTGAAGAGCTCACTAATGATTTTGGCCAATGCATCTTTCCCTTTCCCTTGTTTCATTGCATCATTAAGATCATTAATCATTGCAACAAGTTTCTGGTGCTGCTTGTCGATCTCTGCCACATTGACGCTGAAACTATTATCCCATTGAATAAATGCCATTTTCATTTCCTCCTTTTTACATATAATCAGGCATCAGCGAGATGTCTGATGTCGGGCAGATTCTCAGCCGGCAGCCTTCGCCGGCAAGTTAGGAACGACGCTTTTACTTTGTTAAAATTAAATAAAGCCCCAGGAAAACAATAAGTATCCCGATTATATAGCGGACTGTCAGCGCTTCACGAAAAATAGTAATTCCAACGATGCTGGCAAAAATAAGTCCGCCAAGACGAACAAGGGGAGAAGCAAGAGAAATCGGCGCTCCGGCATTAAAGGTTGCATAGAGACCGATAGTAACAGCGCTGAAAGACACACCTACACCGAGGGCATAGAAAAAACCCATTAAATCTGTTTGTATAGGAACATTTTGCAGTCGCTGCGAAAAAACCCAGACAAGACCTGTAGTAAAAGTACATCCGCCATAAACAAGTAAACCAAGACTGCTTGAGATACGCCCCGCCGCCAGTTTAATAAAACAATCTGCCGATGCAAGACAAACTGCAGTAATAGAAGCATAAATGATCCACAACTGTATTTTCATAATTCAGACCCTCCTCTTTCTCTCCAGATTCTACAACACATCCTTATGTGTTGACAATAGAGGACGGTTGTTGGCTAACCAATTAAACAAAGAAAGACCGGGGGCATCCCACATATTGACATCAATTCAGGGCTAACCCTGCTGTTTTCTTCTTTGTCCTGAAAAAAACCATATGCTTTTGCAATATCATTCCACATCAATGTCCGGTATAATAAAAATATAACCATGGGTTTTATACCTTCATTTACGGTACAGATGGACATTTATGATGTCCTTTACCTTTCCTGGCTCATTCCTCAGGAAAGATTGCGGCCTTTTATTCCTGCCGAGATATCTTTTACATTAAAATATGAGGATAAAGCCATCATTTCTCTTGTCATTTTTCAAAGCAAAAATGTTACTTCCTCTCTTTTTCCTTTTCTTCATTTTTCCTATAATCAAGCAAATATCCGTACATATATAGTTGACCCCGTAACCGGTATGCCTGCGGTTTTTTTTCTCAAGAGCGGCATTACCTCGCAGTTTATCTCCTTTGTTACCGGACTGCTGAAAATTCCCTGGCAATCTATTTCCATGAATCTTGATGCCCGGTATGGCGATGGTTATCCTTATCAATATCAAGTTGACGGCAATTGGGGAGGAAATTTCAAAATAGAATTAAAAGAAGATCGCAACCCGTCAAATCCTGCGCCTTTTCAAAGCATTGAGGAAGCAGCCGTTTTTCTCACAGGCCCTGCTGTCGGTTTCTACGGAGCTCCGGGAAGACTGATCCGTTTTGAAGTGAACCATTCCCCGATCAAACCGCTAACAGGAAAACTTTCGACAATGCAGTGTTCTATGCTCGTCAATTCCGGACTTATAAAAGAGAAAGAACTGATGGCGCCCCAAAGTTCCCTTATAGCTCCTTATGGACGTTTCACCGTTTTTATGCCGCCCGGAATGATTTCAATATAACAGAAGAGGAGGAGGCATGCACCAGACACTGGCAGGTTTCATATCAGGAGCAGTTTCAGGCATTATTATGGGTTTAATATCCGACATTCTTTTCCGTCTTCACATCTTCAAGTCCAGCTTGCTTGCCGTCGACGGCTCCTTCCTTTTCCGAACGCTCAGGCTGAAAGAGAATCCTCCGTTCCTTTATGCGTCAGGTCTTTGCATCCACCTCATAACAAGCGGCATTTTTGGCAGCATCTATGCTGTTGCAACAACACTTTTCGGTTTTGACAGCCTCTCTTTTCTGTTTGTCTGCCTCTATATTATAATGCTCTGGCTGTCCATGCTTTTTATCGCCCTGCCCATTGCAGGCGAGGGTTTTCTCGGCAAAAAATCAGGGCCGCTGACATGGCTTGAGCAGCTTTTTCTCCATGCAATATTCTGTGTTTTATATTACTTGTGTCTAAGGGTCCTCTTATAATGCTTTTCTTCATTTGCCGATGCAAGGTCCGGCTTTATCAATCTGATGTCCGGCTCCTTGCGGTTTTCATTAATCGGCCTTGGGCTTTCATTGCAGCAAAACTTGTCACTCTGTTATATAAAATTAGTTATGATTTAAACAAATGGGGCGGAGTATGCTAAGCGAGAGAATAGTTACCCTTAAGGAAGGAGTTGCTGAAGGCGGTCCCGTTGTTTACTGGATGAGCCGTGACCAACGGGTAAATGACAACTGGGCCCTTGTATGCGCACAGGAATTGGCGCTGGGGAAAAAAGTGCCCCTGGCAGTAGTTTTCTGCGTCGTACCCGGTTTCCTCAATGCAGCAATCCGCCAGTATGCCTTTATGCTTGCAGGGCTTAAAGAACTCTCGAAAAAACTCGAAGAACTCTCTGTCCCCTTTTTCCTTTTAACCGGAGACCCGGGAGTTGTTGTCTCAAAGTTTGTAATCAATCACAGAGCCTCTGCCCTTATAACCGATTTTGATCCCCTCCGCATCAAAAGACAATGGAAGAAGGAAGTTGCAAATATTATTAATGTCCCCTTTTTCGAAGTGGACGCTCATAATATCGTGCCCTGTATAGCAGCGTCACAGAAGGCGGAATACGGAGCCTACACGATCAGAAAAAAGATTCAGAGAGCTTTGCCGTTTTTTATGGATTCCTTCCCTGCCCCGCAAAAACATCCTTTTCTGTGGAAGGAAAATGCTCCGCAAATTAAATGGGATAAAATTACTGATTCGTTGGAAATTGATAAAAACGTTAAAGAGGTTTGCTGGATCGCTCCCGGAGAAGACAGGGCGCGTACAACATTGAATAGTTTTATTTATGAAAAAATCGAAGAATATGAAACAGGAAGAAACAATCCTGTACAAAATGGTCAATCCGCTCTTTCCCCTTATCTCCACTTCGGTCAGCTTTCAGCGCAGAGGCTTGCACTGGAGGTTAAGAAAAGCAGCGCCCCGAATCCTGCAAAAAACACTTTTCTTGAGGAATTAATAGTCCGCAGGGAACTGTCCGACAATTATTGTTTTTACAATCCGGATTATGATAGCTTTGATGGTTTCCCAAAATGGGCGCGGCAGACTTTGAATGATCACAGGCAGGACAGACGGCCCTATGTTTATTCCCTGGAGGAATTTGAAAAGGCCGAAACACATGACCAATTGTGGAATGCGGCCCAGATGGAAATGGTAAAATTGGGAAAGATGCATGGATATATGAGGATGTACTGGGCTAAAAAGATACTTGAGTGGACTAATTCCCCGGAAGAGGCCGTAGATATAGCAATACATCTCAACGACAAATACGAACTTGACGGCAGAGACCCCAATGGATATACCGGTATTGCCTGGAGCATAGGAGGAGTCCATGACCGGGCATGGAATGAGAGAATTGTTTTTGGGAAAATACGATATATGAGTTATAATGGATGCAAATCAAAGTTCAGCATCAAGGAATATATTAAACGGGTAGAAAAATCATGAGCGGAAAATCAGGAAAGAACTTTCAAAATATGGACGTTAAAAAAGAACAGATACCGGTGACTACACAAGCCGGCACAGTATCCGTGCCTGAGAGACTGAAGGTCTTTGATAGAGAAGAACCTTTTGCTGTACTTGCCACCGACGACAATGGAAAACCTTATACTTCGCTTGTTACTTATGCTCTGACAGCAGATTTGAAAAAGGTTATCTTTGCAACGCCAAAAGGCACGAGCAAATACAGAAATATTCTTAATTCAACTCATGTTGCCCTCCTAATGGATAATCGAACTCAATCTCAACAGAACCTGCTTGAAACAGAAGTAATAACTGTCATCGGCACAGCAAAACCTGTCAGGAGAGGCAAAGCATGGAATGAATTTGCAAAGGTATTTCTCGGGAAGCATCCGGAATTTGAATCATTCCTTGCTTCCTCCACTACAGCCCTCATAGCAATAGAAGTCATCCGATGTATTCATGTAGGCCGTTTTCAGACGATATCAATATGGGAACGCAAATAATTTCAGAGTTATTTATTTTTTTCAGAATGTCCTTTTGACCTCCCAAGAGATCCTTTGCCCCTCTTGTGTTAACGGTCAACCTTAAACTCCCACTGGCACCAGCCATCCAAAGGATGAGGGCCCGGAGGACAATACTTGCACGACACTTTTACTGCCGGATCGATAACGCGCGCCACATTTCCAAAACCCACTTCAAAGGTAGGTCTACAGGCAAATAAGCCCACACCTGATTTCAAACGGGCTTCCTGAGGAGGGCAGGACGTAACGGTCAGAAGCACCGTATCAACCATTTTCTCGACACGGTAAGCACATTTAGCGGCCCAACTCATAAAATTAAGAGTGCGCAGGACTGCGCCAAGGCCGCCGTTGTCAGGGATGGCAAGTATTTCCTTTATTCTTTTTGCTTCAAGCCTTGATGAGACATCCCACATGTTGACATCAATTTCAAGGGCTTTATCCGTACCGTACCGTTCCTCTACCCCTGAAAACCAGAGGCCGTCACAGGTGTGCCAGTTTCTTGAATACATCTTTATGAGTTCGATAAGCGTTTCTTTCGGGAGTTGCTCCAACTCCTCATGAACCGGATTGTCAGGGTCTCTCACAACTCTTTAACCTCCTCAAGTTAGTATTTCATCACGCTCTTTGACGGGAGAAGTATGATGTCCCCAATTCCTGCATTTCTTATGAAGCTAACGAGCCTGATGAAAAACCCCTGACTGCGCCCTGAAACGATTAAAGTTTGGTTTTTCGGGAATCATCTGACCCCTCCCGGGCTTGAAATTTTGATTGTAACGCATTCTGCAATGCCACTTTTTTCTGCATCACTCAAATAAGTTTCTCCAGATACTTTTTCTACAGGCTCAACGATAAATTGAGCCAGAGCCCGATTTTTGGGCGATTGGCTCCAATGACTGGTTATCTGGTTTTCTGTCCATGCCTACAATTAAATTCTTTAGCAGCCTTCTCTAATTTCTTATCGAGTGTCCAGAGAGAGACTCCGGTTAAGAGAGTTGCAGCAAGAAGATGGATATCTACGTAACCCAATCCTTTTCCCATGACATTCCGGGTTTCGATAAAAGCAAGCACTTCCTCATGACTTACAAGAAAAACCATCGGCAGAGCTTCCAGAAGCGAGATGATGCCAGTTCTGTTCTTGAGGTTTCCACATGCGAGTTCGCCTATGATGAAAGGATGACACAAAACATCTCCGTTGTTGAGTAGTTCCACCAAACCATTGTGAGTTTCTCGAAAATGGGATATCCAAACTGACGTATCAACAAGAACCACTTAGATACTCCGCCTTCTCGGTATTTGCTTCAACTGTTTCTCGGTGCCTCCCAGTTTAGCCAGTCTCTTTCCACTTTCTCTTGCTATGAGCGCCTCTAAACCGAGTTTTACCAGCGTGGTTTTTTCCTTTATGCCTGTCATCTTGCGCGCCTGATCAAGCAGGCTGTCTTCGATATTAAGTGTTGTTCTCATGGTGTCACCTCATCAATTTAATATGCATAAATATGACATAACGATGCATACAGGTCACCTACGGGTTATGCAGTCTTGCGTTCCAGCACTTTAACTTCTTCTTCAATACGGCCTTCAAGCCTGTCTTTTTCCCTCTCAAGATCATAACGGGATTGAAGATTAAGCCAGAAGCGCTCCGAAAGACCGAAATAGCGAGAAAGTCGGAGTGCTGTATCAGCAGTGATCGACCGTTTTCCATGCACTATTTCGTTGATACGACGGGCGGGCACATTGATGTCTTTGGCAAGCCTGTACTGGGTAACATTCAGAGGTTTTAGAAATTCTTCCCATAGTATTTCCCCAGGATGTATCGGTTCCATTGCCTTGGCAGTCATAAACTCCTCCTAATGGTAATCTACGATTTCGACGTCAAGAGCATTGCCTTTTTCCCAACGAAAGCATATTCGCCACTGATCGTTTATTCGGATACTCAGTTGACCTTTGCGTTTGCCGCCAAGCTTCTCCAAATGGTTTCCCGGTGGTACCCTTAGATCATCGAGTCTTTCAGCGCCATCTAGAAGAAGCAGCTTTCTCAACACGACTCGGCAAACGTCTTGAGAGAATTTGGTTGCTGGCTCCCTTAAAAAAACTTTCTTGGTCTGCTTGCATCGAAAAGTCTTTACCATTGCCTTTATTAGTATCACATGACGTTAATATCGTCAAGCGTTAATAGTATATCATTGCATAACGCCATGATCAGCCAGAGGCCGCTTTATGGCCGATTGGCTCCAACGTCTGGTTGGGCAATCTTTT
>CAZHHX010000044.1:0-33662 GCA_964532465.1 uncultured Syntrophorhabdaceae bacterium | reverse complement strand
TAAGAGCACAGGGGGAGGCGCTGCAGAAACAGAACAGAATGCCCGAGGCAATAGCCAAGTATAAAGAGTACTTGAGATACGTACCCGGCGATACTGCCATGGTGAATTTCATAAGGGACCTGGAATCAAAAATCGCGCTTTCCGTGGACACCGGCAGGGCCTATACATCAAGACCAATTGAAAGACCTTCCCGGGAGCAAACCGGTAGTGCATGGTCCGGCAACTGGAAGAGCAATCCGGGTCGCGATGGCGAGGTGATAAGCTTCGCTATTTCCGCAAGCGGCAACCGTATTTCCGGTTCCTTCAATGTTGCGATCCCCTATAAAACGTCATCGGGAGCACAGAAGACAGAGATCTTTAACGGCTCGCTGGAGGGAACAGTATCCGATTATCGTGCAACAGGAACCTTTCGCGAGGCCGGCAGCCAGAAACATTCCGGAACCTTCGAGTTTATCATGCCAACAGACAGGAGTATGTTCAACTGCAACGTCCGTTCAGTCGACGTTAATGAGATATCCACCGGCACCTATACAGTCCACCGCCTACGATGAATATTCGGCAGGTAAAATGCCGGAGGTTAATGTATGAATTGCTATATTATAAATACGAGGATTTTTTTTAAAATGATTTTATATAATATGAAAAAAACTTCTACGAGAGGAAAAACTATGAAAAAGCAGATTATAGTGAATTGTATTTTTGTTTTAATGTCATTTTTTATCGCTTCCTTTGCCTTCGGAACAACAGTTTATACCTCAAAACCACCGAACAATCTCTCGAAAGAACCTGTTTTCAGGATAGAAACAGGTATGCATACATCTCCTGCTCGGCAAATTGGTGTCGATGCTGAAGGGAGATACATCGTTACCGGCTCCGACGACAAAACTGTCCGCATATGGGAATCCGTTACGGGAATCCTTTTGAAGGTAATAAGACTGCCTATCGGTGAACACTACGAGGGCAATATTTACTCTGTAGCCATTACCCCTGACGGTAAAACCGTTGCATGCGCCGGCTGGACTATGGGAGGAGATATATTCCACAACATTTACTTATTTGACCGTGAAAGCGGTAAAATGACGGGCAGGATATCGGATATTATAAATGTTATTCGCCATCTGCATTATTCAAAAGATGGAAAATATCTCGTGGCAGCGCTTGGAGGAGGAAACGGAATTCGTGTTTACAGAACATCTGACAATACCCTTGTGGCAGAGGATAAAGATTACGGCAGTGATTGTTTTAACGTAGATTTTGGTGCCGGAAATCGTCTTGTTTCCGTATCCTATGATGGATTTGTCCGCCTTTATGACAACAATTTTAAAATTTTGGCAAAAATACGGGCTCCAGGAGGGAACAAACCTTTCTCTGTAAGTTTTGCTCCTGACGGCTCAAAAGCAGCAATAGGTTTTCATGATTCGACAAAAATCGATATTCTTTCAGGGACCGATCTTACACATCTCTATTCACCTGATACAAAATTTGCAGATAACGGTAATCTGGAGGTTGTCTCCTGGTCTGAGGATGGGAAATATCTCTATGGAGGCGGAAGATTTCAGGCAGAAGCGAAGTTTCCCGTCTTCAAATGGTCCAGCGAAGGCAGGGGCGGCACATACAGATTAGATGGCATACAAAACAGCATTACCGATATTGTTGCTCTTAAAGGTGGTGGTATAGCTTACGCTTCGGCAGATCCGGCATTCGGAATATTTAATAGTCATGATGAAAGAATACTTTACAAAACCCCTTTTATCGGAGATTTCCGGAATAAGGAGGGATTCTTCATGTCCGGCAACGGATTTATCATACAGTTCGAATATGACGCTTTAGACAAAACATCGGGTAGATTCTCCGCTCCGGAACATCTTCTTGAAATCTTAAAACCCGATGACGGAAAAAAATCATGGTCCGGGAACGCCAGGAATATCGCAGCCGGCGCAGAAGGTCTTGGGATAACTGACTGGGAGGACTCTTATCACCCCAAACTGAAAGGCACGGCACTGAAGATTAATCAACATGAGTTTTCAAGAAGTCTTGCAATTACCCCGGACAAGACTTCTTTTCTCCTTGGAACAAGCTGGAACCTGCGTTTTTTTGATATATCAGGAGCGGAAAAATGGCGTACCACCATCACATCCACCCCATGGGCGCTTGATATTTCAAGCAACGGCAAAACAGCTGTTGGAGCCTTTGGTGATGGTATCATAAGATGGTACCGCATAAGTGACGGCAAAAATATCCTGAGTCTATTCCCGCATAAGGACAAAAAGAGATGGATAATGTGGACACCGTCAGGTTATTACGATGCCTCTGCAGGTGCTGAGGAACTTATCGGATGGCATGTAAACAACAGTCCTGACATGGCATCGGACTTTTTCCCCATATCACGATTCAGAAATAGATACTACAGGCCCGATGTTATAGAAAGGATCATGGAAACACTCGATGAAAAAGAAGCGGTAAAAATCGCTAATCAGGATTCAGGTCGCAAGAGACAGGACGAAGAAGTATCAGTTAAAAAAATACTTCCTCCGGTTGTAAGCATCATCTCCCCTCTTGACAACACATCTGTTTCAAAAACAAATATTCTTGTAAAATTTATTGTACGTTCGCCGTCAGAAGAACCGGTAACCGACTTAAAAACGCTTGTTAACGGAAGGCCTGTCGCAGCAGCACGAGATATGGCCCTTGAAGAAGGTGATCCAAAAACAACAAGTATTTTAGAGCAAATGGGACAGGATGAAGCGCTGAAAACTGTTGAAGCTCAGACTGGTCAGGAAAGCACTCAAACAACACATGCACAGAAGGAAAGTTTGTTCCAGGACGGCACAAAACAGATTACTGTAACAATTCCATCTGAAGATTCGCAAATATCAATTATTGCATCAAATAAGTTTTCAGCAAGTGAACCGGCAACTATCAGGCTAAAATGGCAGGGGAAAATAGAGAAGAATGAATTCGTCATTCTTCCAAAACTATACATTCTTGCTGTTGGTGTGGGAAAATATATTAACTTCCCGCCGGAAAACCAGCTCAAGTATGCCGCAAAGGACGCCCATGATTTTGTGGAAACAATGAAAAGTCAGAAAGGCAAGCTTTACCGCGATGTAGGCACGCGACTTCTTATTGACGATACCGCAACCCGGGACACGGTATTGGATGGGCTTGAATGGATACAGAGAGAAACCACGAGCAAGGATGTGGCTATGATATTTCTGTCGGGACATGGTGTGAATGACAATACCGGGATATATTACTTTGTACCCACAAATTTTGACAAGAAAAGCATAAAACGTACAGGTGTTCCCTATGCGGATATTAAAAACACAGTGGCTAACCTTGCAGGAAAAACCCTCGTTTTTGTTGATACCTGCCATTCAGGGAATGTCATGGGAACCCGTAAAGCCCTTGGCGATATTACAAGCATTGCCAATGAGCTTTCAAGCGCGGAAAACGGCGCCGTGGTCTTTGCATCGTCAACGGGAAGGCAGTTCTCTCTTGAAAAACCGGAATGGAATAACGGGGCATTTACAAAAGCTCTTATTGAAGGTCTCACCGGAAACGCAGACTATACAAAAAAAGGTAAGGTCAGCATCAACATGCTTGATCTCTATCTTTCGGAAAGGGTAAAGGAACTCACCGAAGGACAGCAAACTCCGACTACGACAAAACCGCAGACTATACAGGATTTCCCGGTGGCAGTGGTAAGATAGGCGCAGCATTATCTCAACTGTGGACTATGGGCTATGAACCATAAGCAGCGTATAGTAATACTTGCATCTGCCTCCATTCTTGTTTATCTGAACTCTTTTCGGGGTGACTTTCAGCTTGACGACTACAATGTAATTGTCTTTAATCCGGCAGTTCATTCATGGGCGGCATGGCTGGCTGATACATCACACGGCATACGACCTCTCCTCAAATTTTCTTATGCCTTGAACTGGACTTCAGGTTTAGGACTTTCAGGGTTTCACCTTCTTAATCTGATTATCCATATTATCAATACAATAATAATATATAGCCTCTCTCGCGGTCTAACGAGAAGACAGCAGGACATGCCGGATATCTTGAAAACACAAATCCCTTTCATTACCGCTCTTTTCTTTGCAGTTCATCCGATACAAACGGAAGCGATAACATACATAAGCGGGCGCTCCGCCTCGCTGATGACCCTTTTTTATCTGGGCAGCTTACTGGCTTACATCCATGGAAGAGATAAAAACCATCCCTTGTTTGTATATGTTCTATCCCCTATCCTCTTTCTCTTTGCCGTTACCGTGAAAGAGGTCGCTGTTACACTTCCTGCGGCCCTCTTGTTGTGGGAGATTGCAGTGCAGGAAAAACCGTTTTTTCTTCGCCGAGCATTAAAATATCAATGGATTCACTGGACATTGTTTTTCTGCCTTGCAGCGTTAATCCTTATTCACCCCGGATATTACAGACTCATTTCCTTCAGTTTTGGCTTTCGCAGCGTACATGATAATATCTTGAGTCAGATCAACGGGGTTTCATATCTTCTCTCACGACTCTTCATGATCCATGAACTGAATATTGATCCTGATCTTCCGGTTATAACAAAATGGTCTCCCTTGCTTATTCTTAAGACTTCTTTCCTTTTTTTTATTCTGTATACGGGAATACTGTGCCGGAAAAAGTATCCCTGGGTTTTGTTCGGTATATGCTGGTTCTTCCTTCATCTCATACCGGCCAATTCAATAGTTCCCCGTATCGATATTATTAATGAAAGGCACTTCTATCTTGCCGGGTGGGGAATTTTTCTCGTTGCCTCATCGATCATTGCTCTTCCTTTGGCAGAACATATCAGAAAACAACAATATTTATGTATTTTTCCTATCATCCTGTGTTTAACGCTTGGTATATTTACCATCTCCCGGAATAATATCTATAGAAGTGAAATTGCACTATGGGAGGATACTGCGATAAAATCACCGAATAAGGCCAGAATATATAACAATCTTGGTTACGCATATTATATTGCCGGGCGCTCAGGCGAAGCAAAAAATGCTTATCTCAGAGCATTGGAGCTTGATCCTGATTTCATATTGGCAAAAAACAATCTCTCGTTAATTGAAAATAAAAGGAGGCATGAATGACTGTATTAATTTTTATAATAATTGCTCTTTCGCTGGTTACAGCATTTTCAGTGCAGAATGCTGCTCCTGTAGCAATTTCCTTCATTTTCTGGAAATTTGAGGCGTCTCTCGCAATAGTGATATTTCTTACTCTACTCATCGGTATTATCATTGGCGGCACAATTGCCTTTTCCTTCCGTATTTCAAGACACAGGCAAATCAATATAAAAAATAAAGAAAAGGGTTGATGAATAAAGAAATACCTGTGCAAAACCTGATTTTTCATTGAAAACATATAGTATCAAGAGAATTTTCTTGAAGAAAAAGTAATTGTAAAATATAATCGACGAATTTAATTTTAAACAGTACAATTGACTATGGCAAGAGATGGCGGTAGAATAAAATAATAACCTGATTTACATTTTTCTGAGTTTTGTAAAAGGAGTTTTTTTGGATATTATAGCAATGATACTGGCAGGCGCGAGAGTAGATGATCTTGGAGTGCTCACCTTCTTCAGACCAAAATCTGCGATGCCTTATGGCGGGCTTTATCGCATTATTGATTTTCCCATGAGCAATCTCATGTATTCAGGCATTGAAAAGGTGGGAATTCTTTCGCAATATAAACCTCTTTACCTCATGGAACATATGCGTAATGGAGAGCCCTGGGACATGTCAGGCCGTCACAGATTTGTAACTATACTTCCACCGTTTAAGGGCATGGGAACATCTGGTTGGTATGAAGGCACTGCTGATGCAGTATACCAGAATCTTGATTTTTTGAGCAACCATAAACCTGATCTTATCGTTGTTTTATCAGGAGATCATATATACAAAATGGATTATAAAGAGATAATCAGATTCCATATAGAGAAGGAAGCTGATCTTACCATAGCCTTTGCCAAAGTACCGAGAAAAGGAGCCCATCGTTTTGGTCTGGCCAACATTGAAGAAGGAGACACAAGAGGTGGTAAGATATTACAATACACGGAAAAAAGCGAAAAAACACCCTTTGAATGGGCTTCTCTAACAATTTACATATTTTCTCCTTATGTCCTTTTCGAAGCTCTGAGAGCAAATGAAGCCGAAAATTCACACGAATTCGGCAAAGATATCATTCCTTTTTTGCTGGCAAACAATTTTAAAGTATTCGGATATAAACATACCGGCTATTGGGGGTATACCCGTACTCTCCAGGAATATTGGCAGACAAATATGGACCTTCTTGGCAATCCCCCCAATATAGATATTTCATCCTGGGGCATATGCACAAACCTTTCCAATTTCCGTACCCGTGATCGTCAGCCGGCTTTAATAGGCCCTGACGCAACAGTGGAAGATTCCCTGTTTTATTCCGGATGTCAGATTAAAGGCAAGGTAATTCGCTCAATACTCTTCCCTGGCGCTAAAGTAGACAGTCAAGCCATAGTGGAGGACTCCATTGTATTTTCCAATACCGTCATTAAGCAGAACGCAAAGGTAATAAAAACAATAATAGATGAAGATGTTACTGTGGGAGTAAACGCGCATATAGGGGAGAATACCGGAGGTGAACTTACCGTTGTAGGAATGGGAACACGGATTGCCAGAGGAACGAGGATATCTTCGGGCGTAACAGTGCACCCGAATCTGGGACCTGCAAAATTTGACAAAAGTTTTTATGGTACAGGAGAAATTATCAAATGAATGATACCGCTGTACTACTTTTAGCCGGAGGGGTTGGGAGCAGGCTGAATATCCTTGTAAGTCACCGGGCAAAACCTGCCGTTCCCTTCAGCGGCATATACCGTATTATTGATTTCACCCTCAGCAATATAGCAAACTCACACCTTGCAAACGTTGCGATACTCACCCAGTATAAACCCCTTTCTCTTATGGACCATATTGGAAACGGTTCATCGTGGGATCTTTCGGGGCGTTCACGAAGCACAAAGATATTGCCTCCGAAAACAGGAGAAAAAGAATGGGACTGGTATAAAGGAACTGCGGATGCAGTGCGACAGAACATGGATTTTATCACCTCAAAAAATTATAAAAATGTTCTTATCCTTTCCGGAGACCATATATATCATATGGACTACAGGTCAATGCTCCGGTTTCATCACGAGCATGGAGCAAAAGTTACCATAAGCATGCTGGAAGTGCCCTGGGAAGAAACCAATCAATTTGGTACAGGCATTATAGATAAACAATGTCGTATCATAGAGTGGGAAGAAAAATCCCCACGTGCAAAATCGAACCTTGCCTCAATGGGAATATATGTTTTTGACAGAGATTATCTGGTTGAGCTTCTCGAAGCAACAAAAGAAATAGATTTTGGACATCATATTATTCCCAATGCATTGAAAGAGGGTAGTGTTTTCGCATATCCATTTGATGGCTATTGGCGTGATGTGGGAACCCTTCAAGCTTACTGGGATGCTAATATGGATATTCTCAATGCCGCAAGCGGCCTTTCTCCTGAAACATGGAAAATTATGACAAATTTGAGTACAAAAGGAATTCCCTATGACCGTCCACCAATAAAAGTTACAAAAACAGGCGTTATAATTAATTCTGTGGTTTCACCGGGATGTATAATATCCGGTAAGGTGGAAAACTGCGTTCTTTCCCCTGGAGTTGTAATTGAAGAAAATGCCTCAATAAAAGATTCTATTATTATGCATGATACGATAGTTAAAGAAGGAGCTCATTTAGAAAGATGTGTCATAGATAAAAAAGTGTTTATCGGAAAAAAATCGTATATAGGCATTGGTAATACCTTGATTGCCAATCGCATCTTTCCCGACCATCTCAATACAGGTCTCACGCTCATAGGGAAATATACCGTTATACCTGATGATGCAAAAATAGGCACCAACTGCATTGTATCTTCAATGGTAAACGAAAGCTATTTTCCGACATTATATGTTTCAGACGGGGAAAACCTTCAGAAAACAGGCGCCTTTCAATAAATCCGATTAAATCTATTGCAACGCGGGATGCTTCATTTCTTTAACAATTTTACCAATGTTAAAATGTTTTTGCCTTCAATTGTCTCATAGGATACTTCATCCATCAAGGAGTTAATAATGTATAAGCCCATCCCGCCCACAGGCAGTGTTTCTATTCTATCCGGTTCAAAATCAAGATGTGCATGGCTAAAATTGCGCTGAGCTGGTTTCATGCTTTTGCCGATATCGATTATCTGAAAGACTATTTTATCATTATAAACAGAGATAGTTACTTCTATATTATGGTCCGGTTCAGAATTATAAGCATGTTTAATTACATTATTGAGAGCTTCAGTTACGCTTAGTTCAATTTTGTTAGAATCGTTCTTATCAGAGAGGAAAAAATCGCAGATCGTTTTTACTGAAATGCCTATTAAAAATACGTTCTCAAGCCTGCTGTCAATTGACAGGGTAATTGATTTATCTGCCGTTTCACCTTTCATATTCTGTTTAAGAGCGCCTTTCCGACAAGGTTAATATCATCCCGGAGCTCTATGCCTCCTTCAAATCTATTTATTGAGCTTATTATTTCATTTAGTGTGCTGTCAATAGTTTCGTTCTTAAAGATTTCAATGAGAAAATAAAAACATTCTTCGCTATAAAATTCCTCATCTTTTTATCACATTAACGGAAAGTTTCAGCCGCAATACAGGGAAGTTTAAAGGGGTCGCAAATCATTTTTAAAAAAATACTTCAGAAAACTTCCTGAAAGGAAAAAACACCAATTCAATTGTTTTTCTTGATTTATTACTCCTCAACCTATAAATTAGAATTCATTAAGGAGACAGATTAATGCCGATATTCATAAATGTGCCCTATAATATGGTTGCCGAAAATATTAAAAGGATTGTTGAGTTTAAAATGGGCGTTGAGATATACGCAGGCAATGATGTGATTGACGATCTTCACATGGAAAATGTCCGGGAACTGAGTGAAATGCTTCAGGATAATAATATATCATGCACTGTCCATGCACCTTACAAGGATTTGTGCCCCGGTGGTTTTGATAAAACAATTAAGGCAATATCAAAGGATAAGATTAAAAAATCAGTTGAAATGGCAAATGTGCTTCACGCAAAAAATATTGTCTGCCACCCCGGCTACGACAAATGGCGCTTTGATCATGATGAACAGCGGTGGCTCGACAGCAGCCTTGATACATGGGCGGAAATATTAAAGGAAGCGGAGGATGGGCTTATGGTAATTCTTGAAAACATTTTCGAAGAAACTCCTTCAACCTTTCTTGCCATCTTCCGTTATTTCAAGGATAAGAATCTCTATTTTTGCTTTGATTCAGGCCATTTCAACCTTTTCTCCAAGGTATCCCTTGAAAACTGGCTGACTCCGCTTAGAGATCACATCAGGGAAATGCACCTCCATGACAATCATGGAAGCGTTGATGAACACCTGCCCATAGGAAGAGGGACATTCCCCTTCCGTGAATTGAAAGCCTTTTTGAAACATACAAACGGAAATATCATATACACCGCTGAAATTGCCAGCGAGTCGCACGTTATGGAAAGCATTAAAAACGCAAAGGAGTTTTTATCATAAATATGGCACATAGAATAGAAGTAGCATACAGAGATGGTATAAGGGATGTTCCGGGCGAGAAACTGAAGAAAAAGATCAAGACAGATCTCGGTATTGATATTGAAAATGCAGGGGTTGTTGATGTTTATACAATTGACGCCAATCTTGACGCCGGTATTATAGAAATATTAAAAACAGATGTCTTTGTAGACCCTGTTATCCAAAAAGGATATATAGATGAGCCCGTGCCTGTTTTCTGTGACTGGATTATTGAAGTAGGCTTCAAACCCGGCGTTACCGACAATGTGGGAAGGACCGCGAAAGAGGTAATTGAGGCGCTTTCAGGACATAAATTCAAAGAAAACGAGGGTGTCTTTACATCACGCATGTATTTTTTAAAAGGAAATCTTGAGGAAAATCAGATAAAAACAATTGCCGAAGGCATGCTTGCCAATATAGTCATAAACAGATACGCGTACAAAACCGCCGCCCGATATCAAAACGATAAAGGCATGGGCGTGGATATCCCGAAAGTCAGAGTTGAACATGAACCTGCTGTTGAGACCTTCGACTTATCCACAGGCATAGAAGAGATGATGAGAATAAACAGGGAAAGGACCTGGGCTCTTTCCCGTGATGAACTTACAATTATTCAGAAGTATTTCCTCCGGAAAGATGTCATGGAAGACCGAAAAGCAATCGGGCTCACCCCCTCACCTACTGATGTGGAAATGGAAGCTCTTGCCCAGACCTGGTCTGAGCATTGCAAACATAAAATATTCAATGCCCGGATAAAATATGAAGAAGACGGAAATGTTGAAACAATAGACAGCATTTTCAAAACGTATATTATGGGCTCTACCGAAATGATAAGGAAACAGAAAGGCAGAAAAGACTTCTGTCTCTCCGTTTTCAAGGATAATGCCGGAGTCATAAGATTCAACAGGAAGTATAATCTTGCCTATAAAGTGGAAACGCACAATACCCCTTCGGCTCTTGATCCTTACGGCGGAGCGCTCACCGGGATAGTAGGCGTCAACAGAGACCCCTTCGGCACCGGAAAAGGAGCAAAACTCATTTTCAATACGGATATATTCTGCTTTGCCTCTCCCGACTACAAGGGCAAAATACCGCCAAGACTCCTGCATCCGAAAAGGGTTCTTGAAGGCGTCCGCGAGGGCGTTGAACACGGCGGAAATAAAAGCGGCATACCCACAGTAAACGGTTCCCTTGTTTTTGATGAAGGATATCTCGGCAAACCACTTGTTTATTGCGGAACATGCGGGATAATGCCTCGTACAATAAAAGGGGAACCAAGTTATATCAAAAAAGCCCTGAAAGGCGATGCCATAATCATGGTAGGCGGAAGAATCGGCAAAGACGGAATCCACGGCGCTACATTCTCATCAGAAGAATTGTCTGAAGCATCGCCCACAAGTGCGGTTCAGATAGGCGATCCCATTACCCAGAAAAGAATGACCGATTTTCTCCTTATTGCGCGGGATATGGATTTATATGATGCTATTACCGATAACGGCGCAGGCGGTCTTTCCTCATCCATCGGCGAGATGGCTGAGGACACAAATGGATGCATTGTGCATATTGACAAAGCGCCCCTTAAATATCACGGACTTTCTCCCTGGGAAATACTTCTTTCAGAGGCGCAGGAAAGGATGACTGTTGCGGTAAATCCTGAAAAACTTGCAGCCTTTATGGAACTTTCCGAAAAGATGAATGTGGAATCGACTATTCTCGGAGAGTTTACCGACACCGGCAAATTTCATGTGCTCTATGATGGAAAAACTGTCGGCTATATTGATATGGAGTTCCTCCATAAAGGTCTCCCTGAAATGGCGCTTCCCGCAAAGTGGGAAAGAAGAATCGTTGATGAAAAACCTGTCAGTGAACCTGAAGACTATGGCAAAACCCTGATTTCAATGCTCAAACGCTGGAATATATGCAGCAAGGAGTATGTTGTAAGGCAGTATGACCACGAAGTACAGGGCGGAAGTGTTGTTAAGCCATTAACCGGCAAGTACAACAACGGCCCCAGCGACGCGGGAGTAGTAAGACCTGATCTCGAAAGTATGGAAGGGATCGTGGCAAGCCACGGCATATGTCCTAAATACAGCAAATTCGATACATATCATATGGTTGCCTGCGCAATCGATGAAGCCATACGGAACAATATAGCCACAGGCGGCTCACTTGAAAAAATGGCCCTCATCGATAATTTCTGCTGGTCAGACCCTGTTCAGTCGGAAAGGAATCCTGAAGGTTCATATAAGCTCGCCCAGCTTGTGAGAGCAAACAGAGCGCTCTACGATTACACAACGCTTTTCGGTACACCCTGCATATCAGGGAAAGATAGTATGAAAAACGATTATATGTTCAACGAAATTAAAATTTCCATCCCCCAGACCGTGCTCATATCCGCCATTTCCGTGATTAATGACGTGAGAAAATCCGTGACAATGGACTTTAAGAAAGACGGCGATCTTATCGTTATCATTGGTAAAACATACGCTGAAATGGGCGGCTCGGAATATTTCTCTCTTTGCGGACGCAGCGGCAACATCGCGCCAAAAGTACGCGGGAAGGATGCAAAAAAACTATTTAAAACCTTAGAAAAAGCAATCAAATCCGGGATTATAAAATCCTGCCATGATATTTCCGACGGCGGAATCGCCTGCGCACTTGCAGAGAGCGCATTTGCCGGTGGACTTGGCGTTGAAATCGATCTCTCTTCTGTACCTGCTCCCAGAATATTCAGGGATGACTTTCTGCTTTTCTCAGAGTCTCAAAGCAGATTCATCGCCTCAATCAACGAAAATGATCTTGAAAAATTTGAAGCCCTGTTTCGCAAAATAGAATTCGCGATTATCGGGAAAGTAAGAAGCGATGAAAAGTTCCTCATACGTGGGATAAACAATAATACAATTATCGATACGGACATCAAGTCTTTAATGGACGCCTGGCAGTTACCGTTCAAAGAGCAGTTCGACAACTAAACCACCACCGGCTTTAGCCGATGGTTTCCTGCGGGCTAATTGTGCCGATGTCGAATAAATTAGATATTGTTATCCTGCCCGAATACGATTGCAAACAAAGCTCATAAATACTATAATTTAAGTACTATATTAAGCACTCTCGGAGGTATCGCTATGAATACTGTCGCGGCACAGGAAATAAAGAAACGTGGTATGAAAGCGGTAGATGAAAAAATAGAAGAAGGCCCGGTATATGTTATTAAGAACAATAAGCCGCAATATGTAATTCTTTCGGAAAAGCTTTACAGTGAACTCATTGAAGAACAAAACGCCTCATATATAGCACGTGTTCGTACTTCGCTAAATGACGTAAAGGCCAAACGCATACAAACATTTAAAAACGCTGAAGATTTGCTCAGAGCAATTGAAAAGGAAGACTGACTATGTATGCTATTCAGGCGACTGATCAGTTTCTTCGACAAGCAAGAAAGTTCTTTAAGAAGCATTTGGATATCAAAGAACATTTTGTAAAACTAATTTCAGGCCTGTCAGAAGATCCCTTTCTGCCGACTCTTCAATTGCATCCCCTGACCGGGAAACTTGAAGGTCTCTGGGCCGTCAGCCTCACATACAAGTATCGAATTACCTTGACGCTTATGATAACAGAAAAGGAAATCATACTCCTTGATGTGGGAAGCCACGACGAGCTATATGGGAAACAATGAAAGGCGCATCCCTCAGTTTTTTTACTACAAGCGCAACTTCTTTTTCCGAGGGGATCTGTCGAAAATCTGTTCCTTTGGGAAAATAGAATCGGAGAAGGCCATTGGTATTCTCATTGGTCCCCCTTTGCCAGGCAGCACATGGATCGGCAAAGGGGGACCAATGAGGCCTGTTTTTATCTCTATTTCTTTAAACTGAGAAAACTCTTTGCCGTTGTTCACGATTAAGGTGGCGCGCAATTTTTTTGGTATCTTCTGAAAGTGTTTAATGCTCTCGGAGGTCATGCTTATGCCTTTCTTATCGCGAAGCTTTCCGGCAATAAGGTATCGGGACCTACGCTCCACATTGGTCATGAGTGCTCCTGTTCCCTTGCCTTTTTCCATAGACCCTCCCAGTCACCGAAGCGGAGCTGTTCTCCAACAATTGGCGGCAGCTCATGGATCGGGACTCTCCCTGGAATGAATCGCCTGCCGGACCCATAGCGCTTTTGCCTTCGCCGGTACTTATGGTGTCGCCTGAGATGATGGAAGAGATTGCCGAGAGCAAGCTATCATGCCGCCTGCGATGGTGTCGTGCCTTGTGGTGCCGTGGTTTAGCGAAGAATTCGGCGGCATCGTACCGGTACGCTGCATCATCCGCATAGGTAGGCCTGTTCTGTGCAATCTCCCGACTTATACTTGTATGGTGCCGTCCGATGTGACGACCTATTTCTCTTAAAGAAAAACCGGCAATCGCCATATGACTGATGACATAACATTCTTCTGTGGTAAAATGATGATAGGGCATGATGGGCTCCTTATCTGGATTGGTGTTGGTCGTGCTTCATCTATCAGAAAACCCGTCATGTCCTCTATGTTATGTCAAGTGGTGCACTTTGAAGTTGAATTCACCATTGGTTCCGGTTTTGTCCGGGTCAGGGATTGTCAGATTGACCGACATCAAGCCATTCGGCAAGCATTACGGCATATTCCGTCTCCAAATGAGCTGTGGAATAAAGATAGATACCGGATGCTGAAGTTGAAGTCGCTGCAATATCATTGTAGTTCTCAGTCGCTGCCATTGTCTTCAGATAGTCGAGGATCTGATCGTGTGCGAGGTTAAAAGGCGGTTTTGTGAAAATGTCAAGCAATACAGGCCGCTGGTATACATGAGAGTTTTGACGGACAGTTCCCGCGATGAGCATCAAGGGACCGTCCAGTTTATTGAGCAGGATCGTCGCGTAAGTCTCAGTCATATGGAGGGAAGAATAAAAAAAATGAGAACCCGCCCCGGAAAGTCTTTGTATATCCTCATTTTCTTCAATCAGTCGCGTGAGAATTGCCGCAACATCTTCACCTGCCGGGAGCAGGGGGTTTTCATCTTTCAATAAACTTAATATTTCGTCTTCTGAGATGAGTTCTGCAGCTGCGCTTTTTTTCCGAATCGCTGCCGCAATTTCTGTTGCATTGCCTTTGTGCCCTGTTCTGTCATCTTCGCATGAGCTTTCTATGATTTTTTGTGTTTTCATGCTGGTACCAGATTTTGTTTGGACAACGTATCAGCGACACCGTCCAGACCCAGTTTTCGATATGTTCTTACTGTCGGTGCTCCGGTTGCCTTGTCCCAGCCCAGTTCGTCGTAAAACATGTCCAGGGCGGTCTGAACATCGTTTCTGTCCAGACAAGTGGTACCTTTTGTAAAAGGAGGCTTACCTGATTTGTCCTTGTAGACCCATTCGGGAATCTTGTCATGATGAACACGCATTTCCTTTGTCCCCATACCGCGGATTGTCAGAGCTCTGTGGAGGAGAAAGATACGCTCCGCAACCTTATCCAGCTCTTCCCGATCCTTGTTGTCCCCGGTTGCCAGACTGTAGAGCATTGATTCAATAGAGTTGTCGCCTCTGTAGCCGCGCTCTTTGAGTGGAGATGCCACCCAGGGGCCCATCCAACTGCACAGAGAGAGCGAATCGTGGAGTTCCTTTCGCAACAGCGACCATTTGGCCATACGCGCCTTTGACCGGTGCATGGGTTTATAGTCTCCCACGCCGTCGACAGCTTCGGGAGCACCCCATATTTCGGCTGCCAGTTTTTTCTGCAGCAACAGCGGCAGTCCGTTACGGATGAAATTGGTATGGGCATGACACTGGGCGTCGCGGTTATACATCAGATTTATGAGCATACCGCATTGGCCTGCCTCTTCTGATGCGTGATGCTTGGGATGACCCAATTTCCAGTACTGGAGGTCCTTGTCTTTTTCCCATTGTTGCTCGAAAAGAGACCAGCGCTCCAGCGCATAACCCGTACCGAGACCCAGCAAAGTTCCGAGTTCGCCCTCTTTCATGGCAATTCTCGGCAGCAGTTCAAAAAGAAATGCGGGGTCTCCCTTCTCATATTTACTCCAGGAATAGCTCTTGAATTCCCTGGAGCCCAGTTTCTTTTCTATCACACCGTCATAGTAGAGTTTTATGAAATCGCGCTGCAGTTGGCCGTAATTACACCATACGCCGAGGTCATCAGCCAGGTGTTTACCCACCATACAGGCTTCCATTCCGGTCATTCCCTTGAGCCCGTCAGGCAGTTCCTTAAAGAAAGAACGGCCAAAGACGAGGCCCACACAGGTATCATGACCCACAGCGGGAATGCCGTATTTCGCAGTAACGGCCGGGACATTCAAGATCGTGTGACAGCGGATAGGGCAGCTTGTGCAGCCGTTTCCCCGTACTGTACGCTTCCATGCAATATCGCCCAGAAAATAAGCGGCGGTATTCGACCGATAGGCAATCCGGTTCGTATCGTTGGGATCACAGGTTCCCGTGTCCACAGGATGGGCTGCGGCGCCCCAGCGGCGCCCTTTTGCGGCATTCCACCGCGAGTTCGGGTCGTAGAACTCGGCCCAGGGCTGCGGTGAGTTGGGTACGACATGCTGATTGTTCGCGCCCAGAAGGGAGAGATGGTACTTGATGAGTTTTTCCCAATCTTCTTTTTTACCTGCAATCCGGACGCTTCCGGTACCCCTGATACCGATGGCCTTGAGGTTCTTCGACCCCATGACCGATCCTACGCCGCCGGCAGAATGGGAAACGGCATTCACCACGACAGACATGGGCACCAGGTTTTCACCTGCCTGACCGATAGCTGCCACTGTAATATCCTGGCCCATGATTTCGGTAATGGCGTAAGTTGCATCGCGAATACCCCGTCCCCATATCCTGCGGGCATCGTGAATCTCAACTTTTTGATCAGCAATCATGAGCCATACGGGGTGATCCGCTTTCCCCTGGATGACAATAGCGTCATAGCCGGCATATTTGAGTTCGGCAGCGAATTGTCCGCCCATGTGTCCGGACGCGACAAGAGGGATGGGCCAGCAGGTGGGCCAGAGGGTCGTGATGGCTGTCCGTCCGCTGCTCGGAGCGCCTGTTCCTGCCAGTGGTCCTACACCAAAAATAATCCTGTTTTCGGGATCGAATGGTTTTGTCCCTGCCGGGACTTCATCCCAGATTACCTTGTAGCCGATTCCCGTGCCTCCAAGATAATCTTTATATCGCTCGATTGTGTCCTCAGTCCATATTCTGCCTGTTGACAAATCAACATGCAGAATCTTGCCGGACCACCCTCCTCTTCTCCTCATTTTAATTGCCTCTCTTATCGATACCCTGAAAACCTGCCTCAGGGTAATTCATTTTTTTCCGGGGATCTTTTAACAGGAATTGAACTGTTTTTATCTTCCTTATTCTTATGACTTTCTTCTTTATAACCTACAATCATCACCTTTGTATGGGAAAAAACCGTGTCGCCCAAGGTTGCCATATAGAGATGGACGATAAGGTATAGAACCAGTAAATAGGCAAAAATCACATGGACAGCGCCAAGAAGCCCAATTATATTACCAGAGAGTGAAGCGGAAAAACTCATGAAGAGTATCCCTGTAAATGCCTGAACCGGAAGGAAAATAAACATAATGGCATTATAGGCGATCTTTTGAAGCGGGTTATACTTATCATCAACAGAGGCTTTATGAGGGTTTTCTGCCCCTGCAAAAATAGAAAGGAGGTAATATTCAATTTGAGGAAAGATGCCCTTGAGATGACGTTTTCTGATTCTGTAATGGCGCCTCGTATTTTCCTTCGACATATTATAGATAAACCAGAAGATTGCCACTGCTATCATGGCAAAGCCCATGCGTTTATGCCACAGCAGGAACTGGTCATGAGGTTTGAGGGCCGAGATGCCCTGCAGTCTCAGATACAGCCCTGTCATAATCAGCACGATAATGATAAAGGCGTTTATCCAATGCCATATCCTTAAGGGCAGTGAGTGAAAATAAGTTCGTTTCATCGTTTTATAACCTTTCGCAAAAAAGCGTGGACCAATACAAATCCGGCTGCCAGAGGGATAAGAATCGTACCTGCCATATCGATCCATTTGAAACCGATCCCATCGGAAGAGGCAGGTCTCCCTCTGCTGAGTACTCGCCTGATCATGTTGTTTACATACTTGACATTCTGCGGCTGGCCGGGTAAATGGCATTCCTGGCAGCTTGCGGCACGCCGCGGAGACAGCAGAGGAGTTTTCGGATTGCTCGGAGGTGTCTTTCCCGTCAAATCACGCCAGGATACATAGCTCAAGGACCCTGCCGGACATGCCTCCACGCATTTCGGTTTCCCCTGACAGAGATGGCATTTGGTCGCTTTCCGGCTATCTGGATCATATGAGATCATCTCCCAGGGACATGCCTGTAAACATGTTTTACAGCCGGTGCACTTTTCCGGATCAACAATGCGAGCATTATTTGCAGGTGATAAAATAATAGCGTTTTCGGGGCACATGTTGGCGCAGGGTACAGGATGGGGGCATTGTCTGCAAAGATCCTGTATGATGAGGCCGTCTCCGAAGTTGCCGTGTCCTTCGCGCCAGATCGTGGGACCCTGCGGACCAAAATTCAGATTCCGGTCAATCTTGATACGTGACAAGGTCGGCGAAGCTTTGCCGTCATTGAATTCCGTACAAGCCAATTCGCAGCGACCGCATCCTACACATAAGACAGGATCAGCAATTACCAGACCACGGGCTTTCTCCATAATGATCAGGGGTCTGTCAGCTCCATAGACAAACGATGGCGGCAGGGCAGACAACCCCATGATAGAGACCCCGCCCCAGATCAGGATCTGTCTGCGTGTATACTGAGGGTTTAAACTGGAGATTCTATCTTCCGGTTTTAATATCTCCTCTGAGACACAGTTGGCTTTCATAGTATCTTAATTTACCTTATTCACACATTTAAGATTTGCGCAATAAACACTTGGGCGGTTTTATATAGTGCCTCTCAACGTCTTTAACAGAGATATGAGCCCTACCCTCGATTGATTTGACAGTAAATGGTGTTCAAACAATACCCTGTATTCCATTACACTATAACGACAGCGATTTAAGTGTCAAGTGAAACTGCAAGGGCTGAGCATCCCCCCTTAACGGTTTCATTATAACGGATTTTTAATATGCAATGCCAATGCCGGTCCTCGGCATACTACCAGAATGTCGAGGAGTGTGAGGAGGATACCCGCAAGGGGTGCAGATGCAACAAAGTTACCTGTCCGCTGGAGCTATGAGACAGGCGGGCCTGTCCGCTGGAGCTATGAGACAGACTGGAATAATTGAAGGCAAATTGGTATTAAACATCACCCCTGAATCTGGCGGCCATGTTCTCAAGCTCATCCCAGCGAAGATAGGCTTCATCGAGTTCCTTTTCCACCGCGCTTAAACGGTCGTTGGCCGTGTATAACTTCTCCAGGTCACGGCTTGCATAAAATTCCGGAGAATTAAGGGTATCTGCAAGGCGTTTTTTTTCATCCTCTAAGGCTTCGATGATCTGTGGCAGGGATTCGAGTTCACGAACCTCTTTAAAGGAGAGCTTGCCCTTCACCTTCACGGTTTTTTCCGTCTTTTGTTTCTGTTCCTTCCGGACCGTGGGCTTTGATTGCTCTGTTGCCGCTTTCCTCTGTCTTTCCCAATCGTCGTAACCTCCCACATACTCCACTAACTGTCCATTACCCTCAAAGACAATTGTCGAGGTCACTACATTGTTGAGAAACTCACGATCGTGGCTGACCAGCAAAATAGTGCCGTTGTATTCAAGAAGCCTGTCTTCAAGCAATTCCAGCGTTTCAGCGTCAAGATCATTGGTAGGTTCATCAAGGACAAGCACGTTCGATGGAATAACAAAAAGTTTTGCCAGAAGGAGTCGATTACGTTCACCGCCCGAAAGCGAACTGACCGGAGACATAATCCTCTCAGGTGAAAAGAGAAAATCCTGAAGATATCCTATTACATGCCGCGGGACGCCTCCTATAATGACCGTATCATTGCCTTCACCGACATTCTCCCTGAGGGTCTTATTTTCGTCAAGCTGCTCACGGAGCTGATCAAAGTAGGCAATGCTGATATTTGTACCCAGTCGCACTGCTCCCTCTTGCGGCGCAAGATCGCCGAGAAGTATCTTGAGGAGGGTAGTTTTGCCGGAACCATTGGGTCCGATAATGCCCACTTTATCGCCACGAATAACTGTTGTAGAGAAATTGTCTACAATCTTTGCGCCACCCCAGTCGAATGAAATTGCCTTTGCATCCACAACCATGCGCCCGCCCCGTTCCGCTTCCTGGATCATCATTCGCGAAACACCCGATTGCTCCTGCCTGCGTGAGCGCTCCTGACGCATCTGCATCAACGCCCGGACCCTTCCTTCGTTACGGGTTCGACGAGCCCTGATGCCTCGCCTTACCCATATTTCCTCTTTAGACAATTTCTTGTCAAATTCATGCCATTGTTTCTCTTCCGCATCAAGAAATGCCTGTCGTCGTTCAAGGTAGGTCTTGTAGCTGCAATCAAAAGATACAAGGCGGCCCCTGTCGATTTCTACAATCCGTGTTGCCAGACGCTGGAGGAATGCCCGGTCATGGGTGACAAACATGAGTGTTTTTTCATACTTCAGCAGAAAGTCTTCGAGCCAGAGAATAGTATTCACATCAAGATGGTTTGTAGGCTCATCAAGCAGAAGAAGATCAGGATCATTTACCAGCGCCCTGGCCAGAAAAACTCTGCGCTTCATACCTGCAGATAAAACCCGGAAAGGGGCATTTTCATCCAGTTCAGAATCCTTAATGACCCTTTCAACCCTCTGGTGGTACTGCCAGGCGCCGGATGCCTCTATCCGGTGCTGTATTCCTTCGAGTTTTTTAATAAGACTATTACTGCTGCTCCCGGCAATTTCCAGGGTGAGGTCGTGGTATTCCTTTAAAAGTTCCACATGTTCCTGTCCACCGGCAGCTACCACGTCATAGACCGTTCCCGGCAAATCATCGGGCACATCCTGTTCCAGCATAGCTATCTTTACATTACCGGTTTTAATAATATTGCCCGAATCCTGGGCTATATGGCCGGCCAACAACTTCATTAACGTGGATTTGCCTGAACCGTTACGGCCAAGCAGGCCGATACGTTCACCAACCTCGATCTGAAGTGAAACAGAGTCCAGCAGTTGCGGACCGCCAAAATTAAGTGAAACATCATTGATGAGTATAAGCCCCATATTGTCCTCGCGAGTCTTAGTATAACCGACACAGCCGGAATTTGCCACTTTTCCCCTGAAAAATTGGAATTAAACATCTTTTTCTCTCAATTACAAAGCCTTGCAATTTTTTTATTGAAATATGCAGGCATGGATGTTAATCAATGAAATTGAAATGATATTTAAAAGTATATACGGTCAGGATTTAATCAATAAAGCTATAATAAAATTATCAAAGCTTCTTACACTAAAATCAGTGATTTTTTTTATAAATCCCCTCAATGGAAAAGAACAGAGAAGAAATATATGATTGCCCTTTAAAAACTTAATGAAAGGAGTTCTATATGACTGAATTAAAGATTAAAGACATGTTGGACATGCTTGATAACAGTATTGAGATCATGCAGGGAAAGGTCAAGGTTGGTAATCCAGCCAGGTTTCGTGAAAAAGTTTCAAAACTTGCAGAAATTTCAGCGCTCGGCACCACGGAGGAACAGGGACTCGCTCGCTATCTGACACGGGCGGCAGCGCTGGATATAGGGGTTATTCCTGCCTCAATTCATGATCTCTACATAGCGCGCGGTCAAGGTAAGATTCCGCCTGTTTTTACGGTCCCTGCTATCAATCTGCGCGCACTCTCCTTTGACGCTGCAAGGGTTATTTTCCGTATAGCCGGGGAAATAGACGGTTCGGCAATTATCTTTGAAATTGCCCGGTCCGAAATCGGATATACAAATCAACGCCCGGCAGAGTATTCCACATCCGTCCTTGCTGCCGCTGTCGCGGAGGGCTATAAAGGACCTGTCTTTATTCAGGGTGACCACTTTCAGGTTTCCGCTAAAAAATACGGCGCCGACCCTGATGCAGAGATTCAGGCTGTAAAAGACCTTATACGTGAATCTGTGGCGGCAGGTTTCTTTAATATCGATGTAGACACATCTACGCTGGTGGATCTGAGCAAGCCCACCATACCCGAACAACAGGCGCTCAACGCGGATCTTTCCGCTGAACTGACCTCTTATATCCGCAAGATGGAACCGTCCGGGGTCACTATTTCTGTGGGCGGTGAAATCGGTGAAGTCGGCGGACGTAACTCAACTGAAGATGAATTACGCGCTTACATTGATGAATACAGGAAGGAGATTGACAAACGCGGTAAAGGTATGACAGGGCTGAGCAAAATCAGCATCCAGACAGGGACATCCCACGGCGGCGTCGTATTGCCTGACGGGTCAATCGCGAAAGTTAAGGTTGATTTCGACACACTGAAGCTGTTAAGCCGGGTTGCCGCGCGTGATTACGGAATGGGAGGCGCTGTGCAGCACGGCGCATCAACCTTACCGGAAGAAGCCTTCGGAAAATTCGTGGAAACGGAAACATGTGAGATTCACCTTGCGACAAATTTTATGAATATTTTCTTCAACCATCTTCCTGCCGGGCTGCGTGAAGAGATGTACGGCTATCTCCGTGAAAAAAATGCCTCGGATCACAAAAGTGATATGACTGACGAACAATTCTACTATAAAGTTCGTAAAAACGCCGTCGGTCCATACAAGACACAGTCCTGGACCTTGCCTTCTTCAGTTAAAGATGCAATTAACAAAGACTGGGAATCCCAGTTCAGGAGACTCTTTGATGTGCTGGGAATATCCGGCACACGTCAGTATGTTGAGAAATCCGTTAAGCCGGTAGCAGTTGAACCCAATCTTAAAGATTATCTCAGCGAGGTGTCAGGGATTGAAAATGTGAGTGATCTTGCCGATTAATATACGTCAGCCGGTATACCCAATTACTGATGTTTGCCCCTGTCCTCCGCAAAACCAGCGGAGGACAGGTTGCCAGTCTGAACGGCTTAAATGGGCCGAAAGGTTCTTGCTGGAAAAGGCTCCGGAACTGTAATATGACAACCCAATTATAACATAGGAGATGACTATGGAAGAATCTGACAAACAGCAACAACGAATAATTGCTATTTTAGGTGAAGATAATCTGACTGTCACCTTGAAATCTTTGACGCTATACCGGGAATACCTCAGAATAAATCTTGATACGCCCTGCATAATGACCGGCGTTGAAGACTTTCCCTGGGAAGAGAGATATGTTTTCGGTTTCCGTGATCAGGAGGAATACGAAACCCTGAAAAAGCAACAACCGTCATATACAGATACATTTGAGTTGAAGCGTTTTGAAGATCTCATTGATGAAGATCATGGAATTCTTGTAAAGGTAAAAAGGGTAGTCGACAACCGGCGTTTTGTCCTTGATCTCACATCACTTAAGGCAATTGATGAAAAATCAAAGAACTTTATGCTCCTGGATGACTATAGCGTGTGGTTTATAAACCACTAAAAGCCCTGAATGCCTGTTTTACACAAAAAGCTAAAAGAGCAATGCCTTTTTGAAAAACTCAAAACAGTTATTTCTTATACTAATGCTTTGTAAACTTCCCCTGAGAGATTGTCGAGAAATTCCATATCCTGTTGACTCAGTTGAAGAGGGACATCGGTAATGTTTTCAATTACCTGTTCAGGGGAACGGGCGCCTGCGATAACCGAGGCTAAATCTCCCCGGTTAATAAGCCATGAAAGCGCAATCGCTCCCGGTTTTGTTCCTTTTGCTTCTGCAAGTTTTTCAACTCCTTCAACAAGACGGCGGGCATCAGGCCAATGTCTGGACTTGAAAAAGCGATAAAAGAATGATCGGGCATCACCTTTTGGGAAACTTGTACACTCCTTATACTTGCCGGTAAGCATTCCGCCTCCCAGAGAACCGTAAGAAAATATGTTGATGTTATTCTCCCTGCATAGGGGAATCACATCCTTTTCAATATTTCTTTCAAGCAGTGAATAGTGGGATTGCAAAGAAAAAACAGGGGCATGCTTAATGGCTTCGGATAATTCGGCATATCCGAAATTCGAGACGCCTATATATCTGATTTTCCCCTGCTGCTGATATTTAAGAAGCGCCGACATAGTTTCTTCTATAGGCGTATTCGGGTCCGGCCAGTGACATTGATATAAGTCAATATAATCGGTTTTCAGCCGCTTTAAAGATTGTGCAAGATCAATTTCAATATATGAAGGAGAAAGATCTATGGAATATTTACGGGTATAGATATCCAGGCCGCATTTTGTGGCAAGGAATACTTTGTCCCTTTTGCTCTGGATGACCTTCCCGATCAGTTCTTCCGAACGACCGTCGCCATAAACAGGCGCCGTATCAACAGCATTTACACCATTATCAAGGGCAGTTTCCACAGCGCGGACAGCGTTTGCTTCATCGCAGGGGCCCCAATGGGTTCCTCCGCCTATTGCCCATGTTCCAAGCGTGATAACCGATATTGAAAGATCAGCGTTTTTTAATTGAATATAATCCATATTTTCCCTCCTTACTTTGATGAAAATCAGAAAAACATATTAATAATCACACAGCTTAACCGGCCAGTCAATAGTCTTGGATGTTTGCCTCAACAGCATTCAGAAAGCGCTGTCTGTATTGACTCTACAGAGATTATTAAAATCGTTAACACAGTGTTAACGATTTCTTCCAACAGGGTTCCGGACTCTTCTGCCTGCCGCTGCTTCGCCTGCAAAAAAATAACAGGGCAGGTTTAAGATTCTACGCGCCCAGGGCCTTTAATGCTTTCGGTACTGTATCTGCCGGACTGATTTTATAGAAAGCTTCAATAATAAACCCTTTTTCGTCAACAAGGAAGGCTGAGCGGATAATACCCTGTGATTTTCTGCCGCACATGATTTTTTCTCCCCATACTCCATAGGCTTCGGCAATTGCATGATCAGGATCGGAAAGAAGATCAAATTCAATATTATTCTTTTCTGCGAATCGTTTCTGCGCTGACAATAAATCAGGGCTGATTCCTAAAGGCGCTACACCCATTTTTTCAAGACGCGTCCCGGCGTCTCTTACGCTCGTGGCCTGTGTAGTTCAGCCCGAAGTGCCTGCTTTAGGGTAAAAGAATATAAGGATTTTTCTGCCTGAAAAATCGGAGAGCTTTCTTGGAATACCATCCTGGTTCTGAAGTTCAAAAAATGGTGCTTTATCCCCTGCTTTAAGTTTTATCATCAGTTTCCTCCTGCTTTTGTTTTTTTAAAGACACATGTTGCAACCTGAGGCTAAAGGAACAGTTCTTTTCAGTGTCAAATATCCGCACATATTTACTCCAGATAAAGCTCCGGGAAATCGGAAGCAAGATAATTGGCAAGCCTGTCTGTGAAGGTTACATAATTTTTGCCTCCTTCTGATGCCATATATCTGTTTTTATCCAGAACAGTGACCCAGTAGTTATCAGGCAACTGATGGCTTATTTGGAGGGCTCCCGTTGTTTTTGCCTTCCCCCTGCCTGTTTCTCTCTCCCAGAGACGGATTGTGCCGTCATCGCCGCCGCTTTTTATTATCTTCTCGTCAGGAGTCGCGGCAACAGACCAGACACGAATAGTCAACCTGATACATTAAGATATACAATTCATTGCTGATTGCTTCAAAATTCTCTTTTATCGCAGGATTGTTTCTGATGGGACCTGATATTCAAGAACAACGGCCTCATAGAGCTTCTCGAAAAGCATCCAGGGACTTCTCAGAAAATGTAAAATCTTCTGCTGCTTTGCTTAATCTTCATTAATAACCTTAAAAATAAATTCCGGCAACAACTCGGTTGCCTTATGGAAACCGGTAAAATAATCAGAAATATACTTTGTTTTGATTGATAATAACAAGGCTGAGAATTATTTTCAATTAAGAAATCATTGAATCCTGATAAATGCCCATGAACAGCAATACCTTTTTGCTTACGGCAACTTTCCCACAGCAGCCATGTAAATGACAGTTTCCTCGACGCCGTCTATCCCAAGAAGCCCATTAACATCATCATCAAAGAAAGCGCCGACAGCGCAATATTTATGAAGTATGACGGGAAACTCTTTGTCGTTTTCAAGCTTCGCGACTTTGAGATAAGTTTCAATATACAAGGAACGGCAAAAAACCTTTTTACATAGATTCCGGGGAGGGACCTGAGTTGAGAAGCAAAAAAGATAGAGACAGGATTGAAGGATGTGAATGTGCTCCGGTAAAACTTCGGGAAAGCGAGGAAAAGTACCGTAAATTTGTGGACGGTCAACAACAAATCTCCCCGAAGGGGCTCGTGTTGCTAAATTCTAAAGCTGTTTTCTCCTGTCCCGATACGTTTGTTCCATTTTGATAAGGTTCTCACCGAATTCAATAGTGTGTTTCTCCATCTCCATAGCCGCCGAATCTGCATTCCCGGATAAAACTGCATCAACAATAGGCCGGTGCATCCCTGCCGGGTGCATAAATGGTTCTGAAGGATTTACTACTAAAACAACTCGCCTGGTAAGCGCCATTAAAGAACGCTCCAGAGCTTCAAAAAAGCGGTTCCCACACATCTCAGCCAGTATATAATGGACAGCAGTCTTTGCGTCTAAGTCTTCCATAATATTACGAACCGGCAATTCCTCGGCTTCAAGTGCTTTTTTGAGACGGAGCGCATAATTTTGATCTATATTTAAAGCTGCCTGCTTTACTATTTCAGGTTCTACCAGAAGTCTTACCTGAACCAGCTCCGGAATAGATATCTTTTCAGCCCGGAACAGGTCAATGAAAGCATTACTGAGATGCTCAAAGGTTAGATCCGTAACAAATGCACCTCCTGTCACCCCTTGACGGGTAGTCAGAAATCCTGTATTTTCAAGCACTCGCAGAGCTTCTCGAACTGCAACACGACTTACCTTGAACTGTTCTGCCAGCTCACGCTCAGACGGTAGTTTATCCCCGGACTTGAAGTAGCCGACAAGGATTGAGCGCTTCATCTGTTCAGTAACTTCTTCAGATACCCGTGATTGTTTGATTGGTTTAAACGTTGGCATCGTAATCAGCACCTCTTTTTTTCTATAATATAGCGAATGACTGAAACTTTGCAAGATATAATTAATATAATTAATTATTGGCTTGACAAAACAATTATAATAAATAAAATATTATACCAATATGAACATTAAACATAATTTTTATATGCAGACAAAAGTGCGGAATAAACATAAAACAAAAGTTTTTTTTGGAGGCAATGCATGAATCTTGCAGTTAATCTGGAGAGATCGGCCTTTTTCTTTCCCCAGCGTCCTGCTGTTCGCCAAAATGGTTTAGAAGTTACATACACTCAGTTGAATGGCCAATCAAACCGGATAGCTACCGGTCTTATGCGAATAGGGGTTAAGCCGGGAGAACCTGTCGGTATCTGCGCGCCAAATTCGGCTGAATGGATTGCCTTTTACTTTGGCATCCTCAAGGCAGGGGCAATAGCCGTAACGCTTTCCAGCTTACTTACCGGGAATGAACTGGCTAATCTTGTAAACCATGCAAAATTGCGCATTATTTTCACCATTGATGCCAAGCTCCAGGAGATGGAACTGCTGAAAGGATCCGGCGGACTTGAAAAGATAATATGTAATGGAGGTGATCTCAGTATTCATCGTCTCATGGATATGGGATCGGGGTCATTTAATGTAATTGACAGAGATCGCCTTGATACCGCTGCTGTCCTTTACACCGGCGGTACAACAGGTATACCGAAGGGGGTTATGCTGACCCATGAAGGAATCAATTTTTCCAGTTACAGCATAGCATACTACGAACGTTCCACTGAAAAAGATATTGCTTTATGTTTTCTGCCCTTTAACCATGTATTCGGACAAATACATATTATGAATTCAACAATCATGACTTCGGGTTGTCTCGAAGTTTTACCGACTTTTGATATGGAAAAGGTCATGGAAGTATTGGAAAACGGCAATATAACAAAGTTTTTCGCAGTACCTACAGTGTATATCCGTCTCTTAAGCCTTCCCGATCTGAAGGAAACATTAGGACCGCTTCGCTATTGTTTTTCGGCAGCAGCTTCTATGGCAATGGAAATAGTTAAACAGTGGAAAGAACGTACCGGAATCACCATCGCAGAATCATATGGAATGACAGAAGCTATGCCTATCACCTTTAATCATTATTACCCTGAAAGACATGTTGTCGGGTCTGTGGGGCAATCGGTCCATGGAGTGGAAGTCCAGATCCGTGACGCATCCGGGAACCTTCTTGAACAAGGACAGGAAGGTGAAATCTGTATCCGGGGACCAAACGTAATGAAGGCATATCTGGATAATCCGGAAGGAACCAGCGCCGCATTTTGGCAAGGGGGCTGGGTACGTTCCGGTGACATTGGTATTTTTGACCCCAACGGATACCTGTCTATTGTTGACCGGCTCAAGGATCTGATTATTACCGGCGGCGAAAATGTTTATCCACGCGAGGTAGAAGAAGCGCTTTATTCATCTCCTGAAGTTGAAGAATGCGCTGTAATAGGTCTTCCCGACAAAGAATGGGGTGAACGGGTAGTTGCATTTATAGTTCCAAAGTCAGGAAAAACTATTTCGAATGATGCATTGAAAACCTTCCTTAAAACCCGCTTGTCGTCTTTCAAGGTGCCCAAGGAATATATAATTGCGGACGAACTCCCGAAGAGTCCGGCAGGCAAGATATTAAAGCGTGAAATAAAGAAGAAGTTTATCAACGGTTAACTTTAGGGAATATAAGAAGTATAAAATGTTATTGCATACAGGAGGCGACTCATGAATCTTGCTGTTAACCTGGAAAGGTCCGCATCTTTCTTTCCTGATTGCCCTGTTATTTCAGAGAACGGATTAGAGATTAGCTATGCCGGGCTCAACGAACAAGCCAATCGTGTTGCCACAGGGCTTATTAATCTCGGAATAAGGCCCGGAGATCATCTGGGGCTGTGCGCTCCCAACTCACCGGATTGGCTTATCTTCTATTTTGGCGTGCTTAAAGCCGGTGCCGTGGCAGTTACACTTTCCAGCCTTCTTTCACAGGATGAGTTTCACCTGCTTGTCAGTCACGCAAAACTAAGATTTCTTTTTACCACAGAATCAAGACTAAGCAGTCTTTACGATATCCGAGGGAAAGAGGGTATTGAAAAGGTAATATGCCCGAAGGGTGATTTGACTTTACAGCAAATCTCCGATGAGGGAACATTATATTTTGAGGCTGTTGACCGGAACCGTATTGATACGGCAGCCATTCTTTATACAGGAGGGACTATCGGCATACCTAAAGGAGTAATGCTCACCCATGAGAACATGAACACATCAGCCCATAACGTGGCCTTTAGCGAACGTTCAACGGAAAAAGACCGTGCTCTGTGTTTTCTTCCTTTTAACCATGTCTTCGGTCAGGTGCACATTATGAATGCCACAATTTTGAGCTCCGGGTGCCTTGAACTTCTTCCGGCCTTTGATCTTGAGCGTGTCATCGGTCTTATCGAAACGGGTCGCGTTACAAAACTTTTCGCAGTGCCCACTGTCTATGCGCGCCTGCTTATGCTTGAAAACCTCGAAACAATTATGGGCAATGTTCGTTATTGCTTTTCTGCAGCCGCCAGTTTGCCCACAGAAATTGTGCGTCAATGGAAAGAACGCACAGGCATCAATATCTGCGAAGGTTACGGCCTCACCGAGTCAGCTTCCGCTGTTACTTATAACCACTATTACCGGCATGTTGTCGGATCTATCGGCGGGACTGTTCCGGGTGTAGAGGTCCAGATCAGAGACATGTCGGGTAATAGAGTTGAGCGAGGACAACAAGGTGAAATTTGTATTCTGGGCCGGAACATCATGAAGGGTTATCTCGATAATCCGGAGGCAACTGCAGAAGCCTTCTGGGAAGACGGCTGGTTCAGATCCGGCGACCTCGGTTATTTCAGCGACGAAGGCTACCTTTACATTGTTGACAGGCTGAAAGAGCTGATTATTACCGGCGGCGAGAATGTCTATCCTCGCGAGGTAGAAGAAGCAATTTACACCAGACACGAAATAGCTGAATGTGCAGTTGTAGGTATTCCTGATAAAGAATGGGGCGAACGGGTCGTCGCATTTCTCTTAGCAAAACCCGGACAGGAAATCTCTCCAGATGCCCTTAAGACTCATTTAAAGTCACGCCTGTCAGGATTTAAGGTCCCAAAAGAGTATATAATCGTCAGCGATATGCCAAGAAGCCCTGCAGGCAAGATTCTCAAACGAGAATTAAAAAAAATTTACAAAATGTAACAGGTGGTTGTCTTGTAACTAAAAACAAGACAGGTTATTATTATAAAAAAAAGGAGGATACATTATGAAAAAAAGATTTTTTATTTCGCTGTTTGTTTTTACAATTGCTGTTATGTTTTTCATTACTTCCATCCCTGCCCACGCCGAGGAAAAAGTCATGAAACTCAGAATTTCATCTATGTGGCCGCCACAGCATCCCTTAACGAAGACCTATGCCCAGTGGGGGAAGGATATTGAAAAAGCAACTGCAGGAAGGGTAACCTTTGCTGTATTTGCAAGCAGCACACTTTCGCCTCCAATGCAGGTCTATGACAATACGGTAAAAGGAGTTGTTGATGTGGGCGCAACTTTATTGGCATACTCGCCCGGCAGGCTCCCGCTTTCTGAAGTTTTACAGCAGCCGTTGGGTTATAGGAATGGCTACCAGGCAAGCAAATTGGGCAATGCATATTATAAAAAATTCAAACCGAAAGAATTCGATGATGTAAAGGTTATGTTTCTCCATGGTGCTGCTCCAGGATTCATTTTTACAAAAAATCCGGTAAAATCGACTGCCGATATAAAAGGTCTTAGGATAAAAGCCAATGCTGAAAATGCGGATATAGTAAAAAATCTTGGTGCTTCTCCTGTAACCATGCCGGTTACCGAAACCTATGACAGCCTTTCAAGAGGTGTTATAGATGGGTGCCTTTTCCCGATAGAAGCGTTGCAGGGATTTAAAATCGGCGAGGTTGTCAAGACGGTAATTGAGAATTATGGCATGTCTTATATGACATCCATGTATATGATTATGAACAAGGCCAAATGGAATGCAATATCTCCCGCTGATCAAAATGCAATAGAAAAAATCAATGATGAATATAATGAAAAAATAGCCAAGATGTGGGTTGAAATGGACAATAACGCAAAAACATTTGCCAAAGGTAAGGGAGTAACTTTCCTGACTGTTTCCAAGGAAGAAGAGGCGGCAACTGCTCAAAAGATGAAACCAATCCTGGATGAATACGTTAAAGTGACGAAATCAAAAGGTCTCCCTGGCGATGAAGCATTGAAATTCTGCCAGGACTTTTTAAAGAAAAATCCGTAAAATTATTACTGACAAAAGAGGGCTGAACAACACAGCCCTCTTTACATTTTATTGATAATGAAATGATCCGGATCCTGGTTTTTTATAAATGTGGAGGCAAAAGATGAAACGTTTTGTGGCAGTCATTACTAACATCGATAAATCATTATACGTTATTGCCGGTAGTGTTTTGGCGTGTATGATCCTGTTAACCCTCTTTGATGTGGTTCTAAGAAACTTTGGCCATCCGATTACCGGATCAATGGAAATAATACAATATGGGGGTTGTATTGTATTCGGATTCTCAATCCCTTATGGCACGATGCTCGGGGCTCAGATAATTGTTGATATAATAACGGAAAAGCTAAGTCCGGGAAAAAAACGCATGATAAATGTCATTACCCGATGTGCCGGAATTTTAGTATTCTTATTTGTTGCGTATAATTTTTATGCTTATGGAATTGATGTAAAACATACAGGTGAGCGTACGGCCAGCTTTAAGATACCATATTACCCCTTTGCCTTTGCCCTTTCATTCACTTTTCTCTTACAGAGTTTAACCATATTCTGTGATCTTATAAAAACAGTAAAAGGAGCAGAAAATGAGTGATGTTGCAGCCGGAATATACGGAGTTGTATTGCTGCTGGCCCTTTTTTTAACAGGGCTTGAAATGGCTTACTGCATGATATTAGTCGGATTTCTCGGATTTACTTATCTTATGTCCTTTCCAGCAGCATCCAGTCTCGTCATTAAGGACTTCTTCGACAACTTTACAACATACAGTTACACGGTGATCCCCCTTTTCATGGTAATGGGTGAGTTTGCCTCAAATTCAAATATTGCAAAGAGACTCTATCTGGGGGCGCACAGGTGGTTCGGTCACATACCGGGAGGACTTGCGATGACAACCGTAGTAGGCGCCACGGCCTTTAAAGCCATGTGCGGATCAAGCCTTGCCACAGTGGGAACCTTTTCAAACCTCGCACTGCCTGAGATGGACCGCTATGGATACAAAAAGGAACTTTCCTGCGGTACGATTGCATCTGTAAGCACCCTGGGCATGATTCTGCCCCCCTGCACAGTGCTTATTATCTATGGGCTTCAGGTTGAACAATCCATAGGCAGGCTTTTCCTCGCAGGGATTATGCCCTCATTGATGATAGCAGTTCTTTTTATGGCGGTTATAGCCGGATGGGTAAGCCTAAATCCTGCAATAGCCCCCAGGGCCGAAAAAGCAACATGGAAAGAAAGGCTGGTTGTAATTCCGGACGCATTGATTGTTGGAATTATTTTCGGCATTGTAATAGGTGGGATGATCACCGGCTTTTTCAGCCCTACAGAGTCAGGCACAATAGGCACGGTGGCAATATTTATTTTGGCTCTTGTGCGAAGAGAAGTTAATTTGGGCATGCTTATCAGATCTTTTAAGGGGGCATTGAAAACCTCTATTATGACTCTTATGCTTATTGCCGGATCTGCAATTTTTGGCCATTTTCTCGCAATAACAGAAATTCCTATGATTACGGCAAAGTGGGCTGCAGGACTCCCTATACCGGGGGCATTTATTATGATCTTAATAGTTGTCATCTACCTGGTGGGCGGTTCAATTATGGATGACCTGGCATTTATGGTACTTGCCACCCCGATTTTTTTTCCGACAGCAGTCGAACTTGGTTATGATCCTATATGGTTCGGTATTCTGATTTGTGTTACCCTTATGATCGGCGGTCTTATCCCGCCTGTAGCTATTTATGTTTTTATATTAGGAAACATAACCGGAATTCCTTTCAAAACGATTTATAAGGGTGTTATGCCTTTCCTTTTGGCTCTCGTTCTGGCTTTAATAATTTTGTTTGTTTTTCCGCAGGTTGCAACATGGCTGCCTAATTTAATGATGGGTAAAGGATAATCAGGATAAAGGTTTTATAAAGAGTCATAGTTGAGTCTCAGAAGTGAGCCTGTTGAAAAATTCAGCATGCTCACTTTCTTATATAAAAGAATATATGAATCAAATTAATAACGAAATAATAAAGAATGAAAGAATCATTTATCGTGCTAAATGTCATTGGGCTATACTTCTTGGTCCTATATTGGTGATTATTATAGGATGCCTGGCTCTGAATTCTCAAGGGTATCATGCCATGCTACCCATTGTCTTCGGTCTTATCTGGGGAATATTTTCATACATAAGGTTATATAAATCAGAGATTGGATTAACCGGAAACAAGGTTCTGGTAGATATCGGTTTTCCGCTGAAAAAATCTTATGATATTCTGCTTAATGAGATCCAGCTTATTGATTTTTATCAGCCTTCTCTTGGCTCAATGTTAAATTTTGGCAAAATTATTATTGTCTATAAGGGAAAGAAGCAGTGCGCTATCAGATTTGTTTCCTGCCCCGCGGAATTTGTAAAAGAAGTCCAGCAGCAGATAATTGCAGTCAATAATCCAGGAAACAATTCCGGCAATACTCCGATCAATTAACCTGCCCCAGCAATTAATGATACTTTCAGAAAACTAATACTACAACGACATTTGACCATTAATCCTCATCTTGCGTTTTCGGTGTGACA
>CAZHHX010000043.1:0-34477 GCA_964532465.1 uncultured Syntrophorhabdaceae bacterium | reverse complement strand
GATATTTCAGTGCCAATGAGGTTTTTCATTATTTTTGATGGTGGATTGAGGGCAAAAGGATGAAATACTGGCAATACAAATGACAGAGAATCTTCAGCGAGAAGATTTGAATCCCATAGACCAGGCTAAGGGGATACTTGCCTTTTTTCAGGCAAAACATCCTGAGAAAAATTACAATCCGGATGGGGTATTGAGTGAACTGGTTGTATATGAAAGAAGACAGGAAGATTTACCTCAGGAAATCCGTGTAACAGTTACACAGATTTCTGAAATCGTCGGGAAGTCAATAAAGACAATCTTTAACGCAATATCACTTTTAAAACTTATTCCGAAAATACAGGATGCAATTTCAATTGGAAAACTGCCTTTTTCACAGGGATATCTCTTTGCTGCCAACCTGGGCAGCCCTGATTTTTTTACCATCTTTGATGGTATAATGGAGAGACCTGTTACTAACGCTAAATTAGAAAAGATGCTCACTACGTATAAAAAAGCCAAACCTAAAACAACAAAACATAAACCCATACCCATGAAAAAGAAGATTGCGAGCTTACAGACTACAAAAACATACTTTCAGAAAAAGACCGGTATGTACACAAAACCCGATCTCCAGGCATTTCTCGACGAACTGAAATCTTTGGCCTTTTTAATAGAAGAACAATTAAAGAAAGCCCCGGAGACTGTACAGATAGAAAAACCGGGCGACAAACCAAGGCCGCAGGTATAAGACTGCGCAAGCGCCTTTGGCGACTGCAAATACCGGATTTTCTGCCGATCCATTAATCTTATCTGCAACTCCTTCAACAGGTATCCCTTTAAGCATTTTTAGAGGGTATTTTGAAATTAAACCGGTCCTCATTGACACGAAAGCAGAAAAAGATGTAAAATAAACAACTGACGGGGCTCTTGAAAAGCTTTCGGAAAACAGGGGAGAAACCATAAGAGAAAACTCACAAAAGGGTTATAATAGTGATTCGAACTATGGCAAAAAAGTGGTCGAAAATCGGGATAAAATCATAATCATGTTCGTCGGGTTGCTGTTAACTGCAGTCGTTCTGATTGGTGAATTATGCTTCCTGTAAAAGCACTCAACTATAAATATATAGTTTTTATATTGCCCTCCCCCTGATGCACGCTTTGTCGATCCGGCAACACCCATGAATTGTCCTGCGGCAGAAAGATTTACACATTTTTACAGAAATGAGGTTGCTATAGAAAAATTGGTATTAATAACAGCGCCATCAGCTTTATCAAATAAATGTAAATAATATTGTTAAAAAAAGGCGTACCGTCCCCGTCCATACCTGAAGGCAGAGGGCGTCAGGAGCATAAAATAAGTGATGAATACTTCAGAAATAACAGGAATACAAAAAGCCGCGGTCCTTCTTCTGACCATAGATGACGATCTGTCTAAAGAAATTATAAAAGATCTCGACGAAGATGAAATAAGGTTAATCGGGCAGGAAATAGTAAAATTAAACAACATTTCTGAAACAGTTGTGAAAACAGTTCATGACGAATTTACAAAAAAAATAGGTGAAAATAAAATAAACATCATTGACGGGGAAAATCAATTTAAGACACTCATTCAAAAAAGTTTCGGTGACGAAAAGGCAAAAATTTTGTGTGAGTCAATGGAATACAAAAAAGACGGGGTTCCCGGTGCGTATTTAAGGACATGTGAACCAAGGCAGCTTGCAGGCATGATACGAAATGAACATCCTCAGACAATTGCAATTGTTTTGTCAATGCTGCCTCCGGCAAATGTTTGCGACATTATGGCTTTGCTCCCCAAAAACGTTCATGAAGAAATAATAATAAGAATTGCCAATATGGAAAAAGTAGATAGTAAAACCCTGCTTGAAATCGAAGAAATTATCAAGGAACAGTCAAGCAATACCGTGTCTGCAAAAGAAAGTCGGGTTGGCGGCGTGGAAACAGTTGCGGGCATTTTGAACCAGATAGATACTGATTTGGGAAAAACTCTTTTGGACAATATTGAAGAATCCGATCCGGAACTTGCCGATAAAATAAGGCAATTAATGTTTACTTTTGAGGATATTTCAAAAATTGACGACAGAGGTTTTCAAATATTATTAAAGGAACTGTCATCAGATGAAATATCTCTCGCTTTAAAAGGTGCGTCAGATGCTATGAAGCAGAGAATCTTTGCAAACATGTCTGAACGCGCCGCAGCCATGTTGAAAGAAGACCTTGAAGCTATGGGTCCTGTAAAATTATCAGATGTTCAGCAAGCGCAGACAAAAATTGCATTGATCGCCAAAAAACTTGGCGACGAAGGAAAGATCGCAATCTCCAGAGGCGATGAAAAGTTTTTATAATGGCTGTTTACACCGGAAATCAAGCAGAGAAAGTTCAAAGAAGATTCACACCCTGGAGGCATTCAAGAAATAGTTATTTTTTTCAGCAGTAAGAGTCATATACTGGTCCAAGATATGCTGCTGGTTGTATGCTTTTAAAATTTCAAAGAGTGCCGTTTCAGTCATGGCTCATCTCCTGCATATTTGTTGTAACTGATCGTATATTATTTACTTGAACTTCTTTACCAGTGTCATAGTGTTCTTACCGGAGGTTGTCTCGTAATACATCTCATCCATAATAGAACTCATTATGTGGAGTCCCATACCGCACACAGGAAGTGTTTTGCTGTCTCCCGGTTCAAAATCCATTTCCCGGCAAACCTCGCATCTTTGTGGGTCCATGCTTTTTCCCGTGTCCGAAATTTTAATCGTTATCCTGTCTCCGAAAACAAAAATAGCGATTTCCACAATATTACCCTGCTGTAAACCGTAGGCGTGTTTAATGGCATTGGTTACACCTTCCACGATAGATAGTTCGATATCGTGAGAGAGGGATTCGGCCAGTACGATGGATTCACATATTGCCTTTATCACAACGCCAACAAGGCTTACGTTTTCGAGCCTGCTTTCTATAGTAAAGGTTATGGATTTTTCTATGTGAACAGTTTCCATATTAACAAGAAAGCGCTTTAAGCGCCTCTTCCTCTGTGGGAAAAATCCGGAATACTCTGTTCATCCGGGTAAGGCGGAAGAGAGCTAATACTGTGTCGCGGATTCCGCATAAGACAATATCTCCATCGTCCTCTATCGCCTTTAGGCTTGACACAATAGCTCCAAGCCCGCTGCTGTCAATAAAATCTACTTCAACGAGATTGAGAAGAATGTATTTGTTTCCCACTTCAATCCGATCTATCATCTTCCCTTTAAAATCCATGGCCACCGAAGCATCAATCCTTTTTTCTAATGGTTTCACTATGAGAATATTGCCAATCTTCTTTTCATAAATTTGCATTTATCGCTCCTTTACTTTTTTTTACAACCCCTGTTTTCTGTATTCCATTCCAAGAAGTGATATATCATCCTGAAACTCCGCATCTGCACCAAAATCCTTAATAGATTTCATTACTGCATCAATTAAGGCCTCAATTTTTTTGTCCCTGTTTTCTTTCAGAATTGTAAGAAAACGTTCTTCACCATAGAATTCGCCCTGATGATTCTGAAACTCTGTCACGCCATCCGTGTAAAAGATAATCTTATCCCCATTATTAAGGCTTTTCTGTTCTTCTTCAAAGGGCAGAATCCCGCCCATACCTATTATTGTGCCCCCTGCTTCAAAGAGCTCGCAGCCTCCGTCGTTTCGAAGAAGAATAGGCGGAGGATGAGCAGCGTTGCTGTAAAGAATATTGCCATCCTGCACATTAATTATCGCATAAACCATGGTAAAATACTTTTCAAACCTGCTCAAAGGATATTCAGCATCAAGTATTTCAAAAACTTCACGCGGGGAGACAATCTCATAACCTGGATATTCATCTATTTTCTTTTTTGTTACACTGCTGTTCTGGGGTTGCAATATCTGGGATACCGAAGCAGTAACCATAGCTGACGGAACACCGTGACCGCTCACATCAATCATGTAAAACCCGACATTCTCCTCATCAAGCTGGAGAAAATTAAAAATATCACCGCCGATGAGATAGGAGGGTATGAATTTCCATGCTATGTCCAGATGTTTTACGTCAGGAGACTTTAGCGGCAAAAGGCTTTTCTGTATCTCGCCTGCTGCAATAAGGTCTTCATTCAACAGCTTCTGTTTTTCCGTCAACTCTTTATTCCTCTCTAATAATTCCCGTGTTAACCTTTGTATCTTGAGCTGGTTTTGAACCCGTGCGACTACTTCCCCCTTGTTGAAAGGTTTCGTAATATAGTCAATGCCACCGATCTCAAGGCCCTTTATCTTGTCGGCGGCATCGGTTTTACCGGAGAGGAAGATTATGGGAATATGGGTAGTGTGTTCATCATTTTTGAGGTTTTTGCATACTTCATAGCCGTCAAGAAGAGGCATTACTATATCGAGGAGAATAAGATCCGGTTTGTATTCGTGGGCTTTTTTAAGAGCGTCATCACCATCAGTTGCTTCTCCTACCTCATATCCCGTTTTTACCAACATCAAGGAAAGTAATTTCCTTAAATCTTCGCTGTCATCAACGATGAGTATTTTTTCAACCATGCTTATCCTTATTAGCTGTTAGCTACAAGCCATGAACTATGAACTAATGCCCCATACCTTATTCGCATATTCCATAATCGCCCTGTCGCTCGAAAACTTACCCACCCGTGCAATATTCAGAATTGATTTCTGCGCCCAGAGTGCCGGATTATTGAACTCCTCATCTGCCTTTTCCAGGGTCTTTATGTATGAGATAAAATCAGCAAGGTGAAAATATGTATCTCCCTCATAGAGAAGTTTGTTGTAAATCCACTGAAAGATACCTGACTCGGAAGGGCAGAAGGTGTTGTCAAGGAAAGCGTCCAGAACAATCTTTATTTCTTGGTACATAGCATAGTAATCATGGGGATGATAGGAATCATTTTGTTTCATGAGAAGGATTTCTTCAGCAGTAAGTCCGAAAATAAAGATATTTTCTTCTCCTACCTCTTCAAGAATTTCAATGTTTGCGCCGTCCAGAGTGCCGATTGTGAGGGCGCCGTTAAGCGAGAATTTCATATTGCCCGTACCTGATGCTTCTGTGCCCGCCATGGAGATTTGTTCACTCAGATCTGCCGCGGGAATAATTTTTTCTGCAAGGGAAACTCTGTAATCGGGAACAAAGACAACCTTCATTAAGTCTTTTACTGTAGGATCAGAATTGATTATCATGGCAACATTATTGATCAGTTTTATGATCTGTTTGGCTGCCCAATAGCCGGGGGCTGCTTTTCCGGCAAATATGAATGTTTTTGGAGTGAGAGGTCTTTTTTGTCCCCGGATGATAGAGAGGTATTCGTATACGATGTGCATGACTTTCAGCAATTGCCGCTTGTATTCATGTATTCTTTTTGCCTGCATATCAAATAATGAACCGGGATCGATACTAAACCCCGTTGTATCTGTAATAATTCTGGAGAATGTTTCTTTAGAAGCCCTTTTTGTCTTGATAAAGGCTGCCTGAAAATTACTGTCATATGCAAATGCCTCAAGCCTTTTGAGTTGATAAAGATCGGTAATCCATGAATCACCTATAGTATTACTGATTAATTGTGCAAGGATGGGGTTTGATTTCAGCAACCAGCGCCTTTGTGTTATTCCGTTCGTTATATTAATGAAACGTTCAGGCCACATTTCATAAAAGTTGGAGAATATTTTATCTTTTAGTATTTTGGTATGAAGTTCGGCAACACCATTCGTCCTGTGAGACCCGACAATGGCAAGATGCGCCATCCGTACCTTTTTTTGTGCTCCCTCTTCAATAAGTGACATGCGCCTTAATCGGTCCGCATCTCCGGGCCACTTTACAGAAACCTCCTGCAGGAAACGGGAATTTATTTCATAGATGATCTGGAGGTGACGGGGAATGACCTCTTCCATGAGACTCGTATCCCACGTTTCTAGGGCTTCAGGAAGAATTGTATGGTTGGTGTAGGAAACTGTTTTTTGTGTAATATCCCATGCCGTATCCCACGAGAGGGAATATTCGTCTACCAAAATCCTCATAAGCTCTGCAATTGTTAATGAAGGGTGGGTATCGTTAATCTGTATGGAAACATGTTCATGGAATGCATAGAAGGTATCGTGATCCTTCAAATATCGTTTGATAATGTCCCGCATTGAACAGGCAACAAGAAAGTATTCCTGAACAAGGCGGAGCTCTTTACCAAACTTTGCTGTATCGGATGGATATAGAATTTTTGAGACGGTTTCAGAAGCAATCTTTTGATGAACAGCCTGGAAATAGTCGCCTTCATTGAATATCTGAATATCAAAATCCATTGAAGCGTTTGCTTCATAGAGGCGCAGCCAGTTTACTGTTTTTCCATTATAACCTACAACCGGGATATCATATGGCATACCGATAAGCATCTTCCAGTCCAGCCACATGGGGTTATAATTGCCATCTCTGTCCTGTCCGTCCTCAATATGCCCGAAAAGCGGTACAATGCATTTCTCGTCAGGGCGTTTAATCTCCCAGGGGTTGAACTCTGCAAGCCAGTTATCAGGTTTTTCTTTCTGGTACCCGTTATCAATATCCTGTTTGAACAAACCATATTCATAATGTATCCCGTAACCAAAACCGGGAATAGACAGGGTAGCCATGGAATCGAGAAAACAGGCTGCCAGTCTTCCAAGCCCACCATTTCCCAACCCTGCATCTTTTTCCTGCTCCCGAATCTCTTCCATGTCAAAACCCATATCAGCCAGAAGTTCCTTGCAGGAGTCAAATAACTCCATATTGTAGAGATTGTTTCCCAGCAACCTTCCAATGAGAAACTCCATTGACAGATAATAGGCCCTTTTTCTGCTTTCTTTTCGATATTTCCTTTCCGTATCAAGCATGGTTTCAACCAGCTTGTCTCTTAATGACAGGGCAGTCGACAAAAAGATGCAATGATTTTCACAGGAGGATGGTTCTTTGCAGAGCTTGCATTTGATATGGTAATTGATTGAGCGTTTTAAGGCAGTTTTTGTAATCATTGTTTTTTTTGTTTTCATATACTTCATATTATAATTAATAACGTGGTTTTGTGAAGATATTTTTTAGTATACTTTGAGTTATATGTTATTATAACGACAGTCATGGAAGCAGAAAAAAGAAGGGAACAGCGAATCAGCATGGATGTAATAAATCTTCCGTTTTTAGGCTCCAAAGAGGAAGACCACCTATGCTTCCAATACCTCCTGGTGGATGTCAGTAAGAGCGGGGTAAGAATTGCAATACCAAAGTGGGTTGTTAACAGGGAGCTTATCAGGAAAGGCGATGTCATCAATTTTCACATTCCCTTCAAAGTCGAGAAGAACTTTTATGACCAGGGGAGAATTGTCCGGTCACAATGGGATGATATTATTCAATCTGAAATATATGGTGTGTCCGTTGAAAACTGTAACCCGCTTCTATATTCAGAGCCAGAAGCAGCAGCGGAAAATATCGTAGTAAAGCTTCTCAAGGACTCGATGCTGCTTAAAAAAGGGGTATATATTTACCTTGGTCATCTTATCCCTTTTTTTTCGAGAATTACAAAATATTCCCAGAGCGAATATCCTCAGCTTAAAACTGTTTTCCTTGAAGATGTCCGAGGAAAGATAAGTGGGCATCACCTTAATTTGCAAGAGTTGTATGATAAGGCAAAAAGAGAGGTCAATATAGCATCCAATATTCTAAAAGTTATAGACCTTGAAGAACTCCGTGAAATCATTGAATCGGAAATCTATGTAGAAATATTTAATATTACCTTTTCAGACGAACATATCAAACCTTATTTGAACGCCATCAAAAAACTGGAGAACAGGCTCTATTCGAATTACAATATGATTGTCATGCTATATGCCGATTCTCTGGAAAGTAAATAATATAAAAGCACAGAGCGAGAACCACTAATCTCCGGGCATTCTACTTTTCATATTTTTGATCCATTCGTGCGATGGAGACCTTGCTGATCTGATAATTGTGAGATAATTAGAATCTCCGCTGCTGTTTAGCCGCCAGTCCTGTTCCTTGCTGGATTGAAACCATACAATGCCAGTCAGTCCCCATTTTTGAGAAATTGCCAAAGTCTCCTTGATCCATAATATTTTATTGCCGCCCTGACTTACAGTTGCAGTTTCAAAAATAATGATATCTTTCTTCGGTGAAATCAAAAGAAGTTCGTCACGGGCTGATTGAAAGATTTCACTGAAATTCCGCCAACTGCTGTCCCAACCGTGCTTTTCTTTTTTTTGTGTTGTCCCCCAGTTGTACCCATCAATTCCAAAAAAGTCAACGTAGTCATCGCCGGGGTAGTAGTTTTTTATGATATTCCACGAAGCAGTTTTGTTATAAGATGTGTGTGGCACCGATTCTGCGTTGGGGCAGAATGCCCAGAGTACATTATGGGCGCCTGCTTTTCTAAAAACAGAAACGATATATTGAAACATGCGCCGGTAAATTACAGGACTCTCCGGCCCGTAATCCTTTTCTTCTGTTCCCCAGTGATATCGCTGTATGTTCATTTCGTGGGCGAAGCGTATAATAAAGGGTTTTCCCCATAGTTTCGCCTGATTGGCAAAGGCAGTGATGTATGAATCGTATGATCCGTTCAAAATATGCAAGTAGGGGATCATGGTTTCCTTGTTATCTTTGTAGTACATGGGTTCCCATGTGAGGCATGGGACTGCGCCACTGCTCCATATCGTTTCAAGACTTTCACGGGGAAAACCGGAGTCTTTTATATTTTCAGGGAAGGGCCACTGGAGAAAAAAAACTGTTATGTCAGACATTAATCCGGTTTCTGACTCCATTGCTTTCATTTTGTCTGTTGTAATCGGATAACCGTCGAGGGCAAAGCCCCAGAGTAATGGCTCCCGTGCATGTATTTTCAGAGGGGTAAGTACAAACATAGCAATAATTATTGAGATGAACAGAATACAAGGGGATAGCAGGGCACATATTGTTGAGCATTTTAGAATGTTGAATTTTGTCGCCGATACACCGGTACACCGATACACCGATTTCTGCATGCCTGTCATCTTTTCTCTGCCCTCTCTAACCTCTGTTTTCTGACTCCTGATCTTTTAACGTCTATTGTTCCCTTCCTTCCGGATTATTGAAATAAAATATCGAGCAGAGCATAGCACAATGATAAAGGCACCAGAAAGTATTGACAAGTATCGCTAAAAAGGGATCACGTTCATAAATTAACCGGTTTATTCCCCATATTACAGCAGATAAATTAATTACAATTACAACAAGTTGAGGCCATAGGGCAGTGAGCGGCAAAACTGAACTGCCTCCTTTTGGTGTTATGCCGAATGTGCCTTTTACACCGAGAAGGGATAAAATAGAAGCCTTTATATACACGGGGAATGTTATGGCAATAAGGAGCTGTCCCAGAATAAGATCGCTTGTACGGTAATTGCGCTTACCCAGGGTCCAGTAAAATGTTGCAAGGGTCATTACAATGTATGGCAGGAAAAAGATGATATATATCTCAGGCTTTGCAAAGTAAGTCGGCACATTGAAAAAGATGTAAATCATAGGACAAAGAGCGGTAATAAGAAAGACGATGCCTATGAAATAATGAGTGCTCGATAAAAGGTATTCCCACCATTTAGAAAAGGAGAGCTTTCCCGGGGAGTGCAGGAACGCTTTAATAATCGACCTGAGAAGACCTACGGTTCCCAGTGACCACCTGAACTGTTGCTTGAAATATCCGCCCAGATCCTCAGGCCCCATGCCAAAGGCGGCGACTCTGTTCAAATAGGCTGAACTCCATCCGTTGAAATGAAACTTCAGGGATGTGGCAAAGTCTTCAGTAACAGAACTTTCATCGAATCCTCCCACATCCATGAGCGCTTCCCGTCTGAAAATCACGTTTGTACCGCAGCAGAACATGGCGTCTTTATTGCTCTTCCCTTCACAAATATATTCATAGAAGACAATCTGCTGAAGCCCGGCAGCCCGGGAGACACGGTTCGATTCAAAATTTGTATAATATTGCGGTGTTTGAATAAAGGCCAGTTTTGGCTTTGACTCCATAATGGCAACAAGAGGTTCCACAAAATCAGGGAAGGGGTTCATATCTGCATCGAAAACTATAATGTACTTTTCTTTTTCACCTCTGTCGTCTTCGGAGTAATTATAAAATTCAAATCCGGATTTTTCTTTTCCTGACACAAAATCAAGGAAGTCATTTATCATGCCTGCTTTTGCACCATGCCATTTACGACGGAAAAGATTTACACCGATCCTTTGACAGAGGTTATCAACATCTTTTCTGTAGGTGTTCATCTTTTCAGGATCATCTCCAGGAAGGCCGTACCGGGTATCATCCAGAAAATAGAGGTGCTTGTTTGGATATGTAAGATTATAAAAACATGTTATGGTATCTTCCACTACCTCCAAAGGCTCTTTGTAGGAAGAGACGATTATAGCAACAGGGGGGTAGGATGTGAGGGGTTTCACCTCTTCATCCAAATGTTCAAAAACCTTCTTTTTTCTCAAAACACTGAATATTTCCAGAAAATATCCAACCCCGTGAGCCATAATAAAAAACTCTGCAAAAAGAAGGAATGATGCAATGAGTTTTTCATACCATTGATAGTTGGAAATGATAAAAAGCAAAGTCCGCACCATCAGATAAATGAGAGCAAAGAATATGGTTATCATGGGGAGCCCTGTGAGAAAGACAGACTTAAGAGTTTTGTGTTGTCCCTTCGTGTTCATAAGTGTTTAGAACTGGTATTTTAACAGGGCCCATAACCCGTTGGCACTCCATTGAGGAGAGCTGTGCCACATTGCTTTAATACCTATTGTCCAGTGATCATAGAACTCATGATGCAATTCTGCTTCAACCTTTGCAGCAGGATTATTTTCCGAGTCTGTCCCGAATGAAACCTTGATATCATAAAACCGCAGTTCATTCCCGCAGTAAAATAATTTCGAGTAGTCATGGTACCATTCAAAGGTTATGCCTGTGCCAGTATAATTTTGGGGAGTCCAGTAAGGATGAGTAATATTTACGAGGTTATTACCGTTGTATACAAATACATTCTCATTCTTTGTGTCACGATACTCACCGGAAAGGATAACTTTGAATATCCTTGGGTGATCAGTAACAGCATACCCTGCCGAAAGGAAATGATGTTGTCCTGAGTTGCTATCATTATAGGTGAGAAACCGTGCTTTACCGTTTATCTCGAGTTTTTTTGTAATATCCGAACGAACCCCCATCCACCATGAATCGGATTGAGTTCCCTGCTGTATGCCGAAATAATTGTAAATCTCGTCAGCCTTTTCGTATCCGCCCCCGAGATGTGCGTAGTCTTTCAGGTTAAACCATAAAAATGCATGACCGGTATTTCTCGGGCTTATTTCGCTGTCACTGTACTTTTTATAGGTCCACTTTGCCTCTCCCTTTATGAAGGGGTTGATAATCCCTCCAAAAAAAAGACTATAACCTTCTGCACCATAAGTCTTGTGATTATACCATGGATTTTCAAGCCATCTGTGAGCCGTGATACCGGCATAATACTGACAGAAAAGGGGGATGTTAAAAGTGAGATCAAAGCGGTTTCTTGTGATCTGAGAAAGGTCTCCTCTTCCGTCCTCCATCCAGTAAGTATAATCAAACTGAAGAAAAGGTTTGCTCCTTCTTTTTTGCCTTTTCAGAGCGAGGTTGGCAAGGCTGTGCAACGGGTCTATGTTGAGTAGTGTATTGTATGTTTTTGCTTCCTCTTTGCACAAACCGAGAGAGCATTCGGCCTGCGCATAATCGAAAATAGCCTCTTCGTTGCCGGGGCTGAAATTGATAAGCTCTTCATAAGATTCCATGGCGTGGATGAATTTTTTATGCCACGCAAACCGTTTTGATTTGTTCTCAAGAAAGGCATCTTTCTGGATTCTGTAGGCCGGCAAAAGATCAAGGAGTAGTGTTTCAATCTGGATACTTTGATTTGCAGGCAATGTTTGTTTATACGATTCAAAATCTTTGGAAAACTTTTCGTAGCCGTTATAAACGGAACCCTCTCCGGCAGACTTTTCTAACTCTTTGAGTGCTTTTATGAGTTTCTCATTTCCGGTTTCAGGGACCACAGGCATGAGGCTTTTTAAGAGTTGTTTATCCACTGGCAGGGTATACATCTCCTTATAAAAGACATCAGCATCATCCATCATCTTTCCCCACACAGCAACACGGGCCTTCTCTTTCTGTGTAACAGGGTCTGCAAGATTGAACTGCTGCGAGCTTTTGTACATGTCTATCGATTTTTTATACTCCTTTGACCACCCCAAAACACGTGCCTGCCAGATCATAATCTTTGATGCTTCAGGCAGGTTCCTGTCAAGCAACGCAAGAAGCTCGATGGAGTCCTTATATTGGCGGTCAATGGCATATATCTGGGCAAGACCCATGGAGGCCGGATAAAACTCAGGATCTTTTTTTAAAGCAGCCCCATAGAGTTGTATCGCTTCTTTGTTAAACCCTTGTAAAGCATAGAGTTCAGCCCATTGCGCAAGCCTTTCCGGATTCGCATCTTCTTTTTCGATTATCCTGTTTATAAAGTCCCTGAATGTGAATTGTTCTGTGCCGGTAAGATAGAATTGCGCTTTTACGCTTTTTGAATCTAACTCCTGTGCCTTTTCAAAATATTCACGGGCTGATTTTCTATCCTTCTTTTTCAGGTAAAGTCTACCAATACAAAGAAGAACTTCTGCCTGCTTTTCGTTCTTGTCCGTTCTCCTGACGATTTCATTATATGTCTGCAAAGCATCATCATATTTCCCGAGATAGGAAAGTGTTTCTGCTTTAAGCAAGAGCGCCTCAAAATTTCCTGATTTTTTAATGAGGAATTTATCAATAAACAAGAGAGACCCGGCAAAATCTTTTTCCAAGAGTTTAAGTTTAGCCATATCAAACAGCGCTTCAGTCATGTCCGGATTTTTTAGTAAAAGCGTTCGATATATTCCTTCTGCCTCATCATAGCGCTCTGCGCTGACAAGCATTTCTGCCAGTTTCAGGATGATGCTGGTTTTATCGGGATGAGTTTGCATGTAGTCTTTGTAAATCTTTTCTATTTTATAGAAATCTCCCCACATATTCATTGCATCGGCATACTTGAGAAGAATTTTCTCATCATTATTTGACATCTTCAGGGCGTCAATATATAGCTGACGGCATACTTTAGCATGGCCAAGCGATGCCTCGATACCGGCTGCTTCAACCAGAAGGTCAGGGTCATCAGGGTGTCTGGTACGCAAAGTGTAAAGGAGAGCGAGTGCTTTTTGCTGCTGCATTTTTCTTGCATAGAGACGGGCAAGTTCTGTGGTAATTTCCTTGTCCTCTGGAAATTTATGATACATCGCTGTGAGAAGTGGTAGCGCCTTCTCATCGGCGCCGTCCCAACTCAGTGCAAGGGCAAGTTTTTTTTGTATCTCTGAAGAGGATGGGTTTACTGCAAGCGCCTTATTATAAAAGGTTATTGAGTCCTTCAGACGGTTGGTATAAAGATGGGTATCGCCGATTGAGGAAAGAGTATCGAAGTCATCCGGTTTTTTAGAAAGCACGTAATTTAGATGAGCAAGGGCATCCTGGTACCTGTTTTGTCTCATAAGTATTTTTGCCATATCCAGCCTGACTTCTACATTATCAGGTTGTTGTTCAAGGAGGGTAATATATTCCAGGAGCGATTCAGCAAGTGTACTGTCATTGTACGAGAGTAACTTTGCCAGGGCCAGTCTTGCATCAAAATCGCTGATCATCTCTTTTGGGGGTACAATGCTTTGTGATGTAAATGGGGCATTATTGGTAGCAGGCAGGACAGGACTGCAAAACATTACGATAATTATAGTTGAAAAGATTATCTTGAAAGTAATATTAGTCAACAATTCCCCATTTATCTCAGAGTCTTTTTCAGTTCTCCTGCAGCTTCTGCATGTTTACCGGCCCAAGTCAGCACGAAGGCATATTTCCTTCTAACCTGTATATCATCCGGAATGACACTCAGGATGGCTTTGTATTCAACAATCGAGTCATTATATCTTTTGACCCAGCTCAGCATTTCAGCTAATTTCAATCTGATCTTTACATCTTCGGGATGTTTTTCCAGATATGTCCTGTAAAGGGTTTCAGCTTTTGTATATTCCTTTCGTGCAATATAGAGGTCTGCCATTATAATGAGCGTATTATCATCAATATTTTTAGATGGCATCTGCTCAAGAACCGCGAGAGACTCATTGTTTTTGCCTTGCCAGAAAAGTACCTTTGCCAGTTCAGCCCTTGCTTCGTTAAGACTTGGTTTTTCCTTTAGTAATTTTTTATATTCTGAAACCGATTCATCATAGCGTTTAGCATAACTCAAGGCTTTAGCAAGCTCCCATCGTGCCAGCCAATCAGGAATTGCATCCTTTTCCTGTTCAATTAGAGATGTAGATGGTTTCACCTGTGCACATACATATGGAACATGCACACATATTGTCAGTATAGGGAATAAAAAGATACAGATAAAAAACGCATATGAGTAAAGATAAATAAACCTTCTTTTGTTTTTCATTTAATCACCCAACACCTTTCTGTATTCGTTAATTGCATCATCGAACCGCTTGGATTGAGTCAGTGCCCTGGCGAGTTTTATATGAGCTGTGCGGTTCTGAGGTTTTATTTTTATTATGGACTGATATGCCTTAATTGCTTCATCAGGCCTGCCAAGTCTCAGATATATGTCTCCAAGGGTTGAGATGGCGTCAGTATTTGAAGGGTCTTTCTTCGTAAGCCCTGTATACAAAGGCAATGCATCGGCAAGATTTCCTGTTATGTAAAGTGATTCGGCCAGGTGAAAAAGTACAGTCGGTTTTTCAATACCACTCTGTAGAACTAATCGATACAGGGGAATAGCCTTTGCATATTCCTTTTTTCCGTAGAGCCATTCACCTTTTCTGAAGCTGACCCATTCGTGTCTAATTGTATGATATGCTGCTGCCGTAAAGACTGTAATTATGAGACATGAGAGAATCATAAAAATCTTTTTCATATTTGAACATTATAACAGTATTATGAATGCTGTCAAAACGTTTCTTGTATTTCAACCATAACATCATCCTTTCATGTTCCACAATACATAATACACATTGCACTCTGTATTCAACAAGTTCCCTCGAATTTGTATGGTACAGTTCTGTATTTGACTTCTGTTGATTTGTTATCCATTTTATCTTCTTTAGAAACTACACATTATCATACTTCTGCATCATGAAAGACAATTCTTCACTGCATGTAACCCCTCCATCGACTACAATATCCATTACCGTAGCAAAAGTCGTCACCGGCAAGCCATAGTGCCGACCTGGCCATATCTTTAGGCAATCCCGCGCAGGGAATAGGCTTCACAATAAATGAAGTAACCGGTGCGGCTTGCGGAATTAAAAGGTTTCCTTTATAATTCACTATATTTAATATGAGGAGTATTTATGAGAATTGCCTATAAAGTGTGGCTTGACAATGATGGAAAAGCCTTCGGAGAAGGCCCTTATAGAGTGTTAAAACAAATTGAAAAAACCGGGTCGCTGCACCAGGCTGCCATTGATCTCAAGATATCCTATCGAAAAGCATGGCTTATTATAAATTCTGTTGAAGAAAAGCTCGGATTTGTCTTTCTTGAACGAAAAGTAGGCGGCTTGTCAGGAGGCGGTTCATATATTACCCCATCGGGCAAAGCCTTCCTGAAAAAATATGAAGATTTTCGTAAGGAATTAGTGGAAGTTATTGAAAATACATATTACAAACATTTCAGTGTCTAATTTTTATCAGTTTGATTATTGAATATATATTAAATATTGAATTCTGTTGAAAGCCTGTTTCTGTTAAGAATATCTTTATGAATAACCCTGCCGTAACTGTTCTTTGACAAACTCTGTTCCATATCTTCCAGAATCTTCCCGCACAAGCCCTCAGGAAGTCCTTCCATAATATCAATAGGCATGAATACGAATGTTGTATCAACCGTCACTTTATCCTTGTCGCACTGTCTCCAAACCCACCTTCTTGTGAGAACTTCTTTTTCATCCTTATAAATAACTTCACCCTTGTCAACTGCTTCCGTTTCACCACTATCCATGGGAATAAACGTCTCATGTCCTTCCGCGAAACAAAGAGTAATATCGCCATCTATCGGCGCGATAGCATGGCCGCCCATGGGCACAAGATATTTCAGAGAAATCTCATTATAAAGATCAACAACAGGGTTTATTCTGGGAAAAGGGCCGCCTTTCAAAGCCCTTCTCAGAAGTGATTCAATCGAACTGTAATATTTTGATGCAGAAATCCCTAATTTATTAAAGGCTTCTCTCCATATTTTGATGTTGGGATGTCCCTGGGGATTGCTATAGGGAAAATTTGTTCGTATTTCTTCAAGTACGGCTTCAAGTTTATCTTCACCGTACTGTTTATTATCTATCTCACAGACAAGAACACCTATTTCCAATGCCGGAAATATACTGAAAAGTTTATCTTCTACAGAAAAAATCATTTAAAGTGTCTTTGAAGCCGCTGATATCCTTGATATTGCCCGTTCCAGAGCCAACTCGTATATCCTTATATCATCGGCTGAATCCGCAGGCATATCTTTAATTATCGACTCAGCACGATCCTTTGCCTGTTTCGCGCGCTCCAGGTCTATCTCTTCTGCAAACTCCGCGGTTTCAACAAGAAAAGTAACTTTATCTTCTACAACTTCCCCGAAACCTCCGCTCGTAGCAATATGTCGTGTCTTGCCTTCCTTTACATACCGTACTTCTCCGATGCCGATATTTGTGAGGAATTTTACATGTCCGGGAAGGATGCCGAATTCACCCATTTCTCCTGTTGCTTCCACCATATCAACTTCTTCATGTACGAGCAGCTTTTCAGGGGTTATTACTTCAAAATTAAGCATACCCACCACTGTTAATCTCCCATGTACTGTTTCGCTTTTTCAACTGCCTCTTCTATTGTACCAACCATGTAGAATGCCTGTTCCGGCAAATCGTCATATTTTCCTTCTGCAATCTCTTTAAAACCTTTGATTGAATCCTTTAATGCCACATATCTTCCCGGCTGGCCGGTAAATGCCTCTGCAACAAAGAAAGGCTGAGACAGGAATCTCTGAATCTTTCTGGCGCGCGCAACAACAAGTTTATCATCTTCTGAAAGCTCATCCATACCGAGTATGGCAATAATATCCTGCAATTCTTTATATTTCTGGAGTATCCTCTGTACTTCACGCGCCACTGCATAATGCTCTTCTCCAACAACTTTCGGGTCAAGAATTCTGCTTGTCGAATCAAGCGGATCAACGGCGGGATATATACCAAGCTCTGAAATCTGCCTTGAAAGAACTGTAGTCGCGTCAAGGTGCGCAAATGTTGTTGCCGGGGCAGGGTCTGTTAAATCATCTGCAGGCACGTAGATAGCCTGAACAGAAGTGATTGAACCCTTTAATGTTGAAGTAATTCTCTCTTCAAGTTCACCAAGGTCTGTTGCAAGCGTCGGCTGGTAACCTACAGCGGAGGGCATCCTGCCGAGGAGCGCCGATACTTCTGAATTCGCCTGAGTAAATCTGAATATGTTATCTATAAAGAGCAATACGTCCTGCCCTTCCTCATCTCTGAAATATTCTGCTGCAGTAAGAGCTGTAAGGCCTATTCTTGCGCGGGCCCCGGGTACTTCTGTCATCTGCCCGTAAACAAGGGCGCATTTATCGATAACTCCTGACTGTTTCATTTCCAGCCAGAGGTCGTTGCCTTCTCTTGTCCGCTCACCAACGCCGCCAAAAACGGATATACCGCCGTGATGTATGGCAATATTGTGGATCATTTCCATAATAATAACCGTCTTGCCCACACCGGCTCCGCCGAAGAGGCCAACCTTTCCACCCTTTGAGTATGGTTCAAGAAGATCAATAACCTTGACACCCGTTTCTAAGAGTTCGACTTTTGTATTCTGCATGGTAAGCAACGGAGCAGGCCTGTGTATAGGATACTTCATACTTGTCTTGATGTCGCCGGCTCCATCCACCGGTTCACCGATGACATTCAACACCCTGCCGAGAATTTCATTTCCCACAGGAATGCTTATCTGTGCGCCCTTATAAACAGCTTCCTGTCCTCTCAATAATCCATCTGTCGTATTCATTGCAATACAACGTACCATGCTGTCTCCAATATGCTGAGCAACCTCAAGAACGAGGTTTTCATTAAGATCGTTTATTGACGGATTTGTTATGTATATTGCTCCGTATATCGGAGGAAGGTTATCAGAGGGGAATTTTATATCCACTACCGTTCCTATGACCTGTACAATATTTCCTTTTGCTTCCACGCTCATCTATATTCCTCCTTTTACGTTCCTCTCAAAGATTCTGCACCGCCAACGATGTCCATCATATCATTGGTTATGCTTTCCTGTCTTCGTTTATTATATACAAGGGTAAGATGATTTATCATCTCACCGCAGTTGCTTGTCGCATTCTCCATGGCAGCCATTCTTGCCGCATGTTCCGACGTCTGGGAATCGAGAAGCGCGAAGTAAAGCTTTGTGCTGATATATTTCGGGATGAGAGATTCAATGATTCTTTCCTTTTCCGGTTCATAGAGATAATCAATACCCTCAGGTTCGCCGGAGGAGGCCTTTATAGGAAGAAATTCTTCAAATACCGGTATCTGTTTTACGGCAGAATGGAAATGGTTATACCCGAGATATATCTTGTCAAATTCGCCTTCCATATATAGTTTTATCAAATCATCAGCCATAGTATTTACAAAATCCTGGTCAATCTTCTTTATATCGCTCCAGTCTTTCACAATACTGTACTTCCGTCTTTGAAGATAGTCTTTTACTTTTTTCCCGAAAACGTAAATTCCAATACGCTCATATTTGTCTCTATTATGTATTACAAAATTTTCTGCCTGCAGGCCGATGTTTACATTGAAGCCGCCGCACAAACCTTTGTCTGACGCCATAGAAACAACGAGTACCCTTTTTATCTCCTCTCTTTCAGCAAGGAGGGGATGGATATCTTTCGGGACTCTCGTTACAACACGGGCAGTCAACTCCTCCATTTTTAAAGCATAGGCCCTTATTTTCTCCAGGCTTTCCTGTGCTCTTCTCAATTTCGAGGCAGAGGCCATCTTCATTGTTCTTGTAATCGTCTGTGTACTGTTTATACTGACAATCTTCCTTTTTATATCCCTTAGCGTTGCCATCAAACGTCCTTAATAGGTAAATTTATCTCTGAACTGCTCGAGTACGTTGTTAAGCTTATCCTCGACAGATGTGTCAATCTGTTTCTTTTCCTTGATTTCCGCAATCAGGTCCGCATGTTTTTCTTCTACAAACTTTAGCATCTCCTGCTCATATTTTTTCAACGCACTTTCCGGATATGTATCTATATAACCATTCGAGCCTGCATACATCAATATAACCTGTTTTTCAACAGGGATTGGCACATACTGGCCCTGCTTCAAGAGTTCCGTTAGGCGTGACCCTCTTGCAAGGAGCCCCTGCGTAGCTTTATCAAGATCACTACCGAATTTCGCAAAGGCTGCCATCTCTCTGTACTGGGCAAGTTCAAGCCTTAACCGTCCTGCGACCTGCTTCATCGCCTTGATCTGTGCATTACCGCCGACCCTTGATACGGAAATACCGACATTTATGGCAGGTCTTACGCCTGCATAAAAGAGTTCGGGCTCAAGGTATATCTGGCCATCCGTAATGGAAATAACATTTGTAGGTATATACGCGGAGACATCGCCTGCCTGTGTTTCAATAATCGGAAGGGCCGTTAAAGAACCTCCTCCATGGGCATCATCCCACTTGGATGAACGCTCAAGCAGCCTTGAATGAAGATAGAAAATATCACCGGGGTAAGCTTCTCTTGCCGGAGGACGCCGGAGCAGAAGCGATATCTGCCTGTATGCGACGGCATGTTTGGAAAGATCATCATAAACGATAAGCGCATGTCTTCCTGTATCCCTGAAATACTCACCCATTGAAGTGCCTGCAAAAGGCGCAAGATACTGAAGAGGCGCGGGATCGCTTGCTGTTGCAGCCACGACTGTCGTGTATTCCATCGCGCCGTAGCTGTTAAGAAGATCTACTGTCCTTGCAACTGATGATCTCTTCTGGCCTATTGCTACATAAATGCAGAAGACGTCATTTCCTTTTTGATTAATTATCGTATCTATGGCAACAACAGTTTTTCCGGTTCCTCTGTCGCCGATTATCAGCTCTCTCTGTCCCTTTCCGATAGGAATCATTGCATCAATTGCCTTAATACCTGTCTGAATGGGCTCTTTAACCGGCTGCCTGACAACAACACCGGGGGCTGTCTGTTCAACATTTCTGAATTCCTTTGCGTCAATAGGGCCTTTTCCGTCAATCGGGTTTCCGAGACCGTCAACAACTCTTCCGATAAGGGATTCTCCAACAGGAACCTGAGCGATCCTGCCTGTCCTTTTTGCCAGATCCCCTTCCTTGATTTTATAATCTTCGCCGAAAATAACAGCACCGATATTATCTTCTTCGAGATTCAAGACCATTCCGGCTATGCCTTGCGGGAACTCAAGAAGCTCTCCTGCCATGGCGTTCTGAAGTCCGTAAATCCTCGCAATACCATCACCGACAGAAATGATTACACCTGTCTCCTGAAGATTTAATTCCCTTTCAAACCCCATTATCTTCTGCTCTATAATCCTGCTTATCTCGTCTGCCCTGATCTCCATATACCCTACTCCTTCAAAATGTTTTCCTTTAACGTCTCAAGCTGTTGCTTTACACTACCGTCTATTATGGTCCCCTGAACAATAACTTTGACCCCGCCTATAAGCGCCTTATCCTCAATAACCTGCAGAGCTACATCTTTGTGCAATTTGTTTTTTAATCCTTCTTCAATGCGCCTTTGCATAATATCGGCAAGAGGATACGCCGTATAAAGGGTTCCCCTTATTCGTCCTTCCTTTTCATCCACAAGATTACTGTAAACATCCCTTATCATATGAATGTACCCCATCCTGTTTTTTTCAAGCATCATGCTGAACAGGTTCGCAAGAGGGATGGAGACGCTTAATACTTTCATAACATCGCCAAGAAGTTCTTTCCTTTTTTTCATCTCCAGAATCGGAAGCATCAGAGTTTTTCCTAACTGCTTCTCCTTATCAAAAACTTTAAGTATTTTTTCAATCTCATCCAGATAGTCTCTGTACTTTCCGTTCTTTTCACCGACGGCAAACAAACCTTTTGCATATCTTTTAGCAATGGATTGGCTTATCAATTTAGACTCCCCATTTTTTCAATAAACTCTTCGACCATTTTGTTGTGATCTTCTTTTGTAAGTCTCTCTTTTACAAGCTTTTCTGCCTGTTCCATTGTAAGCCTTACCACTTCTTCCTTGATCTTTCCGCTGACTTCTTTGGCTTCCTGCGCGTATGTAAACGCTGCCTGTTCCTTGAGCTTGGATACAAGTCCCTCTGCTTCAGCCATTATCTTTTTCTTTTCTTTTTCAGCATCCTCAAGAATAGTCTTTTTGAATACTTCTATTTCCTTGTCAAGATTTCCAAGTTTACTTTCATATGTCGCCTTCAGTTCCTGCGCCTCTTTAAGCATCCTGTCGGCTTCCTCAATCTTATCTTTGACAGCTTTATGCTTGCTTACAAAATAATCTTTCAGAGGCTTGCCGCCATATTTTATAAGAACACCGACGAGCACTGCAAAATTTACAAACTTAAAAACCCAGGATAGCCATGATTCAGAACCACCGGTCATGAAAAACTCCTTTTCAGTATCTTTTGAGCAGCTTCCTTTGATAATTTTTCCACATCCATTTGCAAGGCATTACGCACTTTCTTGCTGTCGTTCTCTATGTCGATCCGTATGCGTAGAATCTCATTTGACAGATCTGCGCGCGCCTTTTCAATGATCTGAGTTGCGGCAGTATGCGCCTCGTTTAATGCTGCATCTTTTGCTTCAACTATCGGCGTCTTTTTTTCTTTAATGCTGTCTTCATATGATGTTTTAAGGGACCCGACCTTTTCTTTTGTTGATCGTGCCTCATCAAAATGCGAGCCGATTTTCTCCTCTCTCTTGCTGATTGCCTTAAGAACAGGCTTGAAAAGGAAAATATTGAGAAGAATCATTAAAACTAATAAATTTGCGAACTGAATGAGTATTGTGTAGTTAAAATCAATCATTTTTTACCTCTTGCACATCAAGAGAATTATTTCACTTAGGTTCTTATCATAAAATGCCCCCTTTTTGCAATTTTTTTTTGTACTGCCTGTAAAGTCTTTTCGTAATTTAAGTAACAATTTGTTTTTACAATTTTATAAATATTCTATATTACAGAACATATTGTGAAATAATCTCAATTATTTTTTTTGCAAATCTCAACTTTAAACTTGTGTCAATAGCCATATATTTCTGATTTTCCTCTGCGCTGATCTTAAGCGGCATAGCCCTGCCAAACTAATTTAAAAATGAATCAGCCCGGCATTCAAAAAAATATTTGTCTGTCATTTATACAAATATACTGTATACAAACCTAAGTTTGATATTGACAATTGTGTCAAAATGTAGTTAATTTACACGTTTTTTTAATATTAAAAGGAGGTGATGCTGTTATGCAATGCCAAACAGTAAAACAAGGCGCTGAGTGTTTATTCATGAAAAAAAATGGATGCTCCTATAATGGCGGTACATGCTACACAATTGTAGAAAGTTGCGAGGGATGTTCAAAAGTAGTGGAGTTTGCAACCGGGAAATACTGTATCAGTTTCCCTTATCCAGCCCAGAAATGGCAAAATGGTTCCTGCCCTATGTCCTCGCATGTAAAAAAAGGACAGAAAGCAGAAGAGCAGAAGGTCAATCCACTGAAAGCATCAAAGAGAAATGCCGGCAAAAAATAAGATTTTTTAAATTAATGAGCCTGCCGCTCTAAATTTACTAAAATTTATAGTACCTGTAATTTTTAAAAGGATAAACTTACTTTTTTTCGTCCTTTACAAAAATTCAGTTTACGGTTCACATTTGACCGTTTTATTTATTTGAATTTGTAAAAAAGCTATAGATCATAATACGTCGACTGTCAAATATGAACCTATTTTACATTTGACTTCCGGCAGGCATCAATGGTAAAACCTTCCCAGAACTTGGGAAGGTTTACTTTTGGCAGATACCGCTTACAAAAAGTTATCTACGGCGACTTTGGTAATGGGGATTTACCTCCGCAAACGCTGTGTAGGGTGGGCGCAAGTTCTGCAATAGTAAAAATTAAAATGGAGGTAGCTTTTGAAGAAAAATAAATCGGCAATTAAAAAAACCCGGCAGTCTGAAGAAAAAAGGTTAAGAAACTCTCATGTTAAATCAACAATGAAGACGAATATTAAGAAAGTCATGGTTGCCATGGAAAACAAAGCAATGGAGAGTCTCGATAATCTTTTCAAGTCTGCCATAACTTATATAAATAAAGCTGCATCAAAAGGTGTCATACACAAGAATAATGCTTCAAGAAAGGTATCAAGGCTTACGAAAAGGGTTAACAACCTTTCTCAACCAAAAGGATAATCAATAATATATCAATGCCATTGAGCTGAATTTCCTTGCCATCCTTCCCGACGCCCTTCTCAAGGCTTCTCTTTTATTGTAATCTTCAACACTTACATCGGAAGTGTTATATATCTCATATTCCAACAGTGTCCACTTCCTGATAAAGACCCCTGTTTTTTTATAAAGAGAAAGATCAACAGTCATTTCAAGATTCTTCTCAATAACAAGACCTTGCGCATTCATTGCGGAAGGGATTATTCTGATTTTAGTTATAGTCCCTTCAATATATCCGTCAGAGTCGTCTTTATTCAGCTTGAAAATACCTGTACCAATAAGCTCCTTTGCAAAAGCATCGGTAACATAGCCGGAGGCGTGAGGCTCATAGGTCTTATTCTTAAAAAGCGGAATATAAATAGACGATATTTCACCCCCGAAAATTCCCTTTTCATTAATCATCTGATATCCACAGCAAGCGAGCGTTAACATTGCAAAAACAATTAAAAACATCCTGTATGGAAATAAATTCTTTCTATTCACTATTCACCATCCACTATTCACTGTATTTATACACAGACCACATTCACAAGCTTATTCGGAACAACAATGGTCTTTTTAATCTCCTTTCCTTCAATCTGCTTTGCTATCCTGTCAAGGGAAAGGACAATCTTTTTCAGCGCCTCAGTGTCCATACCTCTTTCAGTCTCAAAAGTATCCCTTAACTTTCCGTTCACCTGGACAGCAATGACGACCTTATCTTCTACGGTATATTCTTCTTTATATTGAGGCCAATTACATGCCGTAACAATCATGTCTTTTCCTGCCATATCCAGGAGTTCTTCCGTTATATGCGGTACAAAAGGGGAAAGTAACACCAGCAAGGTTTCAGTGACACCCCTTAAAAGCTTCAGTTCTTCTCCGTTTCTTTCCTTTTCGATAAATCTGTACATTGCATTCACAAGCTCCATTATACTCGCGATTGCCGTATTAAGGTGAAAACGTTCAATATCTTCTGTCACTTTTTTAATCGTTTTATGCATCCTGAACGTGAGCTGTGCTGCATCATCGCCGCCTGATTTCAATTCAAAGACAGCTTCCATATCCTTTAGTTCATCAAGTCTATCTGCAACAAGCCTCCATACTCTATGGAGAAATCTGCTGGAACCCTCCACCCCCTTATCGCTCCACTCAAGGTCTTTTTCAGGAGGTGAAGCAAAAAGGCAGCATAGCCGTGTGGTATCGGCGCCATATTTTTCAATCAAATAATCAGGGTCAACAACATTGCCCTTTGATTTGCTCATCTTGGCCCCGTCTTTTATAACCATACCCTGGGTAAGGAGATTTTCGAAGGGCTCTCTCACACCCACTAATCCGAGTTCATTTAATACCCTATTGAAAAATCTCGAATAAAGCAGATGCAACACTGCATGCTCGACGCCGCCGATGTATTGGTCCACCGGCATCCAGTAATCAACCTTTTCTCTGTCAAGAGGCCCTGAAGCATAATCGGCACAGGTATATTTAAGGAAGTACCATGAAGATTCTACGAAGGTGTCCATGGTGTCCGTTTCTCTTCTCGCCTTCCCTCCGCATACCGGGCATATTGTTTCATAAAACTCAGCACAATCAGCAAGAGGTGATTTCCCCACTACCTTAATCTCAAGATCGAGCGGAAGAGCAACAGGCAGGTCTTCATATCTAACAGGTACGGTTCCGCAATGATCACAATAAACAATGGGTATCGGCGTACCCCAGTACCTCTGCCGTGAAATACCCCAATCTCTCAAGCGATAATTCACCTTCCCTTTGCCCATTCCTTTCTCTTCGAGATAACCTATGATTTTCGGGATTGCTTCCCTGTTGTTCATGCCATTAAAAATATCGGAATTTGTCATTAATCCATCGCTTTCATAAGCCTCCTGCATCTTTTCAGGATTGAGTGATGTATTCTCCGGCATGATTGTCACGATAACCGACAAATCAAAGGTCTTTGCAAACTCAAAATCCCTCTGGTCATGGGCAGGAACCGCCATAATTGCACCGGTACCGTATTCCATCAATACAAAATTCCCTATATAAACCGGTATTTTATTGCCATTTAACGGATTTACAGCATATCTTCCGGTAAAAACACCCTCTTTTTGAATATCGGTCTCAGCCCTGAAGCTCCTGTCCTGTGCTTTTGTCTTTTCAATAAAGGCAAGGGCCTCCTTCTCATATGGAGTTCCTTTTGGAAATGTTGACGAAAAGGGGTGCTCAGGGGCAAGGACCATAAAAGTCACACCATAAAGCGTATCAGGTCTTGTGGTAAAAATAGTAAGAGGCGTGCCGTCTTCCATTTTAAAGTTAACTTCAACACCGTAGCTTTTTCCAATCCAGTTTCTTTGCATATTAAGGACCCGTTCCGGCCATCCCGGAAGGCTATCGCAATATTCAATGAGTTCGTCGGCATATTTTGTAATTGCAAAAAACCATTGGGTCAGCTCTTTCTGAATAACCGCCTCCCCGCATCTCCAGCAAAAACCCCCTTCAACCTGTTCATTGGCAAGCACGGTCTGACATTTAACGCAATAGTTCACCGGTGAACTTTTTCTGTAAACAAGCCCTTTTTCATACATCTTAAGGAACATCCATTGTTCCCATTTATAGTATTCAACATCGCAGGTTGCAATCTCTCTTGCCCAGTCGTAGCCGAATCCCAGCCTTTTCAGCTGTTTTCTCATATAGTCAATGTTTTCATGCGTCCATATCGCAGGCTGAATACCATGCTGTATGGCAGCATTTTCAGCAGGCATTCCGAAGGCATCCCACCCCATGGGATGCAACACATTATAGCCCCTCATCCTTTTGTAACGGGCAATAACGTCACCTATGGCATAATTCCTCACATGCCCCATATGTATTTTCCCTGATGGATACGGGAACATTTCAAGGAGATAGTATTTCTCTTTGCTTCTATCCTCTTCTACGTGGAACATATTGTTTTCTTCCCAGATTTGCTGTCTCTTTTCTTCAATTGTATGCGGCTCGTATTGCGTCATCATTTCCTCTCTTAGAACCAGTGAATAGCATATAGTGAATAGTAGTTAGTGAATAGCAAAACCTACTTCCGAGTAACCTGATTTAGCCTTGCAAAATGAACATATCACTAAACAACAAGTTACTTTACGGCAAACCGCCCCAAGGGGGCCTTCGTCGTTACCAACTATTCACTATTCACTAACGACTATTCACTGTCTTAATTACTTCTTCATCATTGCCCTGATGCGTAATCTCAAGGCATTGAGCTTGATAAAGCCTCCCGCATCCTGCTGCTGATAGACGGTATCCTTGTCAAAGGTGGCAAAATCCTCCGAATAGAGAGATTTATCCGACTTCCTTCCCACAACCATGCAGTTACCCTTATAAAGCTTCAGTCTCACAGTGCCGCTCACTCCTTTCTGTGTTTCATCAATAAAAGCTTTGAAGGCATTCATTTCAGGAGAGTACCAGAATCCGTAGTATATAAGTTCTGATATCTTCGGCATCATACCGTCTTTAATATGCATCACTTCCCTGTCCATGGTAATCGTCTCTATAGCTCTATGAGCAATATGGAGAATTGTACATCCGGGAGTCTCGTATACTCCCCTTGCCTTCATGCCAACATACCTGTTCTCCACTATATCAATCCTGCCGATCCCGTTTGCCCCGCCGACCATATTTAAACGGGCAATAAGATTATAGGGCGTCATGGACTGGCCGTCCACACCTACCGCCACTCCATCTTCAAACATGATCTCTATATATGTCGGTTTATCCGGCGCTTTCTCAGGAGAAACTGTTGTGAGAAACATGCCTTCATCAGGTTCATTCCATGTATCCTCAAGGATACCGCCTTCATAACTGATGTGCATAAGATTCCGATCCATACTGTATGGTTTATCTTTAGTGACCGGCACTTCAATACCATGCTTCTGCGCATAGTCAATCAGGTCTCCTCTTGACGCAAAGCCCCACTCTCTCCAGGGAGCAATAATTTTAATGTTCGGCTCAAGGGCATAGAAGGTAAGTTCAAACCTCACCTGGTCATTCCCCTTGCCTGTAGCACCGTGACATACAGCATCGGCCTTTTCCATCCTTGCAATCTCAATCTGCCTCTTTGCAATAAGGGGCCTTGCAATGGAGGTTCCCATCATGTAATTGCCTTCATAGATTGCGTTTGCCTTTATTGCAAAGAATATGAAGTCTCTTGCAAATTCTTCCTTTAAATCCTCCACATAAAGCTTCGAAGCGCCTGTCTTCAACGCCTTTTCTTCCAATCCCTGCAATTCCTTTCCCTGGCCTACGTCTGCAGAATAGGCAATAACCTCGCATCCGTACTGCTCTATCAACCATTTAACTATTATTGATGAATCCAGACCACCTGAATAAGCCAACACTACCTTTTTTACTTTATCCATCTTTTTATCCTCCAAATTCTTTGGTTACCCCTCGGTTCTCAAAAAGTAAATTTATTCAAAATTCCTTATCGATACATGGAAGCTTGCCTCGGGGTGATTCATTTACAGTTCTCGGACTCTGGAGTAGAACATCTATCGTATTGAGGGCACAAAATATTTGACTTTAAAATCCAGAGCCAAAATCCGAAAATCTTTTTTCAGCGCGCTGGGATAAGCCACTCCAGAAGCGCTTTCTGCATATGCAGTCTATTTTCTGCCTGTGTAAATATTGTTCCCTGAAATCTCTCAAAGGCGCTCTCTGAAATCTCCTGATTCCTGTATGCCGGCAGACAATGCATTACAATCACATCTTCTTTTGCCTTTTTTAAAAGTTTATTGTCAATTTTATATAATGAAAAAACTTTTTCTCTTACTTCCTTTTCCTTTTCCTGCCCCATGCTCACCCATACATCAGTGTTAATGACATCCGCGTCTTTAACAGCTTCAGATGGATCATTGGTATATACAAATCTTTTATTCTCTTTCGCTTTTTCAAGCAGGCTTTCATCGGGACGGTAATCTTCAGGAGTTGCTATGGCAAAGTTCAATCCGAAAAGGATCGATGCTTCTATCCATGAATTGGCCACATTGTTCCCGTCGCCCATATATACAATTTTCATGTCATTCAGGCTGCCTTTAGATTCTATAATGGTATACAAGTCGGCAAGTATCTGACAGGGGTGGTACATATCGGAAAGACCGTTAATGACCGGAATATCAGCCCATTGCGCAAGCTCCTCAACAACCCTTTGCGAGTACGTTCTTATCATTATGGCGTTTACATATCGGCTTAAGACCCTTGCCGTATCCTTTACGGGCTCTCCTCTTCCCAACTGAGTTTCGCCTGCATTCATAATAATCGCATGACCGCCAAGCTCACGGATGCCGACTTCGAAAGAAACCCTGGTCCTGGTGGAAGCTTTCTCAAAGATCATTGCAAGGCCTTTATCTTTAAGCGGCTTATGCTCAACACCTTTTTTCTTGAGTTCTTTCAAAAAACCTGCACGTTCAATGAGGTACAGTGTCTCATCTTTACTTATATCGAGCAGCTTTGTAAAATCTCTTTTCAATATTTCTTTGTTTCCCTGCTTTTTTAGCATGTTAATACCACTCAAAACCTTAATTTTTTTTCAACCATTTTTCAAATATTCTGTCTGCTATTTCCAGAAAAATGTCCACTTCCTCGTTCCTGATAATCAAGGGCGGCAGGAGCCTTAAGATATTCCCCTTTGTACAGTTTATCATAACTCCTTCTTTCATAAACTCCTTTAACACCTCATCTCCGTTTATAGAGAGTTCGATACCCCAGATCAATCCCATTCCTCTTATATCGGTAATAAAGGGATATGTTTTTTGCAAAGACAAAAGCCCCTTATGTAAATAACTGCCTACTTCTCCACAATTCTTTAAAATGCCTTCGTACATAATAGCGTTTAACGTTGCCACAACGGCAGATGCTGCAAGAGGGTTCCCTCCGAAAGTTGAGGCGTGTGTCCCCGGCACGAAAGCCTCCATAACAGGATCTTTTGCAACCATTGCGCCTACCGGAAATCCATTTCCCAAAGCCTTGGCAAGGGTCATTATATCAGGTTCTATATCATAATGTTCATAGGCAAAAAATTTCCCTGTCCTGCCTATCCCCGTCTGTACTTCATCAACAATAAGAAGCACATCCTGCTCTTCGGTGATCTTGCGCAAGGCTTTTATATACTCTTTTCCGCCTATGTAAACCCCGCCCTCCGCCTGTATAACTTCAATGATAATTGCGCAGGTCTTTTCGTTTATCGCTTTCTTCACCGCGTCTATATCATCAAAAGGTATGTAGGAAAATCCGTCAAGAAGCGGCTCAAATCCTTCATGAAATTTAGTTTGTCCCGTTGCAGTGAGAGTAGCCAGGGTTCTCCCGTGAAAAGAGTTCTCCATAGCAATGATCTCGTGTCTTCCTTTTCCATATTTCTTCCATGAGTATCTTCTCGCAAGCTTTATAGCAGCCTCATTTGCCTCAGCGCCGCTGTTGCAGAAAAATACTTTGTCGCCGAATGATTGTCGAACAAGTATTTCTGCGGCCTTAACCTGCGGCTCAATAAAAAACAGGTTCGATATGTGAAACAGCTTACCTGCCTGTATAGTAAGCCCTTCCAATACATCCTTATGAACATGACCCAGGTTGCATACAGCAATACCTGAGAGAAAATCGAGGTACCTCCTGCCGTTCATATCCCATATCCAGCAGCCTTCACCTTTTGTTATAACAAGGGGAAACCTGTTATATGTGTTTGCAAGATAACGCCTGCCTTTTTCGATCACCTCTTCCTGCATACTATATGCCTCCTGTAATTTGAGTGCCTATCCCGGAATCTGTAAAGACTTCAAGAAGAATTGCATGGGGAATCTTCCCGTCAATAATGTGAGCCCCCCTTACCCCGCCCTGCAGGGCGTTAATACAACAATCAACCTTGGGTATCATTCCTCCTGATACGGTTTTATTTTTTATAAGAGTTTTAATTTCTCCTTCCTTTAGTGTCGAGAGCAACTCTCCACTTTTGTCGAGCACGCCTTTTACATCTGTAAGCAATATGAGTTTTTCCGCAGTTAATGCCTTTGCAATGCTGCCCGCTGCCGTATCAGCATTAATGTTGTAAGAGTTTCCATCTATTCCATGCGCTATGGGCGCAATAACCGGAATATAACCGTGCCTGCTTATACTTTTAATAATGTCAACATTTACATCAACAATCTCCCCGACTAACCCCACATCCTTTCCCTCAACCTTCTTTGCTGTAAGAAGCTTGCCGTCCTTACCGGAAAGACCGATTGCTTTGCCCCCCATATCGCTTATATTTTTCACAATCTCTTTATTGATGTGCCCTGACAATACCATCTCCACAATTTCAAGGGTCTTTTCATCAGTTACACGGAGTCCATCCACAAACTTTGTCGGTATATGTAAATCATTAAGCATTCTGCCGATTTCAGGACCACCTCCGTGAACAATAACAGGATGGATTCCCACATATTTTAAAAGGACTACGTCCCTGGCAAATTCTTTTTTTAAATCCTCTTCTTCCATTGCTGCGCCGCCATACTTAATTACAAAAGTTAGACCTGAAAAGGTCTTAATATACGGCAACGCCTCCAACAGCGTCTTGATTTTTTCGCTCATATTTCCATCCTTTAAAAGTGAATAGTCGTTAGTGAATAGTCAAAAACAAATTCAGAATCAAACCTTCGCATTCTGTTCACTATATACTGTTCACTATATACTGTTCGCTGTTCACTATTCACTGTCTTTAGAGCCTGTTCTAAAGTATATATCTGCTTAAATCTTCCTTTTCCAGGAATTCTCCCAGTTTTTCCCTGACATACGACTTAGTGATGGCAATCTTTTTCTCCGTCATATCAGGCGCTGAAAATGATATATCTTCAAGGAGCTTCTCCATAACCGTGTAAAGCCTCCGCGCTCCGATATTCTCCGTCATTTCGTTAATCTTCTGCGCTATATCGGTAATCTCTTCAATAGCATCTTTTTCAAACTCAAGTTCAATGTCCTCTGTCGCAAGAAGGGCTCGGTATTGTTTGATCAGGGCATTGTCCGGCTCGGTAATAATTCTGAAAAAATCCTCTTTTGTAAGCGGGTCAAGACCAACCCTGATAGGGAACCTGCCCTGTAGTTCAGGTATAAGATCGGAAGGCTTCGACATATGGAATGCGCCGGCAGCAATGAAAAGTATGTGGTCTGTTTTCACCATACCATACTTTGTTGTAACTGTAGTGCCCTCAACAATAGGCAGTATATCCCTTTGAACACCTTCCCGCGACACATCCGGACCGTGGGTGTGATCACGGCTTGCAATCTTGTCAAGCTCATCAAGAAATATAATACCCGATTGTTCAACTCTCTCAGTTGCATCCTTTATAACCTTATCCATATCAATAAGTTTTTTTGATTCCTCCTGTGTAAGAAGCTCATAGGCATCTTTGACCCTTACTTTTCTCTTCTTCGTCTTTTTCGGAAGTATGTTCCCGAACAAATCCCGTATCTGCATATCCATCTCTTCCATCCCGGAAGCAGAAAATATCTCAATCATAGGCATTCCCCGTTCCGGCACATCCATCTCAACCAATCTTTCATTCAGCTTGCCGCCCCGAAAGCGAGACCTCATCTTTTCCCTTGATGCGTCTTCCTGTTCCTGTCCGTTCTGCGCATCCGGCGACTTTTTTACCTGGGGCAGCAATATATCAAGTATCCTCTCTTCAGCCATATTGGCAGCCTTTTCTTTGACTAATTCCTGTTCTTCTTTTTTAACCATATTTATAGAAAGTTCGGTTAAGTCCCTGATCATGGACTCCACATCCCTTCCTACATAGCCTACTTCAGTAAACTTTGTTGCCTCTATTTTTAAAAAAGGCGCGCTTGCCAGTTTTGCAAGTCTTCTTGCAATTTCTGTTTTTCCCACGCCCGTGGGTCCTATCATGATAATGTTTTTCGGTGCTACTTCATCCCTGAGTTCATTAGGGATCATCTGCCTTCTCCACCTGTTCCGGAGCGCTATGGAAACGGCTTTTTTTGCCTTTTCCTGTCCTATAATATACCGGTTTAATTCCTCCATTATTTCCCTTGGGGTCAATATCTTCATCTACAACTCCTCAATAACAATTCTATCATTCGTATAAATACATATTTCCGAGGAAATAAGCATGGATTCCTTAACAATATCGGAAGCGGACAAATCGGTATATTTTATAAGGGCCTTTGCCGCTGCCTGTGCATAGGGACCGCCTGAGCCTATAGCAGCAACACCGTCATCCGGTTCCACAACATCGCCGTTTCCTGAAAGTATCAGGGTATGTTCTGCGTCGGCAACTATCATAAGCGCCTGTAACTGTCTTAAAGCCCTGTCCATTCGCCAGTCCTTGGCAAGTTCTACCGAAGCTCTTGTGATATTTCCATTGTACTGCTCAAGCTTTTTCTCAAACCTCTCAAAAAGCGTGAAAGCATCCGCTGTTGCGCCTGCAAAACCTGAAAGGCATTTGTCCTTGTATAATTTTCTCACTTTCTTCGCAGTATGCTTCATAATAGTTGTATTCATCGTAACCTGTCCGTCTCCGCCGATAGCAACTCTCCCTTTATGTCTGATGCACAAAATTGTTGTGGCTTCCATTTTTTTACCTTCTTGGGTGGGATTTGTCGTATACCTCCATTAATTTGTCTACAGAGACATGGGTATACTTTTGTGTTGTGGAAAGCTTTGAATGACCAAGTAATTCCTGGATGCTCCGAAGATCTGCGCCGCTGTCAAGCATGTGCGTAGCAAATGAATGGCGTATTCCATGAAGTGCAAGGTTCTTAAAAAGGTGCGCCTTGATCTGGTGCTTCTTCATAATCTTCAATAATCCCCTATAAGACAACCTGCCCCCACGAAGATTTATGAAAAGGGGGCTTACTGCCGAATATCTGCCCGTCCCTCTTATAAAGTTCAAATACTCTTCGAGGGCCTTCTTTGCTTTTTCACCGAAGGGCAGTATCCTCTCTTTTCCGCCTTTGCCCCTTACCTTCACCCACATGCCCTCAAGGTGCAGATCGTCCACATTTACACTCAGAGCTTCCTGCGAGCGCATACCTGCCGAATACATAAGTTCAAATATTGCCCGGTTTCTTATGTTCAGCCACCCATCTTTCGGGAGATAATCAAGAAAGTGAAACATTTCGTCAATAGTATAAAATTTGGGGAGATGTTTCTCAACCTTCGGGTTCTTTATAACCAGCGCTGTATTTTCATTAATAAAACCTTTTTTCTTCATGAATTTAAAAAACACCTTTATTGACGAAACCTTTCTCGACAGCGAAGACTTTTTCAATGTTTTATATATATTTACGATGTATGCCCGTATAGCATGGTGATCCACTATTTCGTGAGGGCTTTCCTCAACAAATTCTATAAAATCCTCTATATCACCTTTGTATGCCCTCTTCGTATTATATGACACACCTTTCTCAACATCCAAATATTTATAAAATTCTTTTGCAACTGCTTTTAATGAATTCTTATCCATGAACCTATTATTCTATAATTTTTTCACAAATAATCAAGTAAATTCCCAATTTCCGTGTAACTGGGTGCCTGCTTTCAGGTATTCCGGGGTGATACATTAATCAGGCATGCAAGAAAATAATCAGAGACCGGATTTTACTTTTTTTACTTCTACAAGCCCAGGTCTTTTCTCAGGTCTTCGTGATCTGTCCGGATTTTGTTTTTCTTTTTTATTTGCAGGGAAGAATAATGGTCTTTGTTATCCTGCTTGCGCAGACAGGCGTCTCTACGTCATACGTCCCGGTGTTGGCATCAATCTCCGGCAGGTTGTTGAGGTGCTTGAGGATTTCGCATCCGGCGACTTTGATCTCGTCGGGGGAGTAGA
>CAZHHX010000042.1:0-34883 GCA_964532465.1 uncultured Syntrophorhabdaceae bacterium | reverse complement strand
GTGAATAGTAAAGAGGCAGTGAATAGTGAATAGTCGTTAGTGAATAGTGAATAGTTTAAAGGCAGAAAATGCGAAAGAGGCAGGCTGCAGTTAATAGCAGGAAAATACGGAATGGAAGATAAGATAAAGAATTTCAAAGATTTGAAGATATGGCAAAGGAGTATGGAATTAGCAAAGATTATTTATCAAGCAACAGATTCTTTCCCTTCAAAAGAGACATACGGGATAATCAGTCAGATGCGGAGATCAGCCGTGTCAGTGCCTTCAAACATAGCAGAAGGTTTTATGAGAAGATATAGCAAGGAATATAAACAGTTTCTGTATATAGCTCTCGGATCATTAGCAGAATTAGAGACCCAGGTTCTGCTTTCTGAGGAATTAGGTTTTCTGAAGAAAGATAAGAATAAGGATATTCTGTCCAATATAGATGAACTCAATAAAATGATTACCGGACTAATAAAATGCCTCTAATTGCTCACAGTCTCTCTACTATTCATTATGTCCCGCATCAAGCGGGATTGAGCCATACACTAACGACTATTCACTGCCTTTCAGCTATTCACCGCCTTTCTACTATTCACTATTCACTAACGACTATTCACTGCCTTTATGCTATTCACTTTAGTTAAGGAAGGAATAATTATGACAAAAAAGAAAAAAACCATTGCCACAGAAGAAATAATGCCGAAGGGAAAAGACGAAATTAGAATTGATACAGAACCCGCGCTCGCGGAATATGAGAAAATATCTTCCGAACATGGTTTTCCCATTGTAGGCATCGGCGCCTCTGCCGGCGGTTTGGCGGCATTTGAGGCTTTCTTTTCCGCCATGCCCGTTGATACCGATCCAGGCATGGCCTTTGTCCTGGTGCAGCATCTGGCGCCGGATCACAAGAGCATCCTTACCGAACTAATCCGGCGCTACACCCGTATGCAGGTTTACGAGGTTGAGGACGGGATGACGGTGATGCCCAACTGCGCCTATATTATCCCTCCCAACCGCGACATGGCATTTTTGAACGGCACTCTCCAATTGCTGGAGCCCTCTGCTCCCCGCGGCCAGCGCCTGCCCATTGACTTCTTCTTCCGGTCCCTGGCACATGATCAGCACGAGCGGGCCATAGTTATCGTTCTCTCCGGTACGGGCAGCGACGGCACTTCAGGAGTGCGCGCGATAAAGGGTGAAGGCGGTATGGCCATAGCGCAGAACCCTGTTTCTACCGAGTATGACGGCATGCCCCGCAGCGCTATTGCTACCGGTCTTGTGGATTATGTGCTTTCACCTGCCGAGATGCCCGGCCAGCTCATTGCATATGTGGCCCATGCCTTCGGCATACCCCCCAGGTCTGCATCCGAACAGACGTTCAAGACCGAGAATGTGCTGAAGAAAATATTCGTATTGCTCCGCGCTCAGACCGGCCATGACTTTTCCCAGTACAAACCGAGCACCATAAACCGCCGCATTGAGCGGCGCATGGCTGTCCAACACATCAAAACAATGGACGGATATGTCAAGTATTTGCAGCAGACTCCGGCTGAGGTGGAAGCGCTCTTTCGTGATCTGTTGATTGGTGTGACAAACTTTTTCCGCGACCCGGAGGCCTTCAAGTCGATTGAGGAACAGATCATCCCAAAACTCTTTGCCGGCAAGCCCGCGAGCTACGTCATGCGCGTCTGGGTGCCGGGCTGCTCCACCGGCGAAGAGGCCTATTCTTTAGCCATCCTTTTAGCCGAACGTCAGGAAACAATGAAACAAAGTTTTAAAGTGCAGGTGTTTGCCACTGACATTGACAGCAAGGCCATTGCCGTGGCCAGGGTCGGCCTCTATCCGGCAAGTATAGCCGCCGATGTCTCGCCGGAGAGGCTGACGCGCTTTTTCACAGCAGAGCCCGACAACAGCGCTTTTCGCATTCATAGAGGCATCCGCGACATGCTGATTTTTTCCGAGCAGGATATGATCAAAAACCCGCCCTTTTCCAAGCTTGATCTTATCAGTTGCCGCAATCTGCTGATATATATGGGCGGGGACTTACAGAAGAAACTTATCCCTCTCTTTCATTACGCCCTGAACCAGGGCGGTTTTCTCTTCCTGGGCACTTCCGAGACTGTGGGCGACTTCATGGATCTCTTTACCGTGCTGGACCGCAAATCAAAACTGTATCAGCGCAAGGAGGCCATCCACGTAACGACGCACACGGCTATTGGTCGGTTTCTGCCGCCCGTAACAGCAATAAACGTGGAGCTCCCGCGGTTTGCAGGAAAAACGCCATTCCCCGGGAAAATGCCCCTGCGCGAGCTGACCGAACAGGCGCTCTTGCAGCAGGTCGCCCCGGTGGGTGCGCTTGTCAACAGCCACGGCGACATTCTCTACCTACACGGCCGCACCGGTATGTACCTGGAACCGGCCCCTGGCGAGACAGGCGTAAATAACATTCTGAAGATGGCGCGCGAAGGATTGAAGCGTGAGCTGACCACGGCCCTGCACAAAGCCGTTGCGACAAAAGAGATCGCGCGATGCGCCGGCCTGCGCGTTAGAACCAACGGAGATTTTACAACGCTTAACCTGACCGTCCGCCCGCTGCCCGCGGTTCCAGCCGCATTGCCTGAGGCGCATTTGTATCTGGTCATCATGGAAGACGTGCCGCCTGTTGATCAGGAGCAGGCGCAACAGGCCGCTGTTTTGCAAGTTACTAAAGGAGTGGACGCCCCTGATACCGATATTGACGCGCGCGTCGCGTCGCTTACCCAGGAACTGCGGGCCAAGGAAGAATATCTCCAGACCGCCAACGAAGAGCTGGAGACCTCCAATGAAGAACTGAAATCTTCCAACGAGGAGATGCAGTCGGTCAATGAAGAACTGCAATCCACCAACGAGGAGCTGGAGACCTCCAAGGAGGAGCTGCAGTCGGTCAACGAAGAACTGGCCACAGTCAACTACGAACTGCAAACCAAGGTGGTCGACCTGTCGCGGCTCAATAATGACATGAACAATCTCTTAGCCGGTACAGGCATTGCCACCGTTTTCGTGGATCACAGGCATCACATCCTGCGTTTTACGCCCGGCGCTACCCGGATCATCAATCTGATCTTAAGCGATTTGGGGCGCCCCGTAGGCCACATCGTTTCCAACCTCATGGGCTATACCGCGTTAGTGGCAGATGTGCAAGCGGTTCTGGACAGTCTTATTCCGAAAGAAGTGGAAGTGCAGACAACTGAGGGCAATTGGTACACGCTGCGAATTCAGCCCTACCGCACGCTGGAAAACGTAATTGAAGGCGCGGTAATTACCTTTGTTGAGATTACTGAGGTGAAGAATACGCGTGAAGCACTACGGAAAGCCAATGAGCTGCTCCGTCTGGCAGTGGTTGTACGCGATGCGCACGATGCCGTCACCTTGCAGGATCTTGATGGCCGCATCATGGCATGGAACCCGGCAGCAGTGAGGATTTACGGCTGGAGCGAAGCCGAAGCGCTGGCTATGAATGTTCGTGACCGTATCCCGGAGAGTTTGCGAGAGAAAGACCTGGCCAGGATGCATCAGCTTAGCCGGGCTGAAATTCTGGAGCCGTATCTTACAAAACGGATTACCAAAGATGGTCGGATTGTGGATGTCTGGATCACTGCCACAGCTTTAGTGAATGAGTCGGGGCAGATGTACGCGATTGCTACAACGGAACGGATAAGTTTAAAGGCAGTGAATAGTGAATAGTGAATAGTGAATAGTTTAAAGGCAGGGAATAGGGAATAGTGAATAGTTTAAAGGCAGTGAATAGGGAATAGTGAATAGTTTAAAGGCAGTGAATAGTGAATAGGGAATAGTTTAAAGGCAGGGAATAGTGAATAGTGAATAGTTTAAAGGCAGGGAATAGGGAATAGTTAAGGGACAGTGAATGGTGAATGGGTAAAGAGGGGATATTGGATAATTAAAGGCTGAAGGTAAAGAAGGATGAAGACTGTGAATTGTGATAAAATATTAAAGTCTCCTGATGCCGGATCAAGTCCGGCATTACTGACAGGGGCGGAGAAGACGAAGAAAGTACACTTCTGCGGCACGAGTAACGAAATGAAATATTGTAATACCAATTATTTTATTTAATAATTTATCAAGAAACAATGAATTGGAGATGTAATGAGAATTTACTTAGATTCATGCGTTTACAATAGGCCTTTTGACGACCAACAGCAGCCAAGAATTAACTTGGAAACACAGGCGTTTCTGTTAATCCTGCATATGGCAGAAAAAAAGGGCGTTATACTCATCAACTCTTTTGCCCTTAAGAAAGAAAACAACAACAACCCCTATGTGGACCGCAGAGAGATGATAGCTGATATTTTGCTGACAGCGCCGGATTATATCAAATATGACAAGCATATTGGTAAAAGGGCAAAAGAATTAGAAGAAATCGGGATAATGAGTATGGATGCATTACATATTGCCTGTGCTGAAAAGGCTAATGCCGATATTTTTGTAACTTGTGACGATATATTGGTAAAGAAATGTGAGGGCAGCAAAAAAAATATGAAAGTCAAAATAATTTCATTATTAAGATTTATTACAGAGGAGGTCTTTAAGATATGAGACAGGCATTAGAATTAACGCCTAAAGAAATCAGAAAAGCAGGGTGGGAAGCATTGCGGAAAAGTTTAGGTACTGCAGGTGCGTTAAAGTTTCTGTTGCAGTACGAAAAGGGAGAAGGAGACTACACGCAACTGAGAAAGAAGTTATATAAAGATGTAACTGTTGATGATTTGATAAAAAGTATTAAGACGGAAAAGCTTGCTCCTTGACCCTTTCCGTCTTAATACTCCGATATCTGAAATAAGAACGAGGTAAGAAGCTATGACTGAAAAAGATAATCGTTCAGACCAGGCTAATGATTTGCGGAAGCAGGCTGAAGAGTTGGCGCGGAAAAAAGAGGCGCTGTTTCTGGAAAATATTGAGGCTGTTTCACCTGAGGAAACCCGGCAGGCGCTCCATGAACTGCAGGTGCACCAGATAGAGCTTACGTTACAGAACGAGGAACTGCGCCGTACACAGGTAGAACTGGACATTTCCCGGACACGTTATTTCGATCTCTACGATCTGGCGCCGATAGGGTATTTCACCCTCAGTGAAAAAGGGCTGATACTTGAAACGAACCTTACCGCTGCCGCCCTCTTTGGGGTGACACGGGATACTTTGATCAGGCTGCCCTTATCCAGCCTGATCCTCTCCGAGGACCAGGATATTTATTACCGGCACCGCAAAAAACTTTTTGAAACCGGCAAACCGGAGGTATTTGAGATAAGGATGCTGAAAAAGGACGGCGCTCTATTCTGGGCGCATCTGACAGCGACTGTTGAGCAGGAAAACAGTGGCACGTCACCTGTGGGTGACAACTATGGGTCGTCCGTGTGCCGCATCGTGATGAGCGATATCACCGAGCGCAAGCAAGCTGAGGAAGTTTTTGCCTTCCTGGCGCAGGCCCCCGGAGTGAAATCAGGAGAAGATTTTTTTGAATTGCTGGCGTCTTATCTTGCAAAAAATCTCGGAATGGATTTTGTCTGTATTGACCGTCTCGAAGGAGACGGACTAAACGCGCGAACAGTAGCTGTCTGGTGCGACGGCAAATTTGAGGATAACGTTACCTATGCTCTGAAAGATACTCCCTGCGGTGAAGTAGTGGGGAAAACCGTCTGCTGCTTCCCTGCAAGCGTGTGCAAATTTTTTCCCCGCGATGAGGTTCTCACGGAACTTCGGGCTGAAAGCTACGTCGGCGTCACTCTCTGGAGTCACACAGGTAAGCCTATCGGACTGATCGCGGTAATCGGACGCCGCCCCCTGGTGAACCGGGAATCGGTAGAGAACATGCTGAAAACGGTGGCTATCCGAGGAGCCGGCGAGATGGAAAGATTAATCGCCGAGGAACAGATCAAATCCCTCCTCTCCGAAAAGGAACTCCTTCTCCGCGAGGTGCATCACCGCATCAAAAACAACATGTCAGTCATTACAGGCATGTTAATGCTCCAGGCAGAGACGCTGAAAGAACCGTCAGCAATTGCCGCCCTGAAAGATGCCCAGGGCCGTGTCCGGAGCATGATGGTTCTCTATGACAAGCTGTATCGCTCCGCTGACTTCAAATCAATATCAATAAAAGAATACCTCACCTCTTTGATTCATGAAATTATCGGAAATTTCCCCGGCCACACCTCGATAAAAGTTGAAACGCGCATTGACGACTGTATTCTTGAAGCAAAGACCTTATCCCCTGTCGGAATCATCCTTAATGAACTGCTTACAAACGCCATGAAACACGCTTTTACGGATAAAGAAAAGGGAGCTATAGAAGTATCGCTTTCCATAAAAGACAATCACGCCATACTTATGTTACAGGACAACGGCGCAGGTATTCCCGAATCGATTGATACAGGAAATTCCACCGGATTCGGGCTCCAGCTTGTCAATATGTTAACGGAACAGCTTGAAGGAACCATCCGGATTGAACGGGAGAAGGGGGCGAGGTTTGTGTTGGAGTTTGAGATACAGTGAATAGTGAATAGTATTTAGTGAACAGTTAAAAGGCGGAAAGAATGAAAAAGGCTGTCAATAGGATGACAAAGATTGACTCTGAATTTGTCTTTAACTATTCACTATTCACTAACGACTATTCACTGTTTTTTATTGCCATTCTGCCATCTTCCCGGCGATAAGGGAACAGTGTATTGCAACGACAGACTTGGGGTATGTGAAGGACAGAACCTCCTGCTTCAGGATTGAACGCGACACTGCCTCATCGTAGGGAATATGACCGAGATAATTGAGCTGAAAACCAAGGAACTTGTTGGATATGGCATCTATATGGGCAAAAATATTCTTGCCTTCTTCGTCGCCGCGGGTAGAATTGACGATTATTTCAAAATTGTGCCTGCCGAAGGTCTGATATATGACTTTGATTGTGGCGTAGGCGTCAGTAAGGCTTGTCAGTTCACGGTTCAGAACAACAATATTCCTGTTCGCAAAAAGGGTAAACTGAAGCACGTTTTCCGATATTCCCGCTCCGGTGTCAAGGAGCACATGGTCGTAGTTCAATGCAATGTTGCCTATTGCCGTATTGATCCTGTCAATATTCTCATAAAGCAGTTGAGCCATCTCTTTTATGCCTGAACTTGCCGGAACAAAATCGAAACCGTATTTTGTGGATATTACAACATCGGGGAATTCAAGACTTCCGAAAATTACGTCTCTCAAGGTATATTGAGGGTTTACGCCAAGCATGATGTCGATGTTGGCAAGCCCCAGATCGCAATCGACAATGAGCACTTTTTTTCCCATCCGCGCGAGACAGGCCGCGAGATTGATTGTGGCGAATGTTTTTCCCACGCCCCCTTTGCCGCTCGATACGGATGTTACAACCGGAATCTTAGAAGTCATCATTTTTTCCTTCCTTCTTCAGACTGTCGTATACTTTAAAAAGGGCTTCTTTTTCTTCAGGACTGACGAGGCCTGCTTCACCCTCATCCAGGCCTTGTCTTTCCGCTATGGATATCCGGTTTTTCCCTTTTTTCTTTGAGTCGTACATGGCTGAATCAGCGGCGTTGATAAACTCGTCAACTCCCCAGGACAACATTACCGTAAACTCCGCGATTCCAATACTTGCTGAAATGCCGAGATATAAGGGTTCGGAAAGTTTTTCTATGGCGTTTTTCAGTCGTTGGGCGGTTCTGGCCGCGTAGTTGATTGTTGTGGCAGGCAGGATAATCATGAATTCATCGCCGCCATATCGACAGGCCGCGTCAGTGGGCCGTACATTCTCGCGAATGCTTCCGGCTATGCTGCTGAGAAATTTGTTCCCTTCAGTATGACCGAGGGTATCGTTGAGCCGTTTAAAGTTGTCGAGGTCGATCATAAGAAGCGTGCACGACAGCCCCGTCCTCCTTGTCCTTGCCATTTCCGTCTCAAGCTGAGCGGAAAAGAAACGATGGTTATAGAGCCCCGTTAATTTATCAATGAGGGCCTTAGACCGGAGTTTGATATTTTCATTGTGGAGCTGTGCGATCTTTTCTAAAAGATCGTCATCCATATTGATGATAAGATGCGCTGTCCCGTTAAGCGCTTCAGCCTCTGAGTCCGGCAGATTGTCGAGAAGTGTGATCATTGCCTTTGTTTTCCGTGGTTTTGTTTTGCCGAGAAGAATAGTGACGGCGTTGTTCTTTTCAAGTATTCGCCTGAGAGTGTTCGCGCTGTCTGCATTGTTACCGGAAAAATTGTTCTCTGTTATCGGTGACTTAATTTCCTTTTCTTTGGAATATAGGGGCAGAAACTTTTTATCGCTTTTTTTTCTCTTTTCGCTCTTTTTATCCGGCATGGCGCTCGCTTATGTCAATGACTTATCCTCGCGGGGATCATCTGACCCTTTTGGAAGACGACGCATCAATATCTTTATCGGCAGTATCGTAATTTGCTAAAGAGAATTCAAGTGAAATATTTAGTTCCCCGCTAACAGGCAGAGTTTAATAAGAATTCCTGCAATGCTTGAAAAAGGGTGACTCGATATGAAACAATTGCTTAAGAACACCCTATTTAAAGCGATAAAGGAAGACAGGAAGACGGTATATTCAAAAGCGTTTAATTTAAAGGAAACAGCAAATATAATGAAGGCGAAGGAAAGACAGATACTTTTCATAATCGACAACATTATATATCACCGCCCCTTTGATAAATATTCACCGGGTGATATAAAGGAAATGAGAAAAAAGATCGCGGAAGAACTGGGCTGCGATCCAGAAGAGATAAGAATCATGATAACCGGTGTATGAAATTTCTTGCGCGGCGCATATGGACTTTATCGATGAATATCGTGTACAACAGCTCAAAAAGAAAAATTACCCTTATGCCTGGAGATTATTATGTTTCCGGCAACGAGGTTACAATTTCCACTATACTGGGCTCCTGTATTTCTGTCTGTCTCTATGATCCCGTAAACCGCATTGTCGGAATGAACCATTTCCTGCTCAGCAGCACGAGATACTCAAAGACCTTGCCTTTGTGCCTGACTGAAGCAGGTCGTTACGGCGTCCATGCCATGGAGCTTATCATTAACGGCATGATCAAACTTGGCGCAAAAAAGAAGAACTTCCACGCCAAGGCTTTCGGCGGCGCCTCTCTTTTTTTAAGGGATTCCCAGGCGGACAATTCTAACTGTGTGGGAGGGGTAAACTCACGATTCATTCTTGAATTTTTACTGAATGAGAATATAAGGCTCGTCGCGGCAGACCTTGGCGGAGATAAAGGGAGAATAATTCGTTTTCATTCTAAAGATTTTTCCGTACACCAGAAAAAGATAAAGAAAACCGTTACGCCGGAACTTATTACCAGGGAAGAATACTTCCGAAAACAGGAATCAGTAAAAAAACAACCGGAACCGGAACTATGGGGATAGGCTTGCTATTTATCGCAGGGGAGTTCATTGGATCATCAAGTCACTTAATATTATAATCTTTCATTTTTCTCAGGAGAGAACTGTGGCTTATCTGAAGTATTTGCGCCGCCTTTGTCCTGTTGCCGGATGCCAGATCAAGGGCATGTCTGATGGCCTTTTTTTCAGCATCGGCAGTAATATCCTGAAGCAGTAATGAAGAAAATATTTCAGCATCTTCTTTCCGGGAGTCGATGTTGAGGTTGATGTCTTCCATGCATACCGTGTCCTCGCGAGAAAGAAGAACCGCTCTTCTGATCACGTTTCTCAGCTCCCGTACATTACCCGGCCAGGTATAGTTGCAGAGCGTCTCCATGGTATCCTCGGAAATTTCACGCATGTTCTTGTTGAGTTCCTCAGTGGCTTCTCTAAAAAATCTGTGAATAAGCAAAGGGATATCTTCAGCCCTTTCACGGAGAGGAGGAACATGGATGATAAATTCACCAAGGCGGAAGAAGAGATCTTCCCTTATTTTTTTGTCTTTCATGGCCTGCATAATATCAATGTTTGAAGCGGAGATGATGCGGGTATCAACTTCAAAAGGGATAACGCTGCCTAAAGGATAAAGTTTTTTTTCTTCGGCAATCCTGAGAAGCTTGCTCTGCACGTAGAGAGACACATTCTGGAGTTCGTCTATGAGGATGGTGCCTTTATGGGCGATCTCAAAAAATCCTTTTTTCTTTCTTTCAGCCCCAGTAAAGGCGCCCTTTTCAAATCCGAAAAGCTCGCTTTCCACGAGGTTTTCCGGGATTGCTCCCATATCAACGGTGACAAAGGGTCCATTGGCTCTTTTACTGAAATTATGTATGGTTCTTGCGATAAAGGATTTCCCTGTGCCTGTTTCACCTTGCAGGATTATGGAAAAATCACTTGGCGCCACCTGCCGTACCTGTTCAACTATTGTTTTCATGACCTTGCTTCTTCCGAAGAGCGTTTCAAAGGAAGCTCTCAGGGCATTTTCATACTCCACCTTCTCTATGGCCCTCTTTACCGTTATCATGAGTCTGTTAAAATCAGGGGGCTTAAGGGTAAAATCATAGGCGCCAAGCTGAATGGCTGTGACCGCGGTAGGGATATCACCGTTGGCGGTAATGATAATAACCGGCACGGCAGGGTCTATTTTCCGTAATGCCTGGAGGCACTCGATGCCATCCATGCCGGGCATCTTAAGATCGAGGAGCACGATAATGGGCTTTTCTTTTTTGAAAACCTCAAGAGCAGCTTCGCCATTGGCTGCCTCAATGGGGAAAAACCCGTTATTTGTCAGAAAATCGCTGAGCGTGAGCCTGATGTTTTTTTCATCGTCAACAATAAGAACCTTGTTCATCCTGCTTCTCCCTTCTATTTATTGGGGCTTGCGTCGCCCCCTCCACAAGCAAAGCTCGTGGAGCCTCCCCTTCTCGCTCACCGTGTGAGCTATATATCGCACTAACGCTATGTGCGCCGGGCTTGCGCCTGTCCCCTCTTAACTTCCCGTATGAACGTGGGATGTCCGCTCACTAACGTTCGCTTGGACGTCCGCTTGCGCTCGGACGTAAATGCCTTTACGTCCTACGTAACTATATCAACTGTCAAGAATTTCCCTTACTTTTGCCAGCAGCTCAGTAGGCATAAGGGGTTTTTTTATAAAATTCAGCTTTTCATCTATCACCCCTGATCTGTCCATAATTCCATGCGCGTATCCACTCATGAAAAGGATTTTCTGGAAGGGGTTCATCTTTTTTATCTCGTTATAAACTTGCTTTATGTGCTTTTTCGGCATCATTACGTCAAGAATAATGAGGTCAATATTGTTTTTATAATCGATAATCTTTTGTATCGCGTCATCTCCGTCAACAGCCTCAATAACTTCATAGCCTCCTGCTTCAAGCATGCTTCTTACCGTGTTTCTTGTCAGCATATTATCTTCAGCAAGAAGAATCATTTCACGGCCTTCCTGGAAAAATATATCCTGTGTATCCGCTTTTTTTCCTTGCGCGATTGAATCTATTATCGGCAGGTACACAGATATAGTGGTGCCTTTCCCTGCTTCACTGGAGACATTGACGTACCCGTTATGTTTTTTGATAATGCCGAATACAATAGAAAGTCCGAGACCTGTTCCCTTGCCTATCTCTTTTGTTGTAAAGAAAGGTTCAAACATTCTCTCAATTGTCCGCTTGTCCATCCCTGTACCGGTATCGGAAACAGATACACGGATATACCTGCCCGGATTGCCGCCTTCAGTATAAAGGCTTGTGAACCCCTCATCCAGGTCAATAAAATCCGTTTCCATAGTCAGTTTCCCGCCTTCCGGCATGGCATCTCCCGCGTTCACAATGAGGTTCATAAGAACTTGCTCTATCTGGCTTGCATCGGCAACTGTATTTAAATCCGCCTCTTTCAATATTGTTTTGAACTCAATATTGTCCCCGATAGTTCGCAATGCCATCCTTCCTATCTTCTCAACAATTTTATTGATATCGAGAGTGACCGGTTTCATGATCTGTTTTCTGCTGAAGGTAAGGAGGCTCTGCGTAAGCTGCGCCGCGCTCTCGGCTGCCTCAATAATCCGCTTCAGGTATGTCTCTGCCTGAGTGTCCGGATTATTCTTCATAAGTGAAAGCTGCGCGCTTCCCAGGATAGTGGTAAGGAGATTGTTGAAGTCATGGGCAATTCCTCCGGCGAGAGTGCCGATAGACTCCATCTTCTGGGCATGGAAAAGCTGTTCCTCCAATTGCTTGCGATCTGTCATGTTTATGGCGATGCCTCTTAATCCGGAAAACTTATTTCCCTTTTTCACAGGGCTCAGATAGGCAAGGACAGGGAATGTTGACCCATCCTTCCTGAGCGCTGTAAATTCAATGCCTTCCAGTATTTCTCCTTTTAATACTCTTTCGGCTGCCGCCTTTACCCCGTCCCGGACATCAGGGATGAAGACCCGAAAGAGTTTCAGTCCCCTGTCGATATCGTTCTGTGTATATCCAAACTGTTCGAGAGTATGACGATTCACAAATGTAAAATAACCCTTCTCATTCACTTCAAAAACCGTCTGCGGCAGCAAATCGGCCAGTTCCTTATACCTCTCGTTGCTTTTTTGAAGAGCTTCATCAGCCTGCTTTTGTTCGGTGATATCATCGTAGATGGCAACAATATCTCCTGAGGGAAGTTTGTACACTTCGTTTTCCACCCACTGGGAAATACGTTCGTCTACGTAAAATGAATAAGGGAGGTGTTCCGGCACCCCGGTCTTCCAGACGCGTTGAAATACCTCAAAAAGCCCGATTTCTTTAATGCCGGGAAATACTTCAAGAACGCTTCTCCCTAAAATATCCTGTAATACTACCTTGCTGGTCCTCTGTCCCGCGGGATTCAGGTCTTTAAAGATAAAATCCTCACCATTATCCCGAGCTTTGTAAACTGCCACACCGCTCCCCATCTTATTGAACATTTCCCGGAAGCGGATTTCGTTCTCCTTGAGCGCTTCATGAGCCTGCTTGCGTTCGGTGATATCATTAACAGAACCCTCAAAATAAAGTATTTTCCCTGTTTTATCCTTAACAGCACGGGCATTGATTGAAATCCATATTTTGCTTCCATCCTTTTTGTAAACAATTGTCTCAAATGAGTTAATAATTCCATGTTCAACAAGCAAGGCCTTATAGAGCTGCCTGTCTTCCGGATTCGCGTACAGTTGTTTTCCTGTGCTCGTAATATCTCTTATCATCTCTTCCTGGGACGCGAAGCCGAAAATATCCGCCATTCTCGGGTTGACACTGATAAAGCGCCCCTTGGGAGAGGACTGGAAGATGCCCTCTGTCGCATTTTCAAAGATAGAACGGTATTTTTGTTCGCTTTGAAACAGAGCTTGTTCCGCGAACATACGTTCCAATTCGGCTGAAGCTCTGGCTGCCAGGGTATCCAATATTTCCCGAAAATCAGGATAGGTTTTTGTAAGCGGTGTTCTCGACAGCACACAGAGGATACCAAAACAGCTCCCGTCAGATCTTAAAAGCTGTGTGCCCGTATAGCCATCAATGTTAAGGGCGGAAATATGTTTTGCCTCAGGAAAAAGAGTATTCACGCTTTCAGGATAGAAACAGAATCCCTCGTTGGCAACGCGCCCGCAGGGGGTGTCTATCAGGCTGAAAACTGAATTATCGGCAATCTTCCCGTTATGCCATATGGAACGGCCCCTCATCTCTTTGCTGTCAGGTGTGATCTCCCCGATAATCACGATGTCTGCATCAAGCCATCGGGCTATGTTTTCAACAATCCTGTCAAGACAGTCCTGCCCGGTAACGCCCACGCTGCTCTTCAGTATGGTGTCCTTTACTCTTTCCGCTTCTTTCAGGTCTGTTATATCCTGAATCAACCCTTCATATGATACGATGACGCCCTGGGCATCATAGTGTAAAACAGGCGTGCTTCTCACCCATCGTTTAACGCCATCCTTCCGGACGATCCGGTGCTCCGAAGACAGCGTTTTTCCTCCGGCAAGGATTTCTTTTACGTATTTTTTAACTTCATCTTTATCTTCCTCGGCGATCATACGAAACCACAGGTAAGTATCGGAGGCGAATTCTTCTTCCGTATAGCCTGTAACAGCCACGCATCCCGGTCCGTGACGGGTTTCAACCGGTATTCCTCCCTCCAGTCGCACTGTGTATATATAATCTGTAACAGCATTGGTAATGCGCCGGTAGCGGTCTTCAGACTGCTTCAATTGCAGTTCCATGCGCTTTTTATGGAGAGCTATTTCAATTATTGTTCTGACTTCAGTTTCCTGAAAGGGCTTGATAAGATAGCCGTAGGGCTCCGCTTCTTTCGCTTTATCAATATAGATGGAATCAGCATAGCCGGTGAGGAAAATTATCGGTATGCCATACTTCGCGTTGATCGTCTTCGCGGCATTAATGCCGCCGTCCGGGTCTCCTGATATAACAATGTCCATAAAAATAATATCAGGCCTGAGATGTTCGGCCATATCCACAGATTTGTAACCGGAATTAGCAATGCCCACCACTTCATGTCCTATTTCCGTGAGGTAATGTTTGATCTGTGTTGCAATAATCATTTCATCATCGACAACCAATATCCTGGCCATGTTTCCCCTCGCTTTTTGTTGTCATAAACTCTACGTTCCTTTGGCGCGATAGGTTAAAGACTATCGAAATCGATTATAAAACCCGGCTTTATGCTGATTTTATTTGAATCGGGCAAAAGAAACACGGTTCATAGTCTCCATCTGATTCAAAATAAATATGATCTTTATGAATTGTATCCTATTAATGTTTTTTTGCAAACAAAATTATCCGGCGCTCCAATGCCGGGAAACCTTCCTGCCCTTATTCTTTATGGGCAACTGACAAAAAACTTAAAATCATTTCTCGGTGTGAATATGTGAGAAGAAAATTCCAAACCAGGCAAAAATTGACAAAAGGATAGAATACCTGTTTATTATTATAAAAGGTTATTGTTCATATGGTCAATCCATTCAGGCATAAAGAAACTTTTTTGAAAAAAGTTTCTATCCTTATCGTGATATCTTTTTCGATTTCATTACTATTGTATTTCTCGAATATTCTATATTTTTTTGAGTTGAAATCTTTTGATATATTTTCAAGGGTCCTCAATCCGGTTAAAGCTCCTGAAGATATAATTATTATCAGAATAGACCAGGAAAGCATTGACGCCTTGAGTAAAGAAGGAGTGAACTGGCCCTGGCCGAGACAGATTTATGCTCCGATTATTGAACATCTCTCAGAAGCATCCGCTGTTTTTATTGACCTTCTTTATTCCGAGCCTTCATCTTATGGAGTAGAGGATGATGCCATTTTTGCGAATGCCGTGAAAAAGGCATCCAACGTATACCTGCCTTTTTTTCTCTCAAAAAACAGAAGGCCGCTAAAGACTGAGGAACGTAATTTTTTGGCAAATACATCAATAACCGCCTTACCCAATGGGCAAATCACTTATTATTCCGTGACAGCGCCGATTGATCCATTAAAAGAATCAGCAAAGGGATTCGGCAATGTTTCCATAAATCCTGATGATGATGGCGTGTATAGAAGAATACCCCTGTCATTTCAGATTGAAGATATATCGGTGCCCAATCTTGTATTTTCTTATTTTACAAAAAACAATAGGATAAAATACAAGAACGGCAAGGTTTATCATGACGAATACAGTATCCCCCTGTCTAAGGGGAAGGTGCTTTTAAGATATTATCGGGAATCTTTTAAGACTTTTTCATCAATGGACATCCTGAATGCCCATTTAACTAAGGAGTTATCCGGTACATTGCCGGGGCAGGACTTTTTTAAAAACAAATTTGTATTTATCGGCCCTACAGCCGCCGGTCTCATGGACCTTAAGCCCACCTCCATTTCATCGGTCTCTACGGGCGTTCACATAAACGCGACCTTTCTTGCGAATTTAAAAACGCATGACTTTTTCAAGCCTGTATGCACGTCCATTGTTTTGTTTTTTATGCTTGCCATAGTAATGACCACATCATGCTTTGTTATTTCGCAGTATTCGCTGGCAAAAAATCTGGCTGTTTTCGCAGTATTGTTCATTGCTATAATTGTGATCTGTGGAATTTTGTTTTCTTCAGCGTACTATTTTCCCGCTGTTTTTCCTGTTGTTGCGTTAATCGTAAGTTATATTGCGACCACAGTATATAGTTATGCTTCCGAGGGCAGGGAGCGTCTTTTTATAAGAAAGACCTTTTCCCGATATATGGACAAAAAGATCGTTGATTATGTTTTACAGCATCCGGACATTGTAAAACCTGGAGGACAAAGGACAAGGATAACGGTGTCATTCGCGGATATTGCAGGTTTTACAACCATTTCGGAACAGAGTACGCCTGAAAGTGTTTCCATGATCCTCCATATGGTATTAAACGCGCTTACGGAGGTGATTATCGCAGAACAGGGAGTGATCGACAAATATATAGGCGATTGCGTAATGGCATTCTGGGGCGCCCCGCTTGCATCTGAAAATGATGAAATTAACGGCTGCAATGCAGCGCTGAAATGCATATCCTCCATTGAAGATATAAATATTGATCTTGTAAAAACAGGTTTAAACCCTATTTCTATAAGAGTCGGAATTAATTCCGGCGATGTGATCGCAGGAAACCTCGGCAGTGACCGCCTCTTTGATTACACAGTGATAGGAGACGCGGTAAATCTCGCGTCACGGCTTGAATCGGTGAATAAGATATTCGGTACGAACATTATTATAAGTGAAAATACCCTGAGCAAAACCGGCAATCTTTTTTTTGTGAGGGAATTAGGACTGGTAGAAGTTAAAGGAAAAGCCAAGCCTGTGAGGATTTATGAACTTATTGGAACCCGAACCCATATCAAACCGGAGAAGGCAGAATTAGTCAACCTATATAATGAAGGCCTTGCCTGTTTCGCATCAGGTAAATTTCCTGAAGGAATTGAAATCTTTGGCAATTTACTGAAAAAATATCCCCATGACGGTCCTTCAATGTTTTACATTAAAAAATGTGAAGAGTTGGATAGCTGTTTTGATTTGACAAATGATTTTAATATTATTAAACTCGTTGAGAAATGAAAAAACTTTTCTATACAGCAGGTTTATTTATAATATTTTTTGTTCCTTTTCTTCTGTCTGCGGAACCCGTAACAATAATTACAAAAGAAAACGCAGTCAGAGAGTATTGTAAATTTTTTGCGCCTGTTAAGGCAAATGTGAAATATAACGACAAGCTTGACATGCTTTCTCAACAGGGAGACTGGCTTAAGGTGCGTTTCATGAAAGTTGAAGGATGCATACACAAAACTGCCGTAGAAAGTAAAACCGCCTCTCTCGTAAACCTGCCTTTGTCCGGTTCATCAGGTCGTGTTTCTGAAAATGAAGCTGCTCTTGCCGGAAAAGGATTTACTCCGCAGGTAGAAGCTTCATATCGCGCCAAGCACCCTGAGATGAAATATTATCTTGTTGACAAGGTAGAAGCGATCAATGTCCCTGATAAAGACCTTGCCCTGTTCATAAACAACGGAGGATTGAAACAGCCTTGAAAAAAAATATACCTCTGTTCCTCCTGCTTGTTTCAATTTTGTTCGTATCCGGCTGGAAACTGCCAGATATAGGGAACCTCACCGGCTCCATCGGTTCGGCAGGTAAAGTGGTAGACACTGTTTCCAAGGCATCCCGTCCCATATCTGAAGATGAGGAATATTATGTCGGCAGGGCTGTTGCCGCAATGATACTGGATAAGTACGCCCTTTCAACTGATGTGAATATTACGTGGTATGTAAACCTCATAGGGAAGGATATTGCTTTGAGTTCCGATAAACCGAACACATACAACGGGTATCATTTTGGTATTCTGAATACTGAAGAAATAAATGCTTTCGCCTGTCCCGGAGGCATCATTTTTATATCAATGGGGATGATAAGGATGGCTGCCAATGAAGACGAGCTTGCCGCTGTTCTTGCTCATGAAATAGCCCATATTGCCAACAGGGACGGTATATCCGCGATAAAGAATTCCCGCTGGACTGAGGCGTTGACAGTTATGGGGACGGAAGCGGCGAAAAAATACGGGCCTAAGGAAGTGGCGCAGTTGGTGTCAATTTTTGAGGGAAGTATAGAAGACGTGTTCAAAACCGTGGTAACCAAAGGATACAGCCGTTCCCAGGAAAACTCTGCCGATGAAACGGCTTTGAAATATCTGGAAAATAGCGGTTATAATCCGGCGGCGCTGATAGATGTCTTGAAGCGCCTCTCATCAAGAGACGGCTCTTCCGGCGGTACAATGCAGACTCACCCCGCGTCTCAGGACAGGATTGAAAATCTCTCCGGAAAAGTGCCCTCTATTAAGGTTGATCCTAAGTGGCTTCAAGCAAGAAACTTTCGATTCAACAATACCCTGAAAAAATAACCACAACTGAATTTATTTTCCTATTGGAGCAATAAATCAGGCAGGAACATTCTGTTGTAATGAAGGCAAAAAATTACTATAATCTTCACGTCAAACTATAAGGAGGCTTTCAATTATGGAAATTATGGAAGGACATATCTATAAGGCATTCGATATGGAACTGAGAGAGTTGAAAGAAAAACTCCTTTATGAAGGCGGTCTGGTGGAAAGGGCGATACAGGATTCCATTAATGCCCTTCTTGAGAGACGCTCAGAGATAGCGGAAAAAGTTATTGAAAATGATGATGTGGTTAATGCAAAAGAAATAGAAATTGACGAGTTCTGCCTGAAGCTGCTTGCTCTCCGGCAACCGGCAGCAAGGGATTTAAGGCTGATTACCACAGCCATTAAAATTAACTACGACCTTGAAAGAATCGGAGACCTTGCAGTAAATGTTTGTGAGAGGGTGCTTGAGCTCAACAAGGAACCGCAGTTAAAACCTTATATAGATATTCCTACAATGGCAAATACCGTACAGCTTATGCTCAAAGAAAGCCTTGATGCATTTGTTAAGGAAGACGTGGAGCTGGCGTTGAAGGTAACGAGAGACGATGAACGGGTCGATCAGCTTCTCGACCAGGTTTTCAGAGAACTTCTTACATACATGATGCAGGATATGAGAACAATTTCAAGGGCAACACGGGTAATGTTCATTTCAAAGTCTCTGGAAAGAATGGCTGACCATGCGGTAAATATTGCCGAACTTGTCATATTTATGGCCGAAGGGAAGATAATAAGGCACGCTAAAAGTCATTCAGAGGACTAAACCCAATGCCGAAGATTATCAGTTTTATCCTGTCGCTGTCCATAGTGCTGCTTTTATCCTGTGATGATAATAATGCCAGGGTTTCACACGAAAAAAAGCATGCTATCATAATAGCCGGTTCAACATCTGTAATGCCTTTTATTGAAAAACTTTCAGAACATTTTATGGTCGATCGGCCGTTGTTTAGAATAAATGTTCAGGGCGGCGGTTCAACTGCAGGTATTCAGGCATGTTTTAATAAAACTATTGAAATCGGCATGTCGTCAAGACAGCTTAAACAGGAAGAAAAAGTACTAAAGGAAATTATAATTTGTTACGACGGCATTTCGGTGGTTGTTCACCCTAAGAATCCAATCCGGGAACTGACTCTAAAACAGATAAGAGACATCTTCAGCGGAAAGATAAAAAACTGGAAAGAGCTTGGCTGGATTGACAGAAAGATAGATGCCATAACAAGAGAAGAGGGATCGGGAACACGAGGTTCTTTCGAGGATCTTATTATGAAAAACGAGGAGATCAATGACAGCATCATGGTTCAGGATTCCAATGGTTCTGTAAAGGAAATTGTCGCTACAGACCCATACGCCATAGCGTACATATCGCTTGGTCTTGTTGATAACAGGGTCAGGGCTTTATCTATCGATGGAGTTGCTGCAAGTCTTCTAAATATAAAAACAAAAAAATATAAGATTGTAAGACCCTTTCTTTTTATTACAAACGGCACGCCAAATGAGTTTGTGCAGACATTTATTGATTATGTTCTTTCCGTTGACGGGCAGAATATCTTTAAGAAAGAAGGGCTGATAGGTATAAAATGACAAGAATGAAATTTACGAAAGAGCATTTAGTCAAATATGTGCTTACGTTATTTGCGCTCTCATCGCTTCTTTTTCTTTTTCTGATTTTTATATTTATTTTATACGAAGGACTGCCTCTTTTTCATAAAATAGGTTTGAAAAACATTATCTTTGGCTTTAAATGGGCGCCCACAAAAGGTTCTTTCGGTATATTCCCTATGATCGTATCCTCTTTTCTCGTAACTTTAGGCGCCCTCTTTGTCGGCGCACCCATGGGACTTTCCTGCGCGATTTATCTTTCAGAATATTCAGGGAAAAAAATGAAGATGTTTTTAAAACCGGCCCTTGAGCTTTTAGCGGGTATTCCTTCAGTGGTGTACGGTTTTTTGGGGGTGGTTTATATAGTTCCGTTAATTAGAAATCATTTTGGCGGAGCAGGTTTCTCCCTCCTTTCCACATCTATTATCCTTGGGGTGATGATTTTGCCTACCATAATAAGCATATCTTTTGACGCGATTACGAGTGTGCCTAAAACTTACAGGGAAGGTTCCTTTGCCATGGGAGCCACTAAGTGGCAGACAATCTATAAAGTTGTTATCCCTTCGGCCAAATCAGGGATTCTTGCAAGCTTTATTCTTGGTATGGGAAGAGCAATAGGGGAGACAATGGCAGTAATTATGGTTGCCGGAAATGCTTTAAAAATACCTACGAGTATTTTGGATCCCTTAAGGACTTTAACAAGTAATATTGCCCTTGAGCTTGCCTATGCTACAGGCGATCACAGACAGGGTCTTTTTTCAACAGGCGTTGTTCTTCTGGTAATTATCATGGTTCTTAATTATATAGCTAATTTTGGAATAAAGAAAAAGGTGATAAAGTGAGGATAAAACCGCGTCTGGTAGATAAAATAGTGCGGATAGGCCTTAATTTCCAGGCATTTTTTACCGTGGGGATATTGGTAGTAATTGTTGCCATCATTTTTTTTAAAGGCGCTCCGCATGTAAATCTGGGATTTATTTTTTCTTCGCCGGAAGATATGGGCAGGCATGGAGGTATATTTTCAACGATTATCGGAACCTTACTCCTTGTTTTGCTGTCAATATTTCTTGCTACGCCGCTTGGAGTCGGAACAGCAATTTATCTCACAGAATACACAAAGCAATCCGGATTTACCAAGACTATCCGTTTCGGCGTTGAATCACTTGCCGGCATCCCGTCTATTCTCTATGGACTCTTTGGTTTTATTTTTTTTGTTATAAAACTCAAAATGGGCTGGTCGGTTTTGTCAGGGGTGTTAACCATAACGATCATGATTCTTCCGACAATAATAAGGACAAGCGAGGAAGCAATTAAGGCTGTTCCGAGGAATTTGAGGATTGTGAGCTATTCTTTAAGCGCTACAAGATGGGAAACCGTCAAGAAAGTAGTACTGCCTTCAGCAATCCCGGGGATACTCACGGGAATTATGTTAAGCGTAGGAAGAGCTGTCAGTGAAACAGCCGCTGTAATATTCACCATGGGAAGCTCTCTAAGGCTCCCCACATCCTTAATGGACTCAAGCAGAACAATGGCTGTCCATTTCTATATTCTTGCCCGTGAAGGCATTTCAATGGAAAAGGCATATGCCACTGCACTGATACTAGTTGTGAGCATCCTTTTGATCAATATTATTGCCTATTATCTTATGAACAAAATGATTTCAAAGTATTCGTGAGCGATATATGGATATAAAAATTAAGGTAGAAAAATTAAGTGTATCCTTTGGGAAAAATAAAGTTTTGAAGGATATTGATGTTGATGTGCACAGGCATATGATTACCGGATTTATGGGGCCTGCCGGAAGCGGAAAGTCTACATTAATATCGATTTTGAACAGGATGATAGAATTTGAAGATGACGTAAGTATCGCGGGCAAAGTTATTATTAATGGCGTAGATATAATCAATGGTGATATAAATTCTGTGGAATTGAGAAGGCAGATCGGGACTGTATTCGCGGTTCCCATCCCGCTGCCCCGTTCGGTTTATGAGAATATTGCCTATGGCCCGAAGTTAAAGGGTGTCAGGGACAGGGAAGAGATTTACGCAATTGTTAAAGAAAGTCTGAAAAAGGCATTTCTATGGGATGAAATGAAGGACAGGCTTGGGATATCAGCATTAAAACTGTCCGGTGGACAGCAGCAAAGACTTTGTCTTGCACGGACCCTTGCATTGATGCCTGAGATAATATTGCTGGATGAACCCTGTTCAGGGCTGGACCCTATTTCCACCGCGAAGATAGAAGATGCTTTGAGCGAACTCAAGAAGGAATATACAATCATACTTGTTTCGAACAATACCAAGCAGATTGCGCGCATTACGGATTATTCGGCCTTTTTTTATCTCGGAGATCTTATAGAATACGGGCCTACAGAAAGGGTGTTTACATACCCTTCAGAAAAAAAGACGGAAGACTACATCTCGGGGAAGTTCGGATGATAAACAATTATGCCCTTTCAACAGAAAAACTTAATATGTATTACGGCAGTTTCTATGCGTTAAAGAACGTGGATTTTAACGTGCATAAAAACTCGATTACCGCTCTTATAGGGCCTTCAGGCTGCGGTAAATCAACATTGCTGCGCTGCTTTAACCGGATGAACGATTTAATTGATGATGTAAAGATTGCAGGTGATATTTTTGTAAACCAGCAGAATATTGAAGAAATAGATTTGATTGAACTGCGGAAAAAGGTAGGTATGGTCTTCCAGAGACCCAATCCGTTCCCCTTTACAATATATGAAAATATGGTTTATGGTTTAAAGATACATGGTCTGACGAATAGAAAAAAAGATCGCGAGATTGTGGAGCGATGTTTAAAGGCTGTCGGATTGTGGGATGATTTGAAGGATAAGTTGTCTGTGCCGGCGCTCAGTCTTTCCGAAGAGATGAAGCAGCGGCTTTGTGTGGCAAGACTTCTTACTGTTGAGCCTGAGATCATCCTTCTTGATGAACCCTGCTCTGCTCTTGACCCTATTGCAACAATGAGGATAGAAGAGCTTATGCTTGAACTTAAAAGAGATTATACGATACTTATTGTTACCCATAATATGCAGCAGGCGGCAAGGGTATCCGACTATACGGGCTTTATGCTCCTGGGCGATCTTGTGGAATTTGGAGAGACGCCAAAGATATTTACCTCTCCCAATGATGGAAGAACTGAAGGATATATAACAGGCAGATTCGGTTAATTCTTGATTTTTAAGTAAAAGCCATGTAAAATTCACAGTATTTTAATCTATTTTTTATTTTCCTAAAAGGAGTTTACATGAAAAAGTATGAGCCTGATTTTATTAGAAATGTTGGGATATTTTCTCATGGAGGTGAAGGTAAAACATCAATTGTTGAGGCCATGCTTTTTCTTTCAGGGGAAAATACCAGACTTGGAAGAGTTGATGATGGGACATCATTAATGGATTATGAGCCTGAAGAAGTTGAAAGGAAAATAACCATATCTTCTTCTCTTGCCTGCTTTGAATGGGATAAGCACAAAATCAATTTTATTGATACTCCTGGTGACGACAATTTTGTGGCAGATGCCAAGTCATGCATGAGGGTCGTTGACGCTGCCGTGATTGTGGTAAGCGCCGTATCGGGAGTTCAGGTTCAAACCGAAAAGGTATGGCAGTATACCAATGAGTTTTCCATTCCCGCCTGTTTGTTTGTAAACAAAATGGATCGGGAGAGGGCTGATTTTGAACGTACTTTTGCTGATATACAGAAGAATTTTTCCGATAAATCGATATTAGCTATTCAGATACCTATTGGTAAAGAAGAGAATTTTAAAGGTGTCATCGATCTCCTCACCATGAAGGCATATATTTACAAAGGAGACACTTCCGGAGAATATGATGTTGCAGCAATTCCGCCGGAATTTGCTGATGAAGCGAATAAATACAGAGAGAAACTCATCGAGACCTCCGTCGAAATAGATGATGAGGTTATGGAACGATATCTCAACGGTGAAGAAATAAAAATTGAAGAGATTGAGAAATGTCTGAGAGAAGGCATATGGAGCAGAAAAATTGTTCCTGTCATGTGCGGTTCTGCAATGAAAAACATAGGTGTTCAGATGCTTCTTAACACAATGGTAAAATATTTTCCTTCCCCTGCGTACAGGAAAGAAGCAGAAGGCATAGATATCAAAACAGGCAACGTAATCAAAAGGGTTTTTTCTTCAGATAAAAATTTCAGCGCCTTTGTATTTAAAACCATTACTGACCCTTTCGCAGGAAAACTAACCCTCTTCAGAGTATATTCAGGTGAGATTCATCCTGACATGACTGTTATTAATGCCACAAACGAGGAGAAAGAGCGAATCGGACAGATATTCTATCTTGTGGGCAAGAAGCAGAAGCCGGCTGGTTCGGCATCTGCAGGCGATATAGGAGTTGTGGCAAAACTGAAGGCAGTTGGTACCGGAGATACTCTCTGTGACGAAAAAGCACCCATAAAGTATGAAGGTGTTGTAAGCGCCCCGCCGCTCATATCCTTCTCTTTGCAGCCGAAATCCAAGGGAGATGAAGATAAACTGAATACTTCACTTGCCAGATTAATGGAAGAAGACCAGACAGTCAAATATACAAGGGACGAGCAGACAAAGGAATTCATTCTGTCAGGCATGGGACAGGTCCATATTGAAGTGATTGTTGAAAAAATGAAGAGAAAATTCGGTGTTGATGTTGAACTTAAAGAGCCGAAAGTGCCATACAAGGAAACCATTAAAGGGACGACAAAGGTACAGGGTAAATACAAGAAGCAGTCAGGCGGCAAAGGACAGTATGGCGATACATGGCTTGAGCTTGCGCCGCTTCCGCGGAATGCAGGTTTTGAATTTGTCGATAAGATAGTGGGAGGAGCAATCCCGAGACAGTATATACCTGCTGTTGAAAAAGGCATAGTCGAGGCTATGAACCAGGGAATACTTGCCGGATATCCTGTTATAGATTTTAGGGTTACACTTTATGACGGATCATATCATGACGTAGATTCGTCTGAAATGGCTTTCAAGATCGCCGGTTCTATGGGATTCAAAAAAGGACTGGAAATGTGCCAGCCTACGCTTCTTGAGCCGATCACGAAGATAGAGGTTATTGTGCCTGATGAATATATGGGCGACATAATGGGGGATTTGAATTCAAGAAGAGGTAAAATTATCGGTGTTGAGTCAAAAGGAAATAGTCAGGTAGTTAAAGCGGCTGTACCCATGTCGGAAATCCTGAAATATGCCCCGGACTTAAAATCAATGACCGGCGGCAGAGGTACATTTATCATAGAGTTTTCTCATTATGAAGAGCTTCCTGCTCACATAGCGCCAAAGGTTATCGAGCAGGCCAAGAAGGAAAGAGAACAGGAAAAATGATAAAATTGCAGGTTTTGGGCTTGAAAATCCAAAACCTGCAATTTAAAATTCAAAATATATTTTTATGAGAGCTGTTGTACAACGTGTTAAAAAGGCATCTGTAGAAGTTGATGGCAGGGTTGTCGGACAGATAGGGAGAGGAGTTCTTCTCTTCATTGGCATCGGCAAGAGTGACACTGCAAATGATATACAATGGATGCTGGACAAAATCATAAATTTACGAATATTTGAAAAAGAGCAAGGGAAGCTTGATGAATCTCTTGTTGACATTAAAGGCGGACTTCTTATAATTTCACAGTTTACACTTTACGGGGATTGTTCCAAAGGAAGAAGGCCGTCATTTTCCAATGCAATGGAGACAAAAGAGGCAAAGAACCTCTTCGAATTATTTGTTGCAAGGGCGAGAGAGCAAATAAAGAATGTTGAATGCGGTATTTTTCAGGCTGACATGGATGTATCACTGATAAACGAAGGTCCTGTAACATTAATAATTGACAATAAAAGTAACACCAGGCATTACACTAATCCGGATTTATGACGGCTTAATCAAAAGAGTGTCCGAGTATTATTTCATATTTGCACCCTGCAAAAGTTGATTCAGATCAGAGATTGAAACTTCTTTTCCTGATCCAAGGCCTAATGATTTCAGCAGATCTGTCATTTGCCCGGGTTCTACAAGGGGTTTTTGCTCATGCATTGTTTTTTGTTTTTCAGGGACAGTTTTTGTTGATCGATCATCCGGTATGGTTGCCGGCATTTGATTTGCCTTATTCATTGGAAATTCATTGGGAAATTCCCATAGAGTTACAGTTTCTTTTGAAGGATTTTTAACAATCATATAATTTTGAGGCAATTGATGTTTCCTTATATCAGACTCATTAAGGACGTATATTTTTGGTGCTACGCTTAAGATAGGTGAAAGGGTGTATATGGTTTGATTGCTACCGGCATTCTGAGCAAATCCGTTTTGAAGAGGAATAGTGAGCAAGATAATAAGAAAGCATAGTTTTTTCATTATTAATCCCTGAAAATATACTTTCAATTATGCAATGTCAAGCAAGAAATGATTCGGTAAGAGAACCTGCTTTGTTCTGAAAGAAAAGGGCTTGGTTGTTTCAAGTCCCCTGTTGTATAAAAGTATCAGCGTTTGTTAATTTATTATGGAAAATAAAGATGATAAAGGCTGATAAAATTAATGAAATTCATGATATTGATATATATAAATCATGGCGCATTGAGGATTGGCATGACTGAGGCAATGAAGGCACGAAAGCATGTTATATCCTGTATTGCAAGAGAGAAGGAAGATGAAGATACATGAGTATCAGGCAAAGCAGTTTTTTAAAGATTATAATATACCTATTCCAAAAGGCCAGGTAGCAGAGACTGTCGAAGAAGCGCTGAACGCCGCCTCTGCAATCGGGCCTTTTCCTCTTGTGATAAAGGCTCAGGTTCATGCCGGTGGCAGGGGTAAAGGTGGAGGAATAAGGCGTGTCAATGATATTGATGAACTAAGGAGTACTGCATCGGAAATGCTCGGTAAGATGTTTATTACACCGCAAACAGGGATTGAAGGGAGACCAATCGACCGTATTTTAATAGAAGAAGCCCTTGATATTAAAAAAGAGATATACGCAGGCATAACAATTGACAGATCAAAGGCGTGTATAATATTGCTCATGAGCCCGAAAGGCGGGACGGAAATAGAAAATATTGCAGCATTATCACCGGAAAAAGTTTTTGTTGAAAACATTGATCCCTGTATAGGTTTGAGAGGATTTCAGGCAAAGAGGATATGTTATCGCCTGGAATTGGACCAATCATTTTTAAATAAGGCAAGCAATATTGCAATGAACCTTTACAGACTTTTTATTGAAAAAGACTGTTCTCTTGCAGAGATCAACCCGCTTGTGACAACAGAAAGAGGCGAGCTTGTTGCCCTTGATGCAAAAATAACTTTTGATGACAATGCGCTTTTCAGACATTCCCATGTGTCGGCGTTACGTGATTATCATCAGGAAAATGTTTTGGAGGTTGAAGCCGCCAAGTATAATCTAAATTATATCAAGCTGAAAGGCAATGTGGGGTGCATGGTGAACGGCGCAGGACTTGCCATGGCAACAATGGATATGATAAAGCACATAGGTGCGGAGCCTGCAAACTTCCTTGATGTTGGAGGCGGCGCTACTTCCCGAATGATAACGGAAGGCTTAAAGATATTATTATCAGATAAAGAGGTAAAATTAATATTTATAAATATTTTTGGCGGAATATTGAGGTGCGACACTCTTGCAACGGGACTTGTCGATGCTGTTCGCGAATTTGGAATAAATCTTCCTGTGGTAGTCAGGCTCGAAGGGACAAATGTTGAAAAGGGGAAAGCTATCCTCGAAGCCTCTGGTTTCCGGTTTGCAATAGCACAAGGGATGGGTCAGGCAGCCCTTGTGGTTGCAGAAGAAATAAGCAAATTACATCAGGAATGAAGATATGAGCATCATAATAGACAGCAGAACAATGGTTCTTATCCAGGGTATAACCGGCAGTGAAGGCATGTTCCACACAAGGCAGATGATGGAGTATGGAACAAATATTGTGGCAGGAGTCACACCTGGTAAAGGGGGGCAGGAATTTGAATCAATCCCTGTTTTTAATACCATGCAAGAAGCTGTTGCCCTATCAGGTGCTGATACGTCGGTGATTTTTGTACCCCCTCCTTATGCGGCAGATGCTATTTTAGAAGCTGTTGAAGCCGGGGTAAAAACGGTTGTCTGTCTTACGGAAGGGATTCCTACTCTGGATATGGTGTTGGTAAAGCATTACATGAAGGATAAAGACACTGTCCTTATCGGCCCGAATTCTCCCGGCATTATTTCACCAGGAAAATGCAAGATCGGGGTTATGGCGGGATATATCCACAAGGAGGGAAGGGTAGGCATTGTTTCACGAAGCGGAACTCTTACTTATGAAGTTGTTCAGCAGCTTACAGGAAAGGGTATCGGACAGTCCACATGTGTAGGAATTGGCGGTGATCCTGTTATAGGACTCAGATATGTTGATTTGCTCAGGATGTTCGAAGAAGATGAAGAAACTGATGCCATAATAATGATCGGTGAGATCGGCGGCAGCGCAGAGGAAGATGCCGCAAAATATTTTCATCAATATATGAAAAAACCTGTTATTGCTTTTATAGCTGGTGCTACGGCGCCGCATGGAAGAGGGATGGGACATGCCGGGGCTATTGTGGATGGCAGGGCAGGGGACGCTTCCGTAAAAATAAGGGCATTGCAAGATGTGGGTATTATTGTTGTGAAAAATCCTGCTGAAATAGGAGGTATTGTAAATTCTGTACTTTTAGGGTTGAACGACTGATCTGCGATAAATTAAGAAGGTTTTTCCCCGGAGTTGATAATGATAATAATAAGGCACATCTATTAGGATGTGCCTTATTATTATTTTAACTTCCTTTTTTACTCTTTTGGAGGTTTAGGTTCTGTTAATGGCCAGAAATTAAAGAATCCCGTATATGATGCAATAACCGGGAATGTAAAACCCAGGAGTGCGGTAGCAATCCAAAGTTCCTGAACATAACCGGTAGCGCCGCCCGGCGGTAAAGGACCGGCAACAAGAAGGCTAAACCATAAATAGAGATTATACATCACGACTGCGAGAATAATATTGATGACTATCAGTATTATTCCTTTTACAGGCTGCTTTACGGTCTGCACGGGAGAGGTCTGGAACAGAAGCAGCATTATGAACTCTCCAAAGATTATGCAGATAGGAACCTTGAGAGTGTATGCGAACACATCCATTCCCATGTTATCTACAAAAATAACTTTAATTATATAGGCTATTATACATACAACAATACTGACTACAATACCCCATATGGGTTGCTTACCGAATGCGGGTGCTTTCGGTGGAATAAGGCTTATTGGCCAGAAATCCAATTCCACCCAAGCCAGAATTACGGCGAGGCATGTGAGAAAGAATGCTAAACTCGAAAAAGCATTAAAAGCTCCGCTTGGAGGCATTACAGCAGCATAGAAAGGTGCTCCCTTCATGAAATCAAAATTAAAACATGTAATAAAAAGTATATAAGCTACTGCATAAGAAACGATCAGAGTGCCGAAACCCACGAATGCAGGGTGGTCACCCTTGATACCCGCTGCTGGCCAGCACCCCCACACAACAACACACCAAAAAGTCATAATAACCGTCATAATCGTAAAGAATATGAGCGGTGGTGTTGGTGGAGTTACAAAGCCTCCCACAGTCTTAATCGACCATCCAGCAATGATTATTCCTATAACCATATTAAAAAGCAAAAGATACAATCCTTTCAAGGGTTGCTCTAATTTTGCTGCAGGCGCAGGGTAATTACCCCCCCACACCATACCCATTATTATAGAAAATGGTATAAGACACATTGCCAGTTCGCCAGCCCAAGGGATAAATGTCTCCGGTTTAAACCACGTAATGATACCAAAAGCAATAAAAAGTACAACCACCAATCCCAAAAACCCTAACAAAGGCTGTTTAATTTCACCTTTCTGATTCATACAGTGTACCCCCTTAAAATTTTTTGAATCTTAATTTAAACATAATAGTCTTTCATAATTATAAGCTGCGTATCTCATGCAAAACAAAGTTGTTACACTTTTGCCAGGCTTCAAAAAACTCTTTAAAATACTGAATTTCTAATTTTACATTTAAAACATAAAAGACAGTAAAAACATTACAGAGTGCTTTTGTAAAAGACACTGGCGCTATCCCATATGCAAATATTGCAATCAAAACAACGGTGAGTACAATAAATTGAATGAGTGATGCAATCTGTCCTCCGGACCTACACGATTTCTACGTAACATTTCATTTACCATACCTTGATACCCCCATCCTTTTTATAGTTCTATCTGTTAAACAAAAAACCAACTTACGCTAAAAAATCACCTCCTTTTGCATTAATCATTGATGCTAAAATCAATATGCTTGATGCTTCCACAACTAATGTTTGTAAAGATGTTGCTTTACACTGCTCACTCTCTAAAGCATTAATTATCATATTCTTGATTGTTGATGTGTATATTATACAACAACAGAATAAGATGTCTATTATTATTTTTATATCATCTATTTTTTAATACTAACCCCAAAAAGATTTGTATTGCAAACAAAAAAAATAATACAAAGGCGATATTGCTGTAATCATGCAGCTAAAAAAGCACAGAAAGCCACTTTTATTTAAATGTCGTAATGCTGTTCGGTATGATTTATTGTACACAGTTTATATTTCAAAAAAATAGATTTTGGATATTTTGACTATAATAACAATTAAAATATAAAACATTTTAAAGTTTTTACTGAAAGAATAAAGCCTGAGGTGTATAGTAATTTAAAAAAGTCATCCTGCTGCACATGTAATTTCAATGCAACAGGATGACTATAAAAATATTTAGATATCTCAACCGAGTTTGATGCGCTTATAAAAAATCATGATAAAAATCTCACCAAAGCGATCATTCTGAGACTTTTACAAGTTCATCAAGTATTTTATACAAAATCCTTAAAGTCTGATATATTTATTTCCAACATCTTTGTACTTGCCAGGAGGCGAACGACATTCTTCTCTACAGCCTGAATACCTCCTGATATTGCATTCAATTCTTCCGCTGTCTTTCTTATCAGCTTAATCTTTTCATCCATTTCATTAATTCTATATTTTCCTGCCATGAGTTATACCTCCTCTTAGTGTGCTCTCATGTCTTTGAATCTCTTTGCCTTTAACGCGTACCTGGGCAGACTTTCATAAGGATGGATTTCAATTTTGTAACCAAGGTTCGTCTTGACTCTGAGCAGGTCTTTTAAACGATTCAATATATCCGCCTCATTCTTTTCCTGACCGGGTCTAAGCTCTATCTTTAGCATAATATCGTCAATATCACCCTTCTTGGTGACAATAACTTCATACTCATCGCTTAATTCATTAAAGCTTCTTACTACTTCTTCAATCGCCGTCGGAGCAAGGAGTACGCCTTTTACTTTGGTTATATCATCAGATCTTCCTACAACACCGCCGTCAATCATTCTGAATGTGCGACCGCAGTCGCAATCATAGTCAGCCCAACGAATTACGTCCTTGGAATCGAAACGGATACACGGTTTACCGATTCTGTCAAAGGCAGTTATAACCATTTTCCCGTTTTTCATAGGCGTATCTATGATTTCGCCTGTATCTACATCTTCTATTTCTACAAGGAACATTGCTTCATTTACATGGAGTCCTTTCTGAACGGTGCACATATAGCTCCACGCGCCTATTTCTGTTGCGCCAATATGATCATAGACTTTTGCGCCCCATGCGTCTTCAATTCTCTGTTTTGTGGTAGGTATGCTTGCACCGGGTTCACCGGCGCATGTTATTCTCTGGATGCCGATTGACCTTGGGTCAATGCCGATTTTTCTTGCCGTATCAGCCATACCGAGCACATAAGTCGGTGTAGCGCCAAAGGCAGTACATTTAAGTTCCTGCATCTTCATAATTCTTGCTTCTGTATCCAGAACGCCGCCAGGCACAACCTCACAGCCTAATTTCTCTGCCGCGTAGTGGGCGGCCCAGAAGGCAACGAAAATGTTGTAGCCGAATGGAATAAACATTCTATCAGTATCCCTGTAACCTTGGGCGTAAAGGATGTATGCCCAGCATTCCGCCCACCATTCCCAGTCTGCCCAGGTATCTGCCTGATATACCGGAGTGCCTGTAGTGCCGCTTGTCTGCCTGAAAGCGGTAATGTCTTTCAGGGGTACGGCCAGCATATCACCATAAGGAAAAGGAGGTCTGTCCTGTACATCTCTTAGTACTGCTTTGTCGGTTTTAGGAACCTTTTTGATATCTTCATAGGTTTTGATATCGCCTGGTTCCATACCGGCTTCTTTGTAAAGTTTTTTGTAAAATGGTGAGTTGTTGTAAGCCCATTCAAAAATTCTTTTAAATTTTATGACCTGTAGCGCCTGAAGCTTTTCCCGTGGCAAAGTTTCTGCTATGGGATTCCAATAAATACTTTGATCCTTAGCCATTTAACCCTCCTTTTAGAATAATATGCTGTCTTATTGCATTCTATTTTAACAAATAAAGACCCAGGCAATTAAAGCTTCAGAACAAAATAACAATTGCAAGACCTACAGGTACTAACAATTGCTTCCAATTTTTTTGAAAAATATCGCAATTTAATCTATTTGTTTTGTATACTTCTTTTCACATTAACAGGTCAACATAATTATTTTTATAATTTAATTAATAATTTTATCCTATTTCATCTTGAATTGTGGTAGGCATGTGGAGCACTTTAATAATTGCATATTGAGACCTTTGCAAAAGTGCCCTGATCACTGCACTTTTGGAGTTTTGCAAAGGTCTTATATTTCAAAAGAGGCGGATGTCGAAAATCAGTAAGTGATAATAGGATAAGTAACAAGCATAGAGCAGGGGTAATATGCGGTTTGATAGAGAGTTGAGATTTTGCGTCGGAAATATTATAAGCGGCATTATTTTAATGCTGTTTCCTCTGCTTCTTTTAGGCGCCACATTAACCCCTTTTGAACCTGACGACCCCTTTTTCCTGTATAACGAAACAGACAATAAATACAAGAATTTCCCGGGACAATGGCATCTGGAGAACAAAACACCGTCGTCGGGAATAAACGGTATAGTGGGCACGGGCATTGACGCGAACCTCAGAGGTGCCTGGAAACTGGGATATACCGGCAAAGGGATAGTTATCGGAATCTGTGATGACGGAGTCCAGGGCGACCATCCGGATCTCAAGGACAACTACAGCGCAAAATTGAGCCGAACTTTTCTTGCCGGTGAGGTGTTAGAAAACCAGGGCCCAATTTTTCTTAATAATAATCACGGGACTGCCGTGGCAGGTGTTGCCGCAGCCAGGGGAGGCAACGGTATCGGTACAACAGGAGCAGCCCCTTACGCAACTATTGCCGGACTTCGTATACTTGATACCAATCTTGATACAAAAAAGAGCCGCGCAATCAGCACTGACAAATTCAACGCGTATTTATGGAAAAGCGGCGTGGAGCAAAAGGACGGTAAATTTGTCATTACAAAAGACGCTGAAATACAGATCAAAAACCACAGCTACGGCAACCGGCGGGTGTTTAACACTCCCGACAGCGATAGCATTAAAGCGCTTACGACAACGGCATTCAATAACGTGATTCATGTTTTTTCAGCAGGCAACGACCGGGGTAATGCAAGAGAGGACGGTAATAAAATCTCTCCAAAAAACCTTTCATCTGTTATATCTGTTGCTGCCCTGGGGAGTGACGGCAAGTTTTCCAGTTACAGCAGCTACGGGTCGAATGTTTTTGTCACAGCTCCTTCATCAAGCAAAACCGGCTTTGGCATTACCACCACTGACCGCTCAGGCGAAAATTTCGGGTATAACAAATATTCAGAAGATGAGAATCCGAGAGGAAAGAAAAAAGAATCATTTTCCGATTATGACTATACTACCACTTTCGGCGGTACTTCCTCGGCAGCCCCTCTTGTTTCCGGTATCATGGCGCTGGGTATGCAAGCAAATAAAGATATGGATGTCCGGATGGCTAAACATGTGCTTGTCCAAACAAGTACACAGGTAGACGCTAATGATGCAAGCTCAACGGGCGGATGGGTAAAGAACGGGGCGGGCAATTCGTTTAATCCCAACTACGGTTTCGGCAACATCAATGCAGGTAAATTTGTCGAAAGACTGGCTACCGTTAAAGGCGTAACCGCACAGACTTCCTATAATACCGGTACCGTAACAGTAGATGAGTCCATAAAATATATGGACGGCAACAATACCGGCGGCACAAGCAAACAATTCACTGTAACAGCAAGCGCCCTCACCGGCTCAGAGCATAACCGCCAGCCCCTTGAGGGCGTGGAAGTAAACCTCAACTTTACCCACACCAACAGGGGAGATTTGACTGCATATATTTCTTCTCCCTATAATACTAAAAGCAGGCTTTTTAACTCTACAACCCATCTTGATGACAACAAACAGGATTCAAAGAGTGTTACCAACTTTGGCTGGGCCTTCCTTACCAATGCCTTCTGGGGAGAAGACCCACTTGGAGGAGGTGACAAGACCGGCGGTATCTGGACAATCACCATGGGAGACAAGGTGAAAAGGGAAACAGGAGATCTTGGTAAATGGAATAACTACATGGTTACTCTTCTTATGGGGGAACTCATATTTAATAATGCCGGCACTACCGTCCAGAGTCAAAACATTAAGGCACGATCGTTGAGACTGAAGAACTTTAACGAACTTTTTGTAAACCCTTCCGGTCTCACCGTTGAAGTGAATGAAGAAGTAAATGTGACAGACGGGGAGATGAACGTAAACGGTACAGTTAAAATGTCCCGGCTTAAAGATGATGAGGAGGGCGGACAGTTCTATTTAGACGGCGGCATCCTCTCCGGTACCGGCATCATTGATGCCCCTTACGGTTTCTACC
>CAZHHX010000041.1:0-34884 GCA_964532465.1 uncultured Syntrophorhabdaceae bacterium | reverse complement strand
ATAAAAAAGGGGGATAAAGATATGACTGAAGAGAAAAAGTTTGAAAGCCCGGAAATTATGTATCTATCTTTGGAAGACATTTTTGTAGAAGAACAGGTCCGCTCAAACATTGACACAGAAAGCGAGTCCTTCAAGGCGCTTATGGAGTCAATTAAAGACCGTGGCGTTCTTGAGCCTGTCCTTGTGGCCTCGTCGAAGGACGATAAATACCTGCTCCTCTGCGGAGAACGCCGTTATCTGGCAGCCCGGAAACTCGAACTTCAATCCATCCCAACAAGGATTGTCGATACAGTTACCCGGAAGGATGAAATACTGGCCTTACAATTAGTGGAAAACCTACAAAGAGAGGACTTGAATCCTATAGACCAGGCGAAGGGGATTTTGTCATTTATTCAGGCAAGACATCCTGACCAGAAGTACGATGTGGGTGATGTCATGAGTGGGCTTATAAGTTATGATCGGTTATCTGATTATGCCTCCGAGGAACTCTCCGCAACGTTTGCGGAGATTCTTAAAATCTCTGGAAAGTCAACAAAGACGCTGTTTAACACGATTTCACTTTTAAAACTTCCTCCTGATATTCAGGTCGCAATCCGGGCAGGAAATTTCCCCGTTTCCCAGGGGTATCTCTTTGCGGCAAACCTTGACTGCCCTGATCTTATGAAGATATTTACCGACATTTTAGAAACACCGGTGACCTATAAATCTTTGGAGAGCAGACTCACCGCGTACAAAAAAGTCAAACCGGACTCAGGCAAAACAAAACCTGTACCTGTTAAAAAGTATGTTGCCGGTCTTGTATCTATGAAAACAGGTTTTGAGAAAGACCTTGGAACCTATGTGAGGGAAGATGTTGAAAAGTTCCTACATGAACTCCTGGTTTTCTGTGATTATGTCCAGCAACAGGTGCCCAAAATCCCATACGGCAAGAAACAACGGCCACAGGTATAAAAACAGTGAATAGTTACGAAGGCGGTGAATAGTCGTTAGTGAATAGTGAATAGCGCTACACGCCCCTTTGGGGCGATTTGTTACTGAGTAACTTTAAAAAAGAGGTAAGTTACTCAGAAGTGGAAAGATAAACGGACAGTTACAAAAAATACGTCTAAATGAATTGTAGAGAACAAATACCGTTTTAAATAGTTGTTTTTGAACTGCTACATTATTTGATTTACATTCTCTCTCGGAGGGAGTTAAAATTATTTCCAAGGCACATCACGTGAAGAATCAACTATTATAAAACCCTCATGAATAACAAATAAATCAACAACAAAGGAGCATATTCTTATGGACGACAACATCCCGAAGCATGAACCTGGTTTATATGAAAGAATTAAACGAAAGGTCATAGGTTCGCCAAGGGATGTTAATGAACCCTCCATATTTCACAAACTTTCACTTATCCCCATACTTGCCTGGATAGGTCTCGGGGCAGACGGTCTTTCATCTTCGTCTTACGGTCCCGAAGAAGCATTCAGGACATTGGGGGCGCATACATATCTTGCTGTTTTTATTGCCCTTGCAACAGCTTTTACCGTATTTATTATATCCTATTCTTATACCCGGATCATTGAACATTTTCCTCATGGAGGCGGAGGCTACATTGTCGCGACCCATACCATCAGCAAGGATGTAGGGCTTATTTCCGGCTGCGCGCTCCTCGTAGATTATATGTTAACAATAACAGTTTCTCTTGTTTCCTGCGGTGACGCCATATTCAGTTTCTTTCCTCTCTCTTTTCAGAAGTACAAATTATTTTTTGTGGGATTTCTCATTGTCCTTCTCGTTATTTTAAATTTAAGAGGAGTCAAGGAATCCGTAACACTCCTTGCGCCGATTTTTGTTGTTTTTATCATTACCCATATCCTCCTTATCGGTTCGGGGATTTTCAGTCATATGGGTGAGGTAAAGCCGCTTGTAACGGAAATGAAAGGAAATATCCAGAGCGGTCTGGCAAGCGTGGGATTTATCGGTCTTATGGCTATCTTTTTACGGGCCTTCTCTATGGGCGCGGGAACATATACCGGTATTGAAGCGGTCTCAAACGGTATGCAGATTATGCGCGAGCCGAAAGTTCAGACAGGGAAAAGGACTATGGTGTACCTTGCCACATCTCTTGCCATAACAGCAGGCGGTCTCCTGGTCTGTTATCTTCTTTTCCGGATAAAGCCTGAAGAAGGCAGAACACTCAACGCAATTCTCTCCGAACAAGTCTTTGCCCAATGGCCTCTCGGAGGGCTATTGGCTCTTGTAACAATCCTCACTGAGGGCGCGCTTCTTACGGTAGCCGCTCAGACCGGTTTTATTGACGGTCCGAGGGTCATGTCAAATATGGCTATCGATTCCTGGCTTCCCCGCCGTTTTGCGGCATTATCCGAAAGGCTCACTATGCAGGACGGGGTTATACTTATGGGACTTGCCGCTTTTATCCTGCTTTTGTACACGCACGGGTCCATTACTGCCCTTGTCATTATGTATTCCATTAACGTTTTTGTCACCTTTTCTCTTTCCCAGCTCGGCATGGTACGCTTCTTTCTCCAGAACAGAGACAAAGACAAAAAATGGAAACAGCATATCGTCATTCATATCGTAGGGTTAATACTCTGTCTTACAATTCTCGCTGTTACTGTTTACGAGAAATTCGGTGAAGGCGGCTGGGTCACTATTGTCATTACATCCATGGTAATAGGGCTATGTTATCTGATTCGCGCTCATTATCGCAAGGTGAGGCTTGGCATGAAAAAGCTTGAAGATATGCTCTCGGACATTCCTGCCTCGGAACAATTTAACAATGACCCTGTTGACCCGAAAGAAATGACCGCCATACTTCTCGTAAGCGGTTTTAACGGGTTCGGCTTGCACACATTGCTTTCAATTGTCCGTTATTTTCCTAATGTTTACAAAAACTATATATTTGTCTCTGTTGCTGAAATTGATTCAGGCTCCTTTAAAGGCGTTGCCGAAATAGAAGCCTTAAAGGAATCTGTCAAAAACGGTCTTATGAAATATGTAAAAGTTGCCCGTCATCACGGTCTCCCGGCTGACTACAGAACAATCGTAGGGACTGATGTGGTAGATCAGGCCTCTGATCTTGTTGAAACAACGGTCAGGGAATTTCCGAAATCAACGGTATTTACCGGAAAATTAGTATTCCAGCATGAAAATCCGTTTCAGAAAATACTTCACAATGAGACGGCTCATTCGATTCAGCGCAGATTGCAATGGAACGGCATCCCGAGCGTTATTCTGCCGATCCGCGTGGATGTATAAATATAACATTTGAGAAGGAGGCTGCCCTATGCTAAGAAAGCTCTGTTCGAGAATGCCCATATTCATTGTACTTTTCTTTCTTTCCCTGATTCTTATGACAGTTCCCTCTGCTATGGCTAAAGCCAAACGAGGCGAGCAGCCGCAATGCCAGGAGGAATGTCTGGCAGCGCACTCCGCGAAGATGAAGCTTCTGTCTGAGGAATATACTAAGACAGGCGATAAGATGAAGTATCAGGATGAAGTGGAAGGTGAAGCTTCGCGATACATTCAATGCCTCACCAATTGCCGGGAACTGATGCAGGTCAAGTAAAGGCGGAATTTTGCGCTTTCTACAAACAAATAACAGGGTTAAACAAGAAGACTATGAATTACGCTTTGAAAGAGAGTGAATTAAATGCTTCTGTGAATCCTCAAGGATAATAGTTTGATTTAACGGACAGGTTACCGGGCTGCATTCTTAATGCTTGTGAGAGCAATAATCCTACTCCTAAAGTCCTCGTATTCATCCCCTTCGCCAGACTTCAAGGCAGATATCCGATAGAATCTATTTGTGGATGGGGATTCTTTTTTTGCCATATCCGTGTCAATCCTATCCACGTTAACCACGGTCCAGCATTCTACATACCCTGCCGCTTTTGCTTTCTGATGGCTTTTCTCTGCTTCACCAACTCGATTATGGATATTTGAAAAATCTTCTCCCCCTTTAACTTCAATAGCAATAACGTTCCTGAACATATGCAAATTAATTTCTTCCTTAATAACGATATCAGGATCGGGGGCAAATTCTATAAACACTCTTCTATCGGCAGCATTCATGATTTCTATCTTACTGGCAGTGGAATTGGTTGCCGTATGCTGGACAATATTATGAATGGCTTGAAATACATCAACAATAGCCGCAATTCCTTTCTTTACGTTTGCCCCGCCCCTTAATTGAGGCCCTACTGTTAGCAAGGTCAAATCGTCAAGAAGTTCTTTGCTAAGCCTGTCAACACCTATTCCATCGATAAGGGCAACAGCACTCTTGACTAAGCACTTGCAAAGTTCAGGCAAAGCATCTTTATGCATTTTGGTAAGGTTCCCTTTTTCTTCCATTGATTTAAAAGATGTTAATCCGAATTCGGTTGTGTAAAATGCTTTCTGACTGAAACCGAGAAGCAGACGATAATAACCAAGAAGAAAAGGATTCGCCTGTAACAGGCAAGGCACAGGAAATATCAATTCACCACGAAGACCATGTTTAGCAAGGGCCTTTAAGCTATCTTGAGGAACAAATAAAGACAATTCTCTATCAAGTTCCCCAAAGTCCAAGCCTTCAATTGTTCTGCTGAGGGCGTCTTGAAGATGCACACTCCTTATTTGTCCAAGGGCAAAAGAAAAGCTTATTTGTAGTCGTGGAATAGGAATTCTTATTTCCGGCATTATGCCGCTATCCTTATAATGCTCCCCTCGGTAGCCCTCAACCTTTCCGCTGCCATGGTAACATACTCAGGATGAAGTTCAATCCCCACATATTTTCTGTTCTGCTGTAAGCAAACCATCCCAACCGTTCCAGACCCAAAAAATGGATCAAGAATAAAATCTTGTTCCTTTGTTGAGGCCAGAATACATGGTTCTATTAATTTTGGAGGAAATGTTGCGAAATGTGCTCCCGCAAAAGGTTGCGTGTTTATGTCCCATACGCTTCTAAGATTCCGAAACTGGCCATTCAACCCGGTTTCTTTGACTGTTTCATAATCATAATAATATTGTTCGGACTTGGTAAGCATAAAAAGATATTCATGTGCTCGTGTCGGCCTATCTTTCACGCTTTCAGGCATAGCATTAGGTTTCCGCCATACAATATCGCTTCTCAGATACCAACCATCATTTTGCAAAGCAAAGGCTAATCGCCATGGAATACCAATCAGTTCTTTGCGTTTCAACCCTTCCGGGGTATCGGGTCTTGTGTTCATTGCCCTTGCAGGGTTTTTCTTGTCAACGGCTCGATAACCACGGTTTCCACTTGTATATCCGTCTCCTATATTTAGCCAAAGAATCCCGTCGTCTTTCAAAACTCTTCTTATATCATTAAATATTGCAACAAGGCGATTCAGGAATTGAGGCAAGGTTTTTTCCAACCCTATCTGTCCTTCAATCCCATAATCCCGTAGACCCCAATACGGAGGAGAAGTGATGACACATTGAATCGAACTTGAAGGAAGGCGTTGAAGGGCATGAAGGACATCACCTTCAAAGATAACAGACTCATTCAATGTAATCTTTTCAGGCTTGCGAACCTTCTTATATTTCATATCAATAAATCCTATAACGTCAAGGGATTCTTGTCAATCTTTATCGTAGATTTTGCCGTCCACGTCGCCCTATTGCAGAATACCATATGAAATATCGTATGTCATGCAGGCAACGCTCAACATAGAAGAGGAAGTTGTTTGTGCCTATGGAAAAAACAGGGCAGTGTGCATTTGGGGAAGAAAGTAGCGCTTCAGGCAAAAACCGCGCAGAGTGAATTACATGAATAAGTATTGCATCTAAGGCAATAACCACGCAGTGTAAACTGTAGGAAGCTATACCTGCTTCCCACCCATTTCCGGACGATTTTTATTACACCTGCCTATCGAGTATGTAGAACCGTTTCTATCATTTATTCTATTACTTATTTCTGTCCGGACTCAAATATGGAAACTGTTCGCTTCGCTCATTGCAAGGTCAACAGCAGGCCTGGGTCTTTACCTGTCTTGTATTTCCTTACCTGGCAGCAGCGTTCTGCAGAATTTCCTCCACTTTATCCTTGTCAAGCCTGCCGGTATTGGTTGATATTGCGCTTCCACCCTTAAAGACTATCAATGTCGGAACTCCCTTAACTGCAAGTTGCTTGATAAGGTTCTTGTTTTCGTCCACGTTGACATTGACGAACTTCACCTTGCCGGCGTACTTGACACTTTCCGCCTCAACGATGGGAATGAATTCGCTGCAAGGCTTGCAATCACTGTTCCACAGCGTCATAACCACCGGCAGACTCTCCTTGAGCACTTCAGCCTCGAATTCATCTTCTTCAATCTCTACTATTTGTGAGCGGAATATATCCTTTTTACAGGGCACCATACGCTGTGGATTTACTCCCGGCGATTTCACAAAAAGCATAACCATATCCCCGCCTGTCCGATCTTTGGAAAACCGTCCATAGAGTCTCGCTGTAGTGCTCCTCTGCGCGGCAGTCTGGGTGCTTGTCTCGATAGTCCTGAAAAAGTCAACAAGCTTCATCCCTACAACTGATTGTTTATCAACACCGATTATCTTGTCTCCCCGCTCCAGACTGCTTTTGGCGACTCTCGTTCCGGGGTAGACTTCAAGCACTGCGATGCCGTCTGCCATCGAGACAAATTTGACACCCGGCAGGCCGACCTTGCGCTTGATTGCCATCAGCTCTTTCATCCGGGCCATCTCCTCCTCGACTTTGACCCGGTCGGTCGCCCCCGGTGTCAGGGCCAGGTACACACTGTACTCTTTGATGGCCTTGGCAGGCTTGTCCGTTTCCGCGGCTAATTGTGCCAAATTGAAATGGATGTCGGGCCATTTGGGGGCCAGAACGGCAGCGGCCTCAAATTCGGTCATGGCAGCAAGGAAATCAGCAGGTTTTTCAGCCTTCTCGATCAAAGCAATTCCGGTCTTGAACCGCTCTTTTGCTGCTTCGGGAACTTCCTGCTGGCTCCAGACAGGCAAAGCGACAGACAGGCATAAAATTGATATCAAGATACATTGTCTCATAGTAGTTTTCATGGCGTTAATCCTTTCATAATTTATTATTTTTTTGCAGCATTTGCCATCTTACCCACCTCGTCCAGAGCGTTCAGTTCCAGTTGCAGCTTATTGACTCCGGCATCGGCCTCGTTTTTCAGATTGGTAGCTTCTTCCAGTTCCTTCATGGCTGCGGCCACCAGATCGTCGGAGGCTTGTCCGTTCTTAAGCTCATCCACCTTTTGCTGTTTTTCAGCAACTTTGCCGACAGCTTCCCGCTGCTTTTCCTTGGCCTGCTCAATCATGGGTATGCGCGTATTTACTTCTTCTATAATGCTTTCGTAAAGCTCGCCGCGGAAGTTATCGGAAGGCGACGGCCCGGACGGTTGGGGAAGCGCTCTGGCACATTCGGCCATGGAGGCGGCATCCGGCTTTTCGGCAAAACGGCTGTAATTCCTGGCGTTATTTTCGTCTCCCTCCAGAGAGGCCCTTGCAGCCTTCATTCCCCAGTAGGCATTACAGCTCAACTGCTGCATGGTAGTTGACTGGCGGCCTGCAGCCGCTGTGCCTGCCCCCTTCATCCCTGCAAGAAGCCTGACTTTGCTCTCACTCACCTTTTTTTTCTCCATCTCCAGATATTGAGCCTCCATTTCGCCAATCTGCTTCTGTATCTTAGCCTGCCATTCGACCTTGAGCCGCTCCCATTCCGCTTGCTGCGCGGCGATCTGCTGAGGGGTAGGGCCTGTCTGCGCCTGTTGTGATGGGGCATTTACCGAATTCATAAAGGCGCTCGCGAAATTATTCATCGCGCCCTGGAGCATCTGCATCCCCATCGTATTCTTGCCGTAACCTCCCTTTTTTGATGATTTCCCATATGAGGTTCCGCTGGAAGGGCTGTTACAGATTATTCGCCCGCCTTTACAGTAACAGGGAATGCCCTGTTGGCGGTAAAGCTGTGTCGTCCCATCGCAATCCATCGTTGCCGTTAGGGCAAATACAGGTCGCATTTCAACTGTTGCCAGAAACAGAAGGGCAGCCGCGAGGATCATTATTGAAAAGATAAGGCCTTTTTTTTCTTTCAAAATCGTATTTGATTTTTTATAAAAATCTATCTTCATAAGTTATAAGTATAGCAGCCCTTAAATGCATGTCAACATAAGGTTGATCGCGAAAAGCGAGTGCTCTCTGCGGTGCATTTTTTCAACAGCCTATTTGGGAACTTCATACAAAGGGGTTATGATAAAGTTTTTGTCATCGCTGTAAAAATTAGCAGGACTATAATGAATACCCAGGAGTTTCTTAAGGGGACTGGAGGTCTCCGAAAGCTTAAGGCCGGAATTGACCAAAGCCCAGCGGGAAGCTTCGGAACAAACCATATCGTTATTGCCGTAAAGACCAAACCCGGTCTGATCTATGATGTTATTCGACTTATTTGCCTTGATTTGCGCTTCCTTTTTTGACAATTCCCTGGCAGCTTCCCAAAGTTTAGCCGCATCAACTTCTTTTACAGGTTGCGCAACCAGGGCATCACGATGGCTGTAAGTTTTCAGGAATTCTGCTTCACTGATTACGCAAGACCCTCCTCCGGGCGTATGATCCAGAAAGAGCTTCTTGCCGTTAACTTCTTTAAGATAGACTAAAGCATGCGAAGCAGGCGATAACGAGACAGAAGCAATTCTGTCTCCCGTGTCAATCCAGAAGGCGCTGTCTTTCATTGTACTCCAGAAGGATTTATCCTCCGGAGAGATCATTAAAACGTCACCGGGTTTAAGCATAGCATACTTCGTCTGGGGAAGAGGTGGCGGTGCTTTGGTCTTAAGCAATTTATAGATGGGATCAATATAAGGGTTCCTTTCTACGAGGCGGTCTTCAATGAGCTTTTTCTGATTTTTTGTCCATTCCGCCCTGTCATTCTCAAGATCGAGCTGCTCCACCATGGCTTCGGGGTTATTACCTCCCCCTCTCATATACGCAATGATTTCTCCGGCCCTTTTTATGTTGTGCTCTGCCAGGTCTTTCCTGTCTTTGTTCTTTGTTCTTGCTTCGCTCGCTGCGCGCAATGCCTGCCGCGCAATCGTTTCAGCCTGGATATTATTTTTTTGCTTTGCCAGCCTCATGATGTCTTCAGACTTCCTGATAGTGTTTTCAGATTTCTGAATCTCAAGATCGCATTTCTTAATATCTGCCGCTGCGTTGTCCTTCATCCTTTCCAGCTTGAATATCATGTCAAGGAGCCAAATATTCTTCTGTGCATCGGAATCCTTCGCGAAAGAGGCATTGCAAGAGATTATCAGAAGAAAGATTGACAGAATATAGACACCGGCTTTTCCCATTTCTATCGTTTGTCTTCCTCCATCGGATGTTTTCAGGGTTCTATTTCTCATCATTTCCCTTCCTTCTCCATTATAACTTCTCATCTTTAAATCCCGTCCTTCACCCGGCGAGCATTTGGTGAGATGGGATAAAGGTCAATATTTGTGCCCAACAATTGACATAATTGATATGCCAGGTTGGTTTTTTGTTTAATATTACACCCGTTGATAAAAAAACAACAGGAAATATTATGAAACAAACCGCAGTTTATCTGGTACAATATAAACAAACTTCAGAATTTTAAACCTTGCGAGGTAAAAAATGAGCAGCGAAAATCCCATAAAAACAACATGCAGCATCTGCCAGATAGGCTGCGGTGTTCTGGCAGATCGGGTGAACGGGCAGGTTATAAGGATTGAGGGAGATACTGAGCATCCTCTGAATAAAGGGGTCCTTTGTCCAAAAGGCATTGCTTCGCTGGAATATCTCTATCATCCGGACAGGTTGAAATCTCCCCTGAAAAGGCTTGGGAACAAGGGCGAAGGCAAATGGCAGCCCATCTCCTGGAATGAAGCTACGGACATCATAGCAGAGAGATTAAACAAAATAAAACAGATGGATGGCCCTCAATCGGTTGTATTTATGAGAGGCGCTGCCAAGGGTCTTCAGGATGAATATCTCGCGCGTTTTGCCAACCTTTTCGGTTCTCCGAACTTTCTTTCCATGGGGTATGTCTGTTACATACCGAGAAAAAACGCTTCCTCCATCACCTATGGATTCGGCGCCGTTCCGGACATTGATTATCCGTCGAAAACCATTATCGTGTGGGGAGAGAATATCTCGAAAACCCTGCACCATGTGTACTTGAGAATAACGGATGCCCTCAAAAAAGGCACAAAGCTCATTGTTATTGACCCGATAAAAAACGAGATCGCGGAACAGGCGCATCTGTGGGTCAGGCCAAAACCAGGAACTGACCTTGTCCTTGCCCTTGGTATGATTAATGTGATTATTAACGAATCCCTTTATGACAGTTCTTTTGTTGCAGACCATACTCTGGGTTTTGATGAGTTAACATCTCACGTAAAGGATTATAGCCCTGAAGTTGTCTCAGAAATTACATGGGTTCCGTCAGATACCATAAGAGATGCCGCCCGTCTCTATGCTAAGGAAAAACCTGCTGTAATCCAGTGGGGAAACGGGATAGACCATACTGCGGAGAATTTCCAAACCGCACGGGCAATCTGCATATTAAGGGCAATCACGGGAAATATCGGCATCCCAGGCGGTGAAACCCGTTGGGTTGAACCCCCTATTTTATTGAGGGGCTCTTCGATGTTCAGCCTTCATGATAAAATCCCCCGGGATGTACGGGACAAGAGGTTAAAAGGCAATAAGAAATTATTGAATAATGTATTTTATGCCCTTCAGCAGGATGCCCTCGATACAATGATAACAGGAGAACCTCATCCTCTTCGGGCAGCCTATGTTCAGGGGTCTAATCCCCTGCTCAGTTATCCGAATACAAAAAAAGTTTATAATGCCCTTCACAGCCTTGATTTTCTTGTTGTCTCGGATTTATTTATGACACCCACCGCTGCTCTGGCCGATATTGTCCTGCCGTCAGTTATGTACCTTGAATATGACAGTATTGTCGCCCCGCCGTATTCGCTTCCTGTAGTTTCTGTGCAGCAGCAGGTCACACGGATTGCGCAATGCCGCTCAGACTATGAAATACTGAGAGACCTTGCGCATAAATTGGGTTTCGGTAATGATTTCTGGGATACAGAGCAAGCAGCCCTTGATTTTATTCTTCATCCCGCAGGCATTACCTTTGAAGAATTCAGAAAAATAGGCATCCTCCAGGGGACAAAGGAATATCGGGGGCATGAAAGAAATGGTTTTGCTACACCATCAGGAAAAGTGGAAATTTACTCTTCAAAACTTAAAGATATGGGCTTTGATCCATTGCCGACATGCCATGTGCCTGAAACAAAAGATGAAGACGGAAAAATAGATGAAGAAAAATACCCCCTGTTTTTTACTACATTTAAAAGAGAACCCTACAGGCATTCAGGGGGCAGACAGCTACCATCCCTCCGCAGTATGCACCCGGAGCCGGTTGTGCTATTACATCCGGATACTGCAAAAATGTACGGGATTGGCGAGGGCAATCAGGTTTTGATAACCACTGAAAAAGGTGAAATTTCACAAAAAGCAGTTTTTGACGCAAACATTGATCCGAGAGTGGTCTGTCTTGATTACGGATGGTGGTTCCCTGAAAAAGAGGAGTCCCTTCTTTTCGGGTGGAATGAATCCAATGTAAACATTCTTATAGATGACGGTGAGCCGTCAGGAAAAGAGATGGGCACGCCAAATCTTCGGGGTATTAAATGCACTGTTTCCAATGTTTCCCCTTTAAATCCATTGTAAAATAATTTAACCTGCTGCAAGAGGACCGATGTATTTGCTTTAAAAATGTTTGAGGTGTAAAAATGAGGATTTTTGTAAAAACTTTATTTATTTCATTATCTATTTTTCTGTCTATCGCTATTGTCCGGCCGGTATATGCTGTCCGTCCCTTTGTAACTGATGACGCGCGGGTTGTGGGAGAACGTATGGGACAGATGGAAACCTCAGTCCGGTATTCTAAGGACTCTTTTTCAAATCTGAGCCTTGTTGCCTTGGGACCAACAAAAAATTCAGAAGTGACAGTGGGTTTTGTAAACGGTTTCCCTCTCGACACAGAGTCGAACCGGAGTTTTTCTGTAACCGGGCCTTTAATGCAGTTTAAATATCTTTTATGGGAGGCCAAACCCAACAGCTATCCCGGTATGGCAATGGCTGTCGGCGCTTCTCCGCCATGGGGCAAAGGCGCTTTCAGGCCCGAGCAATGGAGCGGGTTTGTCTATGCTGCCATGACGGAGTCTCTCTTTGACCAGGAACGGGTGCTTATCCATGCCAATCTCGGCATGTCTACCAGCAGCGAGGTTACCGTGGGAACATGGGGATTGGGTACGCAAATCCGTATGATCGGAGGGTTGCACGCGGTTATGGAAATCTTCTGTAACGATCCCTATGCGGGGAAGAGCGGAGGCGCGTATCAAGCCGGTTTTCGCCACATAGTAAGCGACAATATTCAGATTGATCTGACAGGCGGATCAGGGCTTTTCGGGAGCGACCAGATAGACTCTTTTGTAGGAATGGGTATCAGGATCGTATTCGATAAACTGTGGTAAAAATGAATGTATATGTTCCTTAACATTTCAATTTACATCGGATATGTTCCGTGATATATTTCACAATTATTTTCGATAAACAGGAATTTATGACATATACAAAAACCTTTTTTAAGGTCATCAGTGCTGTTTTTATTATTCTTTTTTTGACTTCAATTTTAACTGTCGAGTCTGAGCAGATAAGCAGGAATTCAAAAATAGAAATCCCTGTCTGTGTAGATTCCGGGGTTGAGTTAGCCCCGACAGCTTATTATGATCCCATACCATATCTTCTCAACACGTCTCCGGAGTTCTTGCTGTCCCCCGGCATAGAACGTATTGTAAGCCAGCTCCACTTATCATCTCACCTTTACAGGGGTCCACCGGCAACAGACATTGTGTAGCAAGTCTGTATCCTTCTGAAATCTGACGGTACATTAGCGGAAAATAATCATATATGGTTTTTTCACAGATTTAAGCAGGAATTGAAGAGAAAACTTCTTTCCGAGGTAGTTGATGATATTAATAAAGAAACCGATACTGCATATATACATAATATTGTTTTTCATCACATTTGCTGTAACGCCTGCGGCATGGTGTTATGGCGAGATCAGACTCGATGAAGCGCTGGCACAGTTTTATCAGAATAATTTTGATATTGTTGCCGGTAAATATGATATTGACAAGGCCTATGCCGATTATGTAACAGCCAAACTATTGCCGAACCCTAATCTCACGGTTAGCTACAACAATCTTGCCATGTCCCGATGGAAAACCAACAGGTGGGATAACACGCAATTAACTGTGCGAATGGATCAGCTCATAGAAACAGGAGGAAAAAGGACTTTAAGGACCGGAGCTGCCTCAGAGACCCTTGAGGCAGTGAGAATATTTCATAAAGATGTGATAAGAAATCTCCTCATCGGTTTTTATAACCTCTTTTACAACCTCAATCTCGATGATTTAAGTATTGAATTTGCCCGCAGTGAACTTGCCCGCTATGACAGGCTGCTGCAGGTGGCAGAGAAACGGTTTAGTACAGGGTTTCTCTCTCTTATTGATTATACAAAACTTAAAGTCGCAAAAATAGACCTCGAAAACAATGTTACCAATCTATCCACACAATGGGCCAACGACATCGACTCATTCAGCCTCCTTCTCGGCAGTGATACGCGGTATAAACCCGCGAAAGTATACGCGCAGGACCGTTATCCTCTTTTAAAGGAAGCGGATCTTGTTTCCGCGGCAAACGAAAACAGGCACGATCTGCTCTCGCTTCAGCGACAGCGAAAGTCGGCAGAACACAATCTTGCCCTTGGGAAGGCATACAGGATTCCGGATTTTTCCATAGGCGGCGAATATGATTCCACCGGCAATCCGGCTACATCGGGCGTGGGCATGGGCATCAGCATCCCCATTCCTGTTTTTAACAGATATCAGGGGGAGATCGCGAAGCGTACTGCCGAACTCCATCAGATCGATGTGCAGATTGCAAAAACGAAAAGAAGAATCGCGTCGGATGTGCATCTGGCGCTCAACAATTATATTGCGACAGTGAAAGTCTTCGAATCTTACAGAGACAACAAGGAACAGATGGATACCCTCATGCGGAACAGCGAAAAAGCCTTTTCTTTAGGCGGAATAACCGTGCTGGAACTCCTCGATACTCAGAAAACATACAGAGACTTCATCACAAAGCATAATCAGGCCCTTATCCAGTCTGTCCTGAACAGGGATCTCATAAAAGTATATACAGGAGAAATAAAATGATGAGGCGGATCATTCCATCATTCATTGTGCTTATGCTTATTCTCACAGGGTTAAGCTGCACCAAGCCTCCCCAGGCTAACACAAAAGAAAAGAAACAGGATGTTAAAACACTCAAGGTCACATGCATGGAGGTTCAGACCTTCATTGAGGCAACGGGAAGTGTGCAGCCCGATCTCACCGGCAGCTCAAAGTTAGCTTCCCCCCTTACAGGTATGGTAGGGCAGATATTCATTAAGGTAGGTGAAAGGGTGAAGAAGGGTACTCCCCTGCTTCTTATTAAAAGCCCGGAAGCTACGGACACCTATTCAAATTATCTCTCATCAATAATACAAACAAAACAGGCAGAGCGGGTATACAACCTGAATAAACAGCTTTTTGAAGTCGGAGCAATTACAAAGAACGACCTTTTGAACAGCGAGGCATCTTTCAAACAGATCAAGGCGGTTTCAGAGGGAATAAAAAGAAAGCTGCAACTTTTTGGGTGTCATATAGAAGAGGATACCACAGAAGTGAGACAAACCTGTTCCGATGCAGTGACAATAAGAGCGCCAATGGATGGGTACGCGGCTGATATTCCAATTCATGTGGGAGATAAAGTTGACATATCAACGCCGTTAATGACCATAGCAGACCCGTTGAACATTGTCATTGTGGCCAATATTTACGATACCGACATCCCGAGGATCAAAAAAGGAAGCGCCGTTCACTTCTCTACTGATACGTTTCAAGACCAGTCTTTCTCCGGAGTTATAACCTATATTAGCGATATCTCTGATACTGAATCAAAAACCGTAAAAACCTTTATAAAGATTAACGACAGGAAGGACATCTTTAAGCAGAATATGTTTTTAAAAATAAAGATTCAGGAGAGGAAGATATCGCTGCCTGTCATTTCCCAGTCTGCAATGATATACAAGGAAGGCAAGTTCTACGTTTACATTCCGAATAAAAACAATTCCTATGATTTGAAGGAGATCCGTCCTGTCAGGGAAATGCCTGACAAGACTGTGGCCGTTGAAGGCATTACGGAAGGGGATACTATCGTTATTTCTGCAATAGAGCTTGAAAGACCATGAGACGATTAACTATATTCATAACAAAAAACAGCGGATTGTTTCTTGTACTCACAGCCACCATCTTTATCATCTCTCTTTTTTCTGTGAAAGGCTTAAATATTGAAGCTTTTCCGGACCCTTCACCTCCTATGGTGGAAATAGTCAGCATTTATGAAGGCAGATCCCCCGAAGAAGTGGAAAGGAGAGTTACCATACCTATTGAGATAGCCCTTGCAGGCATGAGAGGTCTGGATAGAGTCAACTCTGTATCGCTTTACGGTCTTTCTGACATTAAATGCAAATTTTCCTATGACATATCTTACAGGGAGGCAAGGCAGGAAGTTTTAAACAGACTTGCAGATATATCTCTGCCTGATGATGTTAAACCGAATCTGATTGCCAGCGCCATGGGCGAGGTAATGCAGTATACAATTCAGGGTTCCAATAATCTCATGGAACTGAGGACTCTGCAGGATTGGACTGTGGGGCGATATATCAAAACAGCACAGGGAGTTGAAGATGTGGCAAGTTACGGAGGCTACATCAAGGCTTATGTAGTAAGGGTTGTTCCTGAAGATCTTATAAAGTATGGAATTACCCTCTCCCAGATAATTGATTCTCTCTCGAAGTCAAACATCAATGTCGGCGGCAGGACTATTGAGTTAGGCGATCAGTACTATATGGTAAGAGGACTCGGGCTCATAAAGAGCATTGAAGATATTGAAAATAACGTGGTGTCTTACAAGAGTGGAAAGCCTATACTCATAAAAAATATTGCCCATGTGAGCCTTGGAAATATTCCGAGGACGGGTATTGTTATACTGAATGGCAACGATGATGTGGTAATGGGAAATGTAATTCTCAGACGAGGCGAAAAGAGTATACCTTCCATAAAATCAGTCAACGAAAAGGTAAAAGAGCTTAATACAAAGATACTCCCGAAAGGGATTCAGATTGTGCCCTATTATGAACGATGGGAGCTTATCAGTACCGTAATCAAGAAAGTTGTTGAGTCAGCTTCCTTAGGTGTGGCGCTGGTAGCAATCACACTTTTTCTTTTTCTGGGGAATATTCGCGCGGCAGTTATGACTGCCCTTGTCATACCGATTTCGCTTGCCATTACCCTTGCTGTTATGGCAATCACCGGAGATTCGGCAAATCTTCTTTCAATCAGCGCCATAGATTTTGGAATTATTGCAGATATTGCCCTTGTTCTCACGGAAAACTATATACGTGTTTCGAGAAAATATGGACCATTGAAGGGTTCTCAGGTAAAAGCCATACAGGAAAGATCGCTTGTGAGGGCTGTAAAAGAAGTGGGCGGCCCCATAATCCTTCTTGTTTTCATTATTGTTATTGCATTTATTCCCATATTTACCATGAAAGGCGCAGAAAAGCAGATATTCTCTCCTATGGCAAAGACGTATTCATACGCTCTTTTCTTTACCTTAATCCTTACATTGACCTTTCTTATCGCATCAATACATACATTTCTGGAGGGGCATGAAGGAAAGGGATTTAAATTTGTTGAAACTATGAGTGAGTACTATACGCGATGCGTCAGGATTTTAATGCAAAAATACAAGATAGTGCTACTTACTTCTTCAGGGGTTGTTCTGACAGGTTTCTTAGTCGGTTTTATGGTGATAGGCAACCAGTTTCTTCCAAAAATGGATGAAGGAAACATATATATCAGGATCTCACTTCCTTATTCCGTGGCACTCAGCAAGACTCATGAGACTGCGAAAAAGGTAAGAAGCATGCTCCTTGAATTTCATGAAATAAAGACAGTTGCTGTTCGTGTAGGAAGACCGGAAGATGGAACTGACCCGACAGGCCCATTCAATAATGAGTATTATGTCGGGTTAAAACCATACAATCAATGGAAAAGAGGTATTACAAAGGAAACTCTTGAGGATGAAATAAGGGAAAAGCTGAAAGAATCAGTTCCCAACGCTCTTATCAGTGTTTCTCAATATATGCAGGATAACCTTGAAGAAATGATGTCCGGTGTAAAGGGTGAAAATGCCATAAAAATATTTGGTGAAAATCTTATCGAACTGGACAGGTTGGCAAAGGACTTCAAGGATAAAATCGATAAAATACCTTACATTAAGGAAGTGGGAATCTACAAGGAACTTGGACAGCCGAATTTGCTGATAGATGTAAACAGAGCGAATGCAGCAGCCCTCGGTTTGAACGTGGGTGAAATCCTGGATATGGTTTCTGCGGCTTTGGGTGGCAAGGTGGCAAGCCAGATTATTGAAGGTGAAAAAAGTTTTGCGCTTCAGGTGAGTTTCCCCTTTGACTACAGAAAGGAACCGGAACGGATAGCGGGCATTCCCATTGTCCTGCCTTCCGGAGGTATTATACCCTTATCAAGAGTGGCCAATATACGGTATGATACAGGCGCATCATTCATTTACAGGGAGAATTATAAAAGATACATTCCCATTAAATTCGGGGTAGACTCAAAAGACCTCGGCGGCACGGTGAAAAAGGCCCAAAAAGAGACTCAGAGTATAAAACTTCCGGAAGGCTATTATACCGAGTGGAGCGGCATATTTAACGAAATGGAAGAGGCATTCAGAAGATTTTATATTTCAATACCTCTGGCAATTTTCCTTATTATGATCCTGCTCTATGTGTTTCATGGGAATATGAGAAATGTTCTCCTTACAACGGTTGCGCCCATCTGTGCTGTATTTGGCGGTCTCATGAGCCTTCTCCTGACAGGCCAGTCTCTCAGCATCTCTGCGATAGTCGGTTTTATATCCGTTATTGGCATATCGACATTCAAAACATGTATTTTGATAAGCCATTATCTTGAAGTATATAAAGAGAAAAAAAATCGGGAAGAGGCAATTATTCAAACGGTGAGGGAAAAATTCAGGTCGATTGTTATGGTCGGTCTTACCGCCTCATTAGGGCTTCTTCCTGCATCCATTGCCCATGGCGTGGGAAGTCAGGTCCAGAAACCGCTTGCTATTGTAGTGGTTGGCGGAATGCTCATAGGTACAGCCATTATTCTTCTTGTTATGCCGCTGCTGTTTAAGTTTGTTCATATTGAGGAGCAATCAACTGCTAAAATACAGAAGGGGGTCTAAAGTGTCACAATTCATAAGGATCAAGCAATATGTTATCAATCTGGAAACACTTACCTATATTCGCCTCGGAGATAATTACATCGACTTTGGATTTGCCTTCCCTACTGAAAAGCCTGGCGGGCAGAACTACGTAAGGCTTGAAAAGGGTGCGGATTTAGATAGCGCTGATTTTGAGGAAGTGAAGGACTATGTTCTTAGTCTTCCCGACCCGGACAGAGTTATTGTTGTATAATTCCAATTAGCGTTCATCATGTCACCATCGTTGGCGGCGTCCTTTTGCATCCTCGACGTACTTATTGTACGCCTCCGGTGCCTCATCCTTGCCGCCTCGGTGCCATTTCGAATGCAAATTGGAATAAATATTGACCCTTGATGAATATTATGATGATAGAGTATTATTGTTCACGAAGTAATTTACTGCAGGAAGGTTAATGCTATGAGAGCAATGGTATTGAACAGGACATGCAGCATCAGTAAAAACCCCCATCCCCTCGAACTTGTTGATTTACCGATTCCTGTGCCTGAAAAGAATGAAGTGCTTATCAGGGTTTCTGCCTGCGGCGTCTGCCACACTGAACTTGATGAGATTGAGGGAAGGACTCCGCCTCCCGGGTTTCCCGTTGTCCTTGGACATCAGATTGTGGGAAAAATTGAAAAAACAGGTGAAGAGGTAAAAAAACTGAAGGCAGGCGACAGGGTAGGCGTGGGATGGATTCATTCTGCCTGCGGAACATGCAGGTTCTGCCTTGAAGGCGATGAAAACCTCTGCGCGCAGTTTGAAGCCACGGGCAGGGATTTTAACGGCGGATATGCCGAGTATGCCGCTGTTCCTGAAAAATTTGCCTATATTATCCCCGATATATTTTCCGACATGGAGGCTGCACCGCTTTTATGCGCCGGCGCAATCGGCTATCGGTCATTGCGGCTCACAGGCATGAAAGACGGCGACACTCTCGGGCTCATCGGATTCGGCGCGTCAGCCCACATTGTTTTGCAAATGGCCCAATACAAATATCCGGAATCAAAGATTTTTATCTTCGCCCGTAGTGATGGGGAACGTGACTTCGCGCGGGAACTGGGCGCTCACTGGGCAGGGGATATTGAAGACGAACCCCCGGAAAAACTCTGTTGCGCTATTGATACGACGCCGGTCTGGAAACCGATCCTGGAGGGATTAAAGCATCTTGAGAGGCGCGGGAGGCTTGTCATAAACGCGATACGAAAAGAAGAGATAGACAAGGAAACCCTTCTTGAGCTTGATTATCCCGGTCATCTCTGGCTTGAAAAAGAGATCAAAAGTGTTGCGAATGTCGCAGGCAGAGATATAAGCGAATTTCTCGAATTAGCAGCAAAAATACCGATAAAGCCCGAGGTTCAGGAATACAGACTTGAAGATGCCAACAGGGCCCTCGTGGAACTTAAGGAAAGAAAAATCCGCGGCGCGAAGGTGCTGAGAATCGGCAAAACATAGCGCTGCTTCAAAGGACAGGCATGAATGAATGAAGGCGAATCGGCATTATTTGTCCAGCACTTCCCTTACCTTATTTAACAGATCATATGATGACAAGGGTTTTTGAATAAAGTTCACCACATTATCATGAATCCCTTTATTAATAACCACTTCCCTGGTATAACCACTGGTAAAGAGCACCTTAATATCGGGATTAATCTTTTTTATCTCCTCATATGCTTCTTTCCCGTTCTTTTTCGGCATAATAACGTCAAAGATAAGAAGATCTACATTATCTTCATGCTCCTGAAATTTCTTGACAGCCTCTTCTCCGTCAACGGCATCGATAACGGTATATCCTGCCATGCCGAGCATCATAACAGCAAGTTCCCGTAATTCGACATTATCTTCAGCTACCAGGATTGTTTCTGTGCCGCCCTTAATCTCCGGGGTTTCAGCTTCCGGTTTTTCTTCAGTTGTTTTTATTGTCGGAATATATATAAAAAACGTTGTACCCACGCCAGGGTCGCTGTACGCATCAATAAATCCGTTATGCTGATTTATTATGCCGTATGCTATTGAAAGACCGAGACCCGCGCCTTTACCGACCTCCTTTGTGGTAAAGAAGGGATCAAATATCTGCTCTTTTGTTTTTTTGTCCATACCAATGCCGGTATCTTTTATTGATATGAGGACATACTCACCCTGTTCGACATATCCGTGCATTTGAAGGAATTCAATATCCGGCTTTACCCTTTTTGTTTCGATAACCAGTTTTCCGCCTTTCGGCATGGCATCGCGCGCGTTTGTGGTAAGGTTTATTAATACCTGATCTATCTGTGTTTTATCGGCCATAACTGTCATTTCAGTATTTTCAAGCATTACTTCCAGTCCTATATCTTCCGTTAAGAGTCTTCTCAACATTTTTTCCATTGATTTTATAAGAATATTGATCTTGTGGGGCTTAAGCTCTACCACCTGTTTCCTGCTGAAGGTGAGAAGGCTCTGGGTAAGCCCGGCAGCCTTTTCCGACGATGCCAGTATCTGTTCAGCGTACCTCCTCTTGGGGTCATCTTTGCCTATTTTCATCTTTAGTATTTCCGCGTATCCCATAATAGCGGAAAGAATATTGTTGAAGTCATGAGCAATACCGCCTGCAAGCTGACCGATTGACTCTATTTTTTGTGTATGGAAAAGCTGGGTTTGCAGTTTTTCCTTCTCTTCTTTTGCCTGTTTCTGTCCGGTTATATCCGTCAGAACATTTATGCTGTAATCGTTCAGATGCGTTGTTCTGAATTCTATATGCCTGATCTGCCCGTCCTTGCAGGTAATGACGAATTCATAATCAGTGCTCTTACCTTTTTCTGATGATCTGTCTCTCTTCCATATATCGACAACTTTTTTTCTGCATGATTTTTCAGGAAATGCCTTATCGAACCAATCTTTCCCTGCAGGAATATCCTCAAGGGTGTAACCGGTGATATTGGTAAATTCCGGATTGAGGTACTGATATTTCCCGCCTTTATCAATAAGCGCGATACCGACAGGCTGGTGTTCGAGGATGGTTAAAATGGTTTTTCTATCGTCCTGAAGCGCCTGCTCAGCATGTCCATGTTTGATATCAGACTTTTCAAATTCTGCAACCTTCCGGCGCAATTCGAACAATTCACTGATGAGTTGCTCTTTTTTCTTACTTTTATCTTTCATTATATATGCCTGCAATGTTCTTTGTTCCGGATAAAATCCGCAATATTCGATTTATTTCAAGGATTTCATGCAAAACATTGTCTATCATTCGGCTATAATAAGCAGTTTTAAAAAAAATATCCTGATTTCATAGTTTTACATAATTAAACAGAAAATAATTTGCAATGTTAATCAGCGTTTAGCTTTACAAACCCTTTCCTGTCAGTATTTGCAGTATTTCCACATAGCGTGCCCGCGTCTTGGCAACTACTTCAATGGGAAGCTCCGGTCCGGGGTATGCCTTATTCCAGTCAAGCGTATCAAGATAATCCCGCACAATCTGCTTATCGTAGCTGTCCTGAGACTTCCCCGGCTGATAATCCTTTATTGACCAGAATCTTGATGAATCAGGGGTTAACATCTCATCAATCACTATCATTTCTCCATCAAGCATACCGAACTCAAACTTTGTGTCCGCTATTATAATGCCTCTTTCTTCTGCGATTTTACATGCTTTCTCATATATTTTTATGCTTGTATCCATCAGTTTTTTTGCCAGTGTTGCGCCTACTAATTCAACTGTTTCTTCATAGGTGATACTCATGTCGTGGCCTTCCTCGGCCTTTGTGGTTGGTGTAAAAATCGGAGTCTCCAGTTTTGATGACTCCAAAAGACCTCCGGATAACGGTATTCCGCAAATACTTCCTTTTTCCCGATAATCCTTCCAGCCGGAACCTGCCAGATAGCCCCGGACTACACATTCAACAGCCACCACCTTTGCTTTCCTTACAATCATGCTCCTGTCTTTTAACTGCTCGCCATACTTTTTTAACGAATTGGGATATTTTTCCACATCCGTCTCTAATATATGGTTTCCGATAATATCTTCCATTTCCTTGAACCAGAACTCGGAAAGCTTTGTTAACACACTGCCTTTATCAGGAATACCTGTAGGCAAAACGACGTCAAAGGCTGACAGCCTGTCCGTTGTAACAATTAACAGCTTATCGCCAAGGTCGTAAATATCCCTGACTTTCCCTTTTTTTGATGCGCCTATATCAGTAAGATTCGTTTCTCTTAAGGTTTTATCCATATTTGTCTCCTTATCTTGCTTTTGTAAATTATAAAATGTTGTCTTTTCATTTCTCCGGCTCGAAATCACTCTTTGACGCGCCGCAGACAGGACATGTCCAGCCTTCAGGCAGATCCTCAAAGGCTGTACCGGGTTTTATGCCGGCATCAGGGTCGCCGTTTGCAGCGTCATAAACATAACCGCAAACATTGCATTTATACTTGCCGGCAGCAGCAGGTTTCTCCACTGCTTCTTCCTTAACATACGTCGGGGCTGTTTTCGGGGATTTACCGCCTTTTATCTGGTGGTAATATGCGTATGTCATGGGTTCTCCATTGCTTAAGACATTGCAGTCAACCACTTTTCCGATAAAAATTGTATGTGTGCCTACATCGGTAACACCAACCACTTCGCATTCGAGATAGCCGGAGGTATATTCAAGGACGATGGGAGCGCCGGTCAATCCGGCTTTAAATTTTACGTCTTTAAACTTATCAATATCCCTGCCTGATTTGAATCCGAAATTCCCGATGAGCGTCATGGGTGCATCATTTGAAAGAATGGAAATCGCGAACACTTTGCTTTCCATTATATATTCATGAGTCAGGTTCAGTTTATTAATGCTTACTGCCATTGTCGGAGGCTCTGAAGTAATCTGAAAGGCTGTGTTGGCAATTTGTCCGTTCAGCTTGCCTTCCTTTTTAGAGCCGATGATATACATTCCGTAACAAATCTTCTGGATAGTCTTCAAGTTCATAAAACAATCCTCCTTATTTTACAGTATAAGGTCAAATTATAAACTATTTTTGTTTAAAATGGTATTTTTAAAGCTTTACCGTTGACAAATCTTAAAATCTCCTGATATCATCAGTTTATATGCCTTATAAAAAACTTACAGGTTGTATGAATAATGCATGCCATTAAGACACGTTTGAAGATTTTTTTGATTATCTTTTTTACCGTAATAGTTGCCGGGACTTTGGGTTTTATGTATATTGAGGGCAGATCTCTCATTGACTCCGCGTATTTTGTTATCATCACCATGGCTACGGTAGGCTATGGCGATGTCCATCCCATAACCCAGCCGGGCAAAATATTTACCATACTGCTTGTAATTACCGGAGTAGGCACATTCCTTGGCGTAATAGGCAATTTGACGGAAATCATGCTTGCCAAAAGAGAGATCGAGAGCCGTATGGAGAAGCTGAACATGGTGATCGGCGTCTTTTTCAGCGAGGTAGGTATGGGGCTTATGGACAGGTTTTCCCGATACGACCCTGATTTTGATGTAATACGACCGGAACTGATTATTACCGGTCAATGGATGGATAAGGATTTTGACACTGCAAGCGCGGATGCCCATAAACACAACTATGGAGTAAATATTGGGATGGTTGACCTGGAAAACCTGAAGGAATTTCTCTTTGAGAAGAGGGGTTTTCTGGTAAGACTTCTGGAAAATCCTGTGCTTATGGAACATCAGTCTTTTACCGATCTCCTGCGCGCTACATTCCATTTGACGGAAGAGCTGGCTTACCGCAAGGATTTTATTGATCTTCCCAAACCGGATGGAGATCATCTTGCTGTTGATATTAAGAGAGTTTTTCATCTGATCGTGAGCGAATGGCTGGATTACATAAAATACCTGAAGAAGAATTACCCTTTTCTCTTCTCCCTTGCCTTACGGACAAATCCCTTTGATGACAAAGCCGCTGTTGTAATAAAAGGGACATGAAGGATTTACAGGAATGAGCAAAATATTATGTTAATATAGACAATAAGGTAGAAACTGAAAATGGACACAGAAAAACCAGAACAAAAAAAATACTTTCCGGGAGAAGACCAGATAAACGAGTTGCTCACTAAACCTGCATCTTTTATCAGGGAGTTTATTGAAGATCAGCTTGAAAAAACAAGAAAGCTGACCATGATAGGCGTTGCCCTGTCTGCTGAAAGAAACATTGACAGACTTCTCGACATGATTGTTGAAGAAGCAAGAAGTCTTACCGATGCGGAAGGAGGGACGCTGTATATCATGTCTGATAACAGCGAGGAGCTTCGTTTTGCCGTTATCCAGAGCGCCCCCCTTAAGGTGCACATGGGTGGGATAAACGGAGAGATTACCTGGAAACCGGTACTGCTCACGAATCCGGATGAGACTCCAAATTACGCAAATGTCTCCGCCTATGCTGCCCTGTCCGGCAAAGTTGTTAATATTCCTGATGTGTATGACGCAGAGGGGTTTAATTTTGAAGGCACACGGAAATTTGATAAAGCAAACGGATACCGTTCGAAATCAATGCTTGTTGTTCCCATGAGGAACCACGAAAATGATATTATCGGAGTGCTCCAGCTTTTAAACGCGCGGAATGAAATGACAGGCGATGTTATCTCCTTCTCCAGCGAACATCAACGAATGACGGAATCATTGGCATCACAGGCGGCAGTGGCCCTTACCAACAATCAGCTTATACATGGACTGGAAAATCTTCTGGAATCAATTATTAAATCTATAGCTGCCGCAATCGATGAAAAATCACCCTATACCGGCGGTCATGTAAAGCGCGTCGCAGAGCTGACAATGACAATCGCAAACAAGATAAATACAACAAAAGAAGGTTTTTTTGCGCAAAGACATTTTAACGAAGACCAGATGAAAGAGCTGCGGATAGCTGCATGGCTGCATGACGTAGGCAAGGTAACTACGCCGGAGTATGTTGTTGACAAATCAACAAAGCTTGAAACTATTTGTGACCGCATTGAAATGTTAAAGACCCGTTTTGAGGTATTAAAGAGAGACCATGAAATTGAATCTCTTAAAAAAAATGATGAGCAGGGATTGTACCGGGAAAACGATAATATTATTCAAAGCAGACGGGAGTTTGAAGAAAAGCTTGATGAAGACCTGGCCTTTATAGCAAATGCTAACGATGGAAGCAAATTTATGACGGATGACATGATAGCGCGAGTGAAAAAAATTGCCGAAAGGCAGTGGAGCGTTGATGGTGAAAAGAAATCCGTGCTTACCGAAGATGAAATCCTTAATCTTTGCATAAGGAACGGCACGCTTACTGAAGATGAAAGAGATATCATCAACAACCATGCAAAGGTTACTCATAAAATGCTCTCTCAATTGCCCTTCCCGAAGAAATTGAAGTATGTTTCGCATTATGCGGCAACCCATCACGAAAGACCTGATGGTTCAGGCTACCCTCTTGGCCTGAAAGGAGATCAGCTTCCTCTCCAATCGCGGATACTTGCCTTGGCTGATATATTTGAAGCCCTTACTGCCAAAGACAGGCCTTATAAAAAAGGCAAAACCCTCTCTGAAGCAATTAAGATAATGAAATTTATGGTAAAAGACAACTACATCGATCCTGAATTGTTTAACTTCTTTATTCAGGAACAAATCTATTTGGACTATGCCGGAGAGGAGCTCGCGCCTCAACAGATAGACCTCGATAAAATTGAATTATAAGCATTAAACAGACATGCCGGAGCAATAATCAACCCGGCGCCCCGCATTATATCAAGAGTAATTCAATGTATTGTTGAGAATTTCATAAAAAATATGTTAGCATAGTCTTTAAGAAGTTATGGATATATTAAAGATAATCCAGGAAAGACGAAGCATAAGAAAATATAAAGCCGACCCGGTGCCTGAAGAAATTATTCTTGAGATTCTCGAAACAGCAAGGCGGTCGCCATCCTGGGCAAATACCCAAGCCTGGCGCTTTATAATCGTAAAAGAAGAAGAAACAAAAAAGCTTCTTTCCGCTACGTTAACATCAAATAATCCCGCCCGGAATGCTCTTGTTGAAGCCCCGGTAATAATATGCCTTGCCGCAAAAAAAGGCGTATCCGGTTTTTTTAAAGGACAGGCTGCGACTGATAAAGGTGATTGGTTTATGTTTGACGCAGGGATTGCCATGGAGCACATTGTTCTCGGAGCATGGAATTTCGGTCTTGGTACATGTCATGTCGGTCTCTTTGACGCAAAAAAGGCTGAGGAAATATTAGAAATTCCTGACGAATACGCTATAGTAGAAATGACGCCCCTCGGATATTTTGATGTCATTCCCGCTGAGACACCGAGAAAACCCCTTCAGGAAATTATATATCTTGATAGATTCGGCAAACCGTATAAAAATTGAATCAAATCAAATAAAGGAAGGTATTATTGATGAACATACCGGTTATAAACCTAAAAGAGCAGTACAAAAAGGTAAAAAAAGAGATTTCAAGAAACCTCCAGGAAATACTTTCTGAACAGAGATTAATTCTCGGCAAATACTGCAATTTGCTTGAAAGCGCTATTTCAGATTATGCCGGAGTGCCCTACGCGATAACATGCGCGAATGGCACTGACGCATTAATTCTTGCCCTTATGGCCCTTGATATAAAAGCAGGCGACGAAGTTATTACAACACCGTATACATTTTTTTCAACGGCAAGCTCTATAGCGCTTCTGGGCGCAAAACCGGTATTCGTTGATGTGAAAAAGGATGACCTGAATATTGACCCTCTGCTTATTGAAGGCGCAATAACATCGAAAACAAAAGCTATCACAGTAGTGCATCTCTTTGGAAAACTCTGCGATATGGACAGTATATGCAAGATCGGCGAAAAATACGGGATTCCCGTTGTCGAGGATATGGCCCAATCGCTCGGGGCCCGGCGAAACGGAAAAATGTCCGGGAGTTTCGGCGATATAGCGTCTCTGAGCTTCTACCCTACAAAAAACCTTGGCGGTATTGGTGAAGGCGGGATGGTGCTTACAAAGAGAAAAGACCTTGGTGAGAGGACAAAAAAGCTCAGAGTCCACGGTATGGGCGGCGCTACGTATCATCACGAGATGATAGGCATAAACAGCAGGCTTGACGAGATAAAGGCATGCGCGCTTGTTGCCAAATTCCCCTACCTTGAATCATGGAATGCAAAAAGGATTGAAAACGCAAATTTTTACAACAAAAAACTGGGAAAACTGCCCATTATCTTCCCTCAAACAGATGACGGCGGATCTCATATAATCCATCAATACGTTATTAGGGTAAAAGAGAGAGACGGGCTTCAGGGATTTTTAAAAGACAAGGGCATTCAGACCGGCATCTATTACCCTGTTCCACTTCATCTTCAGGAATGTTTCGGTTATCTGGGTTATACAAAAGGCTCCCTTCCTGTCTCGGAAGAAGCTGCCATGACAAGCCTTGCTCTGCCGGTATATCCTGAACTGACAAAGTTGGAGAAGAATTATATCGTGGATTCCATAAAGGAATTTTATCGTTAGCCGATCCTTGACAAGGATTTTTGTCTGTAAAGAATAACAGCGGATAATGCTTTTTTTTGCAGCATCAGGTGTATGGTCCTTCCATGTTATAGAAACGGTATATAAGTAGATTGACAAAGATGTAAACATCTAATACATTATTCAAACGGAAGTGCCAAGGCGCCTGGTGGGTCTCCTGGTCTTCAAAACCAGTGCACGGGTGATGAGCTCGTGGGTGGGTTCGATTCCCATGCACTTCCGCCAATTTCCTTAAGTTTGTGGTGGGGGATTTGGTGGGGGATTTAATCCAATTTCCCAATCGCATTTCTTACACTCCCTTTAATTGTTTGCAAATAATTATCTGTTGTAGTCGGTCTGGTATGCCCTAAAATCTCCTGTATATCGGTTATTGCTACTCCCAAATTAGCCAGTTTCGAAGCAGAGAAATGCCGTAAGTTGTGAAAAGTAAACCGTTTAACCCCCGCCTTTTTACATAAAGAACGGATATACCTGATTCTGTTATCGTACCTTGTTCCGTCTTGGTGGGAAAAAACATACTCACCCCTTCTCGGAAGTGCTTCCAGTATAGCTTTCAGCGTTCTGGTCAGTGGAACTTTTCTTTCTGCAACATCTGAATTCTTGGCTTTACGTGTTCTCAAAATCAGATAATCTTCATTGAGATTTACATCTTCCCATTTGAGTTTGTTAATTTCCCTCATTCTTCCGGCAGTATGAATAATGGCAATTAAATAGAAACGATACTCTTCTGTAGCAAGTGATAAAACTTTTTCCACGTCCTCCTGTAGGGGTATGTATTTGGGTTCTTTCTTTATCCCAAATTTATCAATACCGATAGTCGGATCATAATCAACCAATTTCCTTTTAATTCCGTGCCGAAACAAAGCTTTAATCATTGCCAAATAACGGTTAGCCTTATGCTTTGAGACTTTTGAAATTACCTGCAAAAGATCCTCAACGTCAATCATTGTAACTTCGGATTTTACAGCCCAGCGTTTCATTAAATCCTCAAAAATTAACTTGTTTCTTTCAAAATGTCCTTTACTCCTTCGAGTCTCTATATCTTCGAGGCGCGATGTGCAAAGCTTCAAGAAGTCCATATTTATCTTTCGCGCCGTTGCCCTTGCTTTTGCCTCTTCCTCCACCGCTTCCTTCCTGGTCTGGAATCCTCCCTCCCTGTATCTCTTTCCGTTCTTCATAAAGTCGTACATCCATAGGTTCCTGTGTCTGTAAACTGCCATTTAAGATCACCTCCTTTATTTTATTCAATTTATAACGAACGAGCCGACCGATCTTTGTTCCGCCCAATTCAATGCGGTGCTTATACACAAATTCAATCGAGCATTTTAATAGGGCCGCTACCTCCTCAGCTTTCAGTAGTTCCATCGTCTTCCTCCAATCGGTGATTGAGTTTTCCTTCTAAACGTTTAGGAAGTGTAATAATTTCCATAATAGTTTCTATTTGCTTCTCTATAATCTTTTTTCTATTTTCAGCTATTTTTGCTTCTAATTTCATTATTTCATATAATTTTTTCATTTTTTCCTCCAAGGGGTTTGCCCCCGCTCTCAGCCACCATTGGCAGCCGAGAGGGGAGCGAAACTTATCGTCCTTTAAAATTGAACTCATCGCGTGAAATCGAATGAATTCAACCCGTCGCCAGCACAATCACGTCACCGTCAGCATATAGCGTAGCCTTCCTCCGTTGAGGTAGGCGGTGTTTCCGGCCTATTTTTCATAAGCCGTTACCAGCGACTGCTCCATCCGGTTCGTAGTCCAGTTGAAAGCAGTAGGACGGATCAATGTCAAACCATTTAAGGTCGAACGTTCTTTTTTCTTGTTTCATAGTGGGCAATTTAAGCTCCTTAACATAAATGGGTCTGGGTAATTTAACTGCATATTCTCCGTCTGGTGTTTTTACGAAAGCGTAATACTTCGGGAGAATTTTAGCGTCTTCTCCATTGATTAATCTGAATTCACTGGAAATCATATTTCCTTCAATATGTCCGGCTCTAAGGAGTATGAGAGTTCCTGAATTCGAAAGAATAACGTGGGTAATTTCTTGTTTAAGAAAGGCGAAATCCTGAGTAGCAAGAATACAACTGAAATTAAAATTACGTCCTTCTTTTAAAATCATCCCAAAGGAACGGTCTAAGAAATTGTGGCACTCATCCATATAAAGAATTACAGGCTTTCTGTCTTTGATTCTTGTGTAATTAAAATGTGCCTGTATCATTTTCACCAAGAGCGCTCCAACAAAGGTCATTTTCATTGCTCCCATGCCCTGGCAATCGAGTATCAAAGTCTCTTGGTTTTCAATAATCTTCCCAATATCCAGTGAATTGTTGGAACAAACTATTTTGTGAAAATCCTCGTCTTTAAGGAGAAGGTTGAGGCGGGAAATTATCCCGTCTCTGGTCTGGTGATCAGCGCTGTCTCTGGCAATAAAATCCTTGACATGCTGAAGGTTGAGCCTTTCATGTTTGATGCAAAAAATAATAGCATCGGACAGAATTGAAATCATCTTTGAAGTCAATCGTTCATTGGCAGTCGTCGAGGTTGTGGTAAGATTGAGAGTTTCAATAATGATGTCAACTATCTGACTTGGTTTGTAAGAAAGCACCATAGGGTTAAGGGCCAAAGGATGTTCCATGGAAAGATATTTAGCTTTTCCTCGGGTGGTGGACCACAACCTTGGAGCAAGCGTTCCCAATGGGTCAATAAATATCCTGGCAACTTTGCTTAATCCGTCGTTGTAAAAAACAGATAATAACCATTCACTTTTGCCTGAACCTGTTGCTCCTGCAACAAAAGTAGGCTTAAACCTATCTTTTGGACTGACGGCTACAGGCATATAATCAACAGCATTATTCCCTATTTTCATTCTCATTATCATTTTGGTACTCCTTGCACCTTTGTTCGTAACTGAATTTGGCCTCGTTGTATTCAATTTCCATTGTCTTGGCTTTGTAAACTTCCTGAGCAACAAGGGCTTCTTCTTTTTTTACAGCCAAAACCATCAAAGTTTGTTCGTTGTCATATCTCATAATAACTGTTTCATATCTTTTCCCAAAAGTGAGAGCCGTTATAATAGAACTGGCTGTATTTTCTGTTACTGAAGCTCTGTTTCTGGCTATGTTGGCTTCGTGTTCGGATACTCTTTCCATTCGGGCAAGTTTCTTTTCGTGGAACCATCCAGAAATTAAGCCTTTATCAAAAGTTAATTCTGGAGTTTCTACCGGCTGGAGTTTGCTGAAAAGCTGAGGAAGATTGGGCATGTCTAAACTGGGAATCAATGAACCTTTTTTTACAATGTCTGACATTTTTCACCTCCGATTTTTTCAATCATTTTTGTCCACATCTCTGCGTTCTTGGAATTAAGTTCTCTGGATAGCTGTTCTTTTTCAAAATTATGTTTTGCCACAAAATAACCGACAACGAGAAAGAGAATGGCTGTGCCAACATTTGAAACAATTAACCACAAAATTCCATTTTCCATATTACATACCTCCGTATTTTTTTACGCACTCCACATAACCTGAGGAATTTTTTAAATAACCACACTTCATTTTTGCTTCAGCAATGTAATTTAAACAACGGTCATAATGAACACCTGACTCGCCACTACAGTTTTTATACTGCGGTTCGGATTGTACCGGCTTAGCAACGGGTTTAGAGAAATGTTGAGTAGCGTTGACTATAGCAAAAATACACAATACAAAAATAAACACAATCGCAACAAATACCTTCATTTCTTTACCTCCTCAATAAAATTTTCAAACGTCATTGCTTCGTCGCTTCCGTGGGTAATGATGGTGAAATAGGGGATTGGTGTATTGAAGAGCTGGGAAAGTTCTTCACTCGCAGTTTCCCACACTCTGAAAGAATGGAGCTTATCCCGCAAGTAGGTTTCAGTTTCAGTGTGGATTATTTCAATTATGGCGCATAAGACTTTTCCGTTTTTACTAATTAAAACTACTAAATCTGCTCTGCGTCCGTTGGAAAATGAAACTTCTCTGTGTGCCGAAATAGAACATCCTGTAAAAATTAACTGAGCTATGCAATCAGTGATTTTCTGGTCGTGGATTTCAAAAATTCCACGATAATTTGTTGCATAGTGTCCTTTTCCTCTAGTAATATTCCCGAGTTCAACTTGAAGGTCGAGGATCTTTCTAATATTGTTTGTAAGGGAAACATCTGTGGTGTAGTTAAAATCGTTAGGCCATAATGTTTTTGCTATCTGTCCGATTAAAAGTGGCTTTGCTACCTTTAATAACTCAATAACCTTAATTATTTTAGTTTCTTTTTCGTTTGCCAATCTAAACCTCCTTTTATTTATTTAAATTCCGCTAATCTATTTATATATGTATATTTACGGTTGTCAAGAATTATTTTTCTGGTAATCCAGAAATACCATTCTTGTTGCGTTTAAATTAATTTATGGTTATATTGTTTTTATGAAGATTTCAGAACAAGAACTTTTGAAAAGATATTCATATTATTATGACAATTTAAGGCATATTGGTTCCCTCGGAATAATGTTTACTGTTAAATTTAAGCATCTGAATTTATCTAAAGGAAAAGTCGAAAAAGCATACAATGAAATAAAATTTGATGGTTTTAAGGGAACAATCGTTGATTATTTACAATGGATAAGTTCAAATTGGATTTTATACATGTTGAATATTGAGAGAGAGCTTAGAGAATCTATAAAAACGATCAATGAGAAGGACAGAAGAGTAGGAAAAGTTGATAAGAGAATAAAGCAAATAATCATAAAATATAAAGAAGATGCGATAAATTTCAGCAAATATTATGTTAATAATGAAAGAGAATTGAACAATCTTATTAATGAATATGGTTTTTCATATGAAGAGAAAATCAGCAAAAAGTTAATTACTTATATCACTGAAATAATATTAGATGCGGAAAAGAGAGATATTTTATTTCCAGAAATAAATTTAGCAGAAATAAAAGTTGAAAATAAGAAACATATAAAAATAGAATATACAGAAATAAAAGTTGAAAATGAAGAATACAATGAAGAGTTAGATATATCTAAAAAAGTTGTATAAATCTATCAAGTTAAATAGCAGTTAATTACTCCTTTTATCTTATTTAATCTCTTCTTTTTTTATATTCTCTCAGTTCTAAACTGTCATTCGTTCTTACGTTTTTTTCTTCTTCTTTTTCTTCCTCCTCTTAGCTCGTAATGCAATTACATCATCAGCAATCCGCCGCGGATTGCTGCGTCCATCATTATCCATCAGCGACTTCGCCTTTCGAATTTCTGATATCTCCCTTAGCCCTATATGGCGATGAATATACCACATTCTCAACATAGCCTCGTGAAGTTGTGTCCCTCGTACACCTTACGTCTTCCATAGCTTCTTCAAACTATCATTTACCTCCGGCTTTCTAAAAACCGCCGTACCTGTGACTGTACCAGCTCACTAACCCATATATAGGCGGGTCTGCCTTATCTTCTCTATCTATCGTCTTTACAAGACTATCTTAAAATCATAAATCTTATTTATATGAACCTTTCTTTGCTTGTTCTCTCAAAAGCACCTATGCCTATCGCATACCCGATAACTTGATTCAAAACTGAGTCTCAGGTTTACGCTCTCACAATCATTGTGATTGATTAAACGCTATCGTTTATCTTGGAGTGGAATTGATCGAAAATTGTTAAAGAACTGCAAACTTTATTCAGAATGGAAGACAGTATCTTCCTTAACGACAATGGGGGATAAAGTCCTTTCCTTTTACATAGTCCGCCAAAGGCGGGCAATCAGAATGTAAAAGGGACATACAAACTGTGTTTTGAAAAACCAAAATGGCATTTGTTTTTCAGAGTAGTCAGAGAAAGCCATTCTGCTGCGAATTTTGCTCGTGGCCTCGTAGAGTAAATTCGTAACTGGATGGCTTTTTTCCTTGTGAGATAAAACGGATGACGTTTTGGTTTTTTAAAACATCCTCTGGCGATTCCAATGTTCCACGCGCTATTGAATTACCACCGGCTGAGGAAAGGCACACGGTTTTGGCTTCGCGCCGCGCGGGGCAAATCGGTGTGCCTTTCCTCGCTTATTGGCTGTGACTTCCGTTTTCCTTGCTTTTGTGATTCCGCCGGATGAGGCGGATGAACAAAGGCAATGGGTCAAAATATAAAATAGTAAGACCTTGACAATTGATGGTGTCTGCTATAATTAAAAGGCGCGAGAGTGAAAAGCCTTCCGTTTCAGGAAAGACGTTTCCACTCTTGAGGTTATCCTCTCCTCAATCGATAGACGAAATCTCGAAATGTTTCGTTTTCTCCGCATCTCTGGTCCGGCTCTTCTTCGAGCTTCTCAGTACACTTCGGGCACAGCGCCCACGTGCCGACTGCGCACCCTCCGGTTTCCTCGGATTCCGTGTAGCTGTCATTGCAGAGATCACAAATCACTTCGTCTCCGCAATCAACAACGATTACATTTTCGTAAGGCATGTTATCGCCTCCTTTCTAGGCCGAGAGATTTTCACTCCGACGCCGGTAGGACAGCAGACAGACCCCATCAATTGTCAAGGTGGAAATTTTCCGCCGCGGAAAATTGATTCCTTTAAAAAGAAATTTGACCCCGTCCTCGCCGCGAGGACAAAAAGGGGCAGAATGGCGGAAATACAAAATGGAAAAGAGCAAAATGAAATGATTTTGATTTTTTGATGTACTACCTTTGAGCTGAAGGGCTCCCCCCTGGAAACATTCCCTGACTACTGAAGCTCTTCACGGAATGCAGTCTTGAACATCTTGAGGACATAGGAGAAAGCATCACGTTTTCCTGTGTCATACCAAGTGTAGTCTTCTACATAGATACTCTTGCAGTCTTCCTTGGCTTCGCATTCCAGAAGCCAGGTGAGGAACTGCTGAATTTTATCTTCAGTCA
>CAZHHX010000040.1:0-35302 GCA_964532465.1 uncultured Syntrophorhabdaceae bacterium | reverse complement strand
AATTTCCTATTTTCATATCTCATTTACTTCTTTTCATGAAACTTTTGACAATATCCAACCCCTCACAGAATCAGTATACAATATCACATATTTTTGATGTAACATCAATGATTACGAGGTGAAGAATTGCATTCCTTCGAAAAGAACGGATCGTGCAGTTCAGGGAGAAGTTTTACCTCAGGCAAAAACCGCGCAGCCCTCACTGTTTTTCTACCACCGTATTACAACTGCTCCCCATGTTAATCCGGCTCCAAAACCTGTTAATACAACCACATCACCCGGTTTGATTCTATTGGTCTTCAATGCTTCATCCAGGGCGATCGGAATGGACGCCGAGGATGTATTGCCGTATCGATCCAGATTTATCATAAATTTGTCCATCGGCAGATCCATTCTGCGCGCTGCTGCCTCAATAATCCGCAGATTGGCCTGGTGCGGGATGATCAGCGCGACCTCATCTTTACTGATTCCGGCCATTTCAATTGCCTCCTCCGTTACCTTCGGCAGCATCCGCATGGCAAATTGAAATACTTCCTGTCCATCCATCTTAACTTTGTGCATATTTGCCGCAATATTTTCGGCAGTCACTGCCATGCGGCTTCCACCGGCAGGAATATGCAGATGCTTCACCCCTGACCCGTCAGCGCCAAGGCGCATCGATAAAATGCCCTTCTCCGGTAAGGCTGGTCGCAACACGACAGCGCCGGCCCCGTCTCCGACAACAATACATGACCCGCGATCTTCCCAGTTGGCTATCCTGGAATTCGCGTCAGCCCCGATTACTAATACAGTCCCGTATAACCCGGTGGAAATAAACTGGGCACCCGTAACCAGCGCGTAGATAAAACCCGAACACCCTGCCGACACATCAAAGGCAGGAGTATTCTTCATCCCCAGTTGTTCCTGAATAATGCAGGCAGTTGCCGGCACCGGCAAATCGGGGCTCATGGTAGCCGTGATAATCAAATCAACATCAGCATGATTGATCTCTGCCTGTATCATGGCCTGTTGTGCAGCCACGACACCGAGATCGGAGGTTGCCTGTTCCGGATCGATGATATGGCGCTCCCTGATCCCGGTCATTGTTCGAATCCACTCCTCGCTCGTATCCATTGTCCTGGCCAGGTCGTAATTTGTCAGCACCGTATCAGGGATGCAAACACCGACACCGGCAATAAAAGCGTTTATTTTTTCATTAACCATTTTTCTTCTCCATCATCTTTCAACCTTCCGGGGTGCGGCATTATTATTCCCCTCGAACCGCTTCACAATCGGATTCAATAAATGCCAGCAATTCCCGGGAAAATGGTGTATAAAGCTTTATTTTTTCGTATTCCCTTTCGCTCCCGAATAATTTCTGCATGAGCAATCCGTCTGTCCCGAACCAGCGCGGAAACATTCCGCCAAAGAAAAACCCCTTCTCCCGAAGTAAATCCACAGCCGAGCCGATATGAGGACAGGCCATATTCACTGTGACTTGCAGGCTCATCACCTGACGCTGCCCTGCTTTGTTCAGGATATCCTCCACCACCGCGGTCCAGTCGCTGCCGATTGTCTGGATTGCCGTTTTCCATGTTCGGGCGGAAGCGTAATATTTCTCTTCAAGTATTGTCTTCTCATCGGCCGGCAAGGGATCAATAGACCGGATAAGAATCCTTGGACGCAGTGAACCGGCAATCTGTCTTAAAATATCATCATACCTGATGGGAACAAATTCGGCCTCCGATAGATCTGTCAGTTCCCGGAAATAGAGCGCGCAGGATACACGCGCGGTGCCGGCTTTGTTGCTTTTCTCATCCTTGAAGCTGTCGCCGTCTAATTGATCCAACTCCAGCGCGCAATCAACCATCCCGTTCTTTTTCGCATTAACCTGAGTAAAATAGTGTGAGCAGACCGCTTCGACAAAAATCCCGTCGATTATAGCTATACTATTTGCGGCAAAATCAAAAAGAAAACGGATCAAGCGCAAGGAAATGTCGGTATACCTGTACGCAGGAACAACCGCCAGATTTCCTATTTCCCAAAGGCGGGAATTGGGGGCGGTCTTGTACATGGAGATATATCCGGCTGCTTGCCCATTCATATCAAAGGCCAACAAGGAAATCAATCGACCGGACTCTATCTCCCCGCACAAAGCATCCGGTTGATACACATACCTGACAGGGAAGTCTTCACCATATATGGAACGGAAAACCGTTCCCGCATGATGAGAGTTGGCTGCATCGACGGGTGCAATATGAAATTGATCTTCCGGCAAAAGACTTAATTACTTTGCAACGCGTTTATCGAAATATTCTACCGCCGCTCCGATTGTCGTAAGCCTGTTTGCGTCATCCAAGGGAATCTCAATGGAAAAGGCTTCTTCGGCCAAAACCAGCATCTCCGCAAAATCGAGCGAATCAAGCTTTAAGTCGTCAACCAGGGACGCTTCAAGCTTTAAGTCGGCTGCTGAAATATCCTTCTTCTTGATTTTCAAAATAATCCCGCATACTTTTTCCATGGTTGTCATATCAGCTTCTCCTTTCTGTGATAAATATATTTTTCATGATTTTCATTTCTTAAAGTTAAATATACATAGTGATTATGAATAGTCAAGGGCAATGGAATGTATACAAACAAATAAACAATAAGAGTTAAGTCATTGCTCTTGACCGAACAAAGGAAAACCAATGAACGAGGAATCAGGGTTTATCCCTGCCGGTCTTTAAAAAACTCTTATAATTATAGCGAAATTAGTGTATAATCTTCCTCAAGGAGACATATACAATGCTCATAGCCGATGATATAACCAAGCTTATAGGACATACGCCACTCGTAAGAATTAACAGGCTTTCCAAGGGGCTTGACGCGCGGATAGTTGCAAAGCTTGAGTTTTTCAACCCCTGCGGAAGCATAAAAGACAGGATCGGGATAAACATGGTAGAGGCTGCTGAAAAAGCCGGTATCCTGCATAACGATACAACCATTGTTGAACCTACCAGCGGCAATACCGGCATTGCCCTTGCCTTTGTATGCGCTGTTAAGGGATACAGCCTGATCCTCACAATGCCTGAAACAATGAGTATGGAAAGACGCAGCATGCTGAAGGCATTCGGCGCTCAACTTGTTTTAACGCCGGGCGCGCTCGGTATGAGAGGAGCTATTGACAAGGCTGAAGAAATAATAAAGGAAAATCCGAAGGCTATTATGCTCCAGCAATTTAAGAACCCCGCAAACCCGGCAATACACGCAAGAACAACAGCCGAAGAAATATGGCATGACACGGAAGGCATGGCGGATGCATTGGTTGCAGGCGTCGGAACGGGCGGGACTATTACGGGCGTAGGCGTTACCCTGAAGAAAAGAAAACCCTCTTTTAAAGTAATAGCGGCAGAGCCTGAAGCTTCGCCCGTACTTTCAGGAGGTCAGCCGGGGCCGCATAAGATACAGGGCATCGGCGCGGGGTTTATTCCCGATATATTAGACAGAAGCATCATCGACAAAATTGTAAAGGTTTCCAATGATGATGCCTTTGATATGGCGCGAAGGCTTGCGAAAGAAGAGGGAATATTCTGCGGCATATCCTCCGGCGCGGCAATGTGGGCGGCAATTAACATTGCAAAAATGAAGGAATTTAAAGGAAATTTAATTGTAGTTATCATACCTGATCTCGGCGACAGGTACCTTTCAACAGAATTATTTAATTCCTCCGTGAAATAAGAGGGCAAGGAAGGCGATATTGAAGACAATTGATGAAATTAATGAAAAAATCAAAAACGGCAAGGTAGTTGTTGTAACTGCTGAAGAAATGATAGAGATTACGAAAGAAAGGGGCACAAAGAAGGCGTCCGAGTATGTAGATGTTGTAACAACGGGCACATTCGGGCCAATGTGCAGCAGCGGTATGTTTATAAATGTAGGTCATTCAAAACCAAGGATAAAAATAGGCGGAGGGAAATGTCTCCTCAACGACGTGCCCGCTTACTGCGGAATTGCCGCGGTTGACGTTTATATCGGCGCTACGGCAATGCCCGATGACGATCCGAGGAATATGGTCTATCCCGGCGCTTTTAAATACGGCGGCGGCCATGTGATTGAAGACTTTGTCAGCGGAAAAGATATACGCCTTATGGCCACAGCATACGGCACAGACTGTTACCCCAACAAAAAAATCGAAACATATATAAATAAAGATAACGTGAATGAGGCATATCTTTACAACCCGAGGAATGCCTATCAGAATTACAATGTTGCCGTAAACCTCACCAACAAGGTTATTTATACATATATGGGAATATTAAAACCGAAAATGCACAACGCGAACTATTGCAGCGCCGGTCAGCTCTCCCCGCTTTTGAAAGACCCGAAGTACAGAACCATCGGAATCGGTACGAGGATATTCCTGGGAGGCGGCATCGGTTATGTTGCATGGAACGGAACCCAACACAACCCTGATGTATCAAGAAGCCCTGACGGACTTCCCAGGGCAGGCGCCGGGACAATAGCAACTATCGGGGACACAAAGCAGATGAGCAGCGATTTCCTGAAAGGCGCAAGCTTTATCGGTTACGGATCGACCATGTTTATAGGTCTCGGAATCCCTATCCCCGTACTTGACGAAGAAATGGCCTATTTTACGTCCAGAAGCGATGAGGATTTCTGGGCTCAGGTTGTTGACTATGGCAATGATTATCCGAACAGAATACCGAAAAGCATCTGCGAAGTAAATTATGCCCAATTGAAATCCGGCAGAATATCCATTAACGGCAAAGATGTGCCGACATTTCCCATCTCAAGCTATGCAAAGGCAAGAGAAATCTCCGTGATATTAAAGGATTGGGTAAACTCCGGCAAATTCCTCCTTGCAAATCCGGTTGCGCCTCTGCCCGGCATTGAATCAGGTATAAAAATGAATACCCTTGAAGAAAGGATTCCGGAGGTATTTTCAGACAGCTTGGAATAAACAAAGAGCACCAGGTATGAAAAAACCAGGTTCTCATCTTATAACTTTCAGCTTGTTGTAAACCATGAGCTATGAGCAAGAAACGATAAAAAAGCTATCTGCGAAACAATTATGAAAAAAAAAGCGATTTCACTATTATCCGGGGGTCTGGACAGCGTCCTTTCAACCAAGGTTATCATGGAACAGGGAATAGACGTCATAGCCCTTCATTTTACTTCGCCATTCAGCAGCAAAAGAGAGAAAGAACGGGGACTGCAGGCTGTCAGAGCAGTCAGCGAACTTGGCATAGGTTTAATACTCAAGCATAAAGGCCCTGAGTTTATTGATGTTGTCAGGTCACCAAGGTACGGCTACGGCAAAAACATAAACCCCTGCATTGATTGCAGAATATTTATGCTGCACAAAACAAAGGAGATTATGGCAGAAGAGCAGGCAAGCTTTGTTGTGACAGGAGAAGTGCTCGGCCAGAGACCTATGTCGCAAAGAAGGGACACAATACGGATCATCGAAAAGGCCAGCGGCCTTGAAGGTCTTATAGTCAGGCCTCTGTCTGCCACGCATTTTTCACCTTCAATACCTGAACAGGAAGGCATTCTGGACAGAAACAAATTGCTGGATTTTTCAGGCAGGTCAAGGACACCGCAATACCGTCTTGCCGAGAAATACAACCTTACAGAGTTCGGCTCCCCCGGCGGCGGCTGCCTTCTTACCGACCCGATTTTTACGAAGAAGCTCAAGGATCTTTTTGAATATGATAATGCCTTTACCATGAAGGACCTGGAATTGCTGAGCATAGGAAGACACTTCAGGCTGCGGGCTGACACCAAGCTTATCGTGGGCAGGAATGAAGCAGAAAATGATAAACTTATCTCGCTTTGGTCAGCGCCCGATTACATATCATTTTATCCGATAGGGTTCAGCGGCCCCGTCGCCATTCTGAAAGGCGCCTTCGACGATGAGATTATAAACACAACAGCAAATATTATGGGGTATTACGGAAAGAACGAATCTCCGGTTATTTCCATAGAATCAAATAACGGCACAGTAAACAGGCACGTTGCGGAAAAACGCGGCATCATACCGGAAGACCTGTTAGCAGGGACACAGCAGGAGGCCCAATGAAAATAACAGATGACCTGTACGCATATTCCTGGACATCTCATCAGGAAAATAACTGCAACACATTTTTTATAGACGGCAAGATTCCTTTATTGATCGACCCCGGGCACAGACATCTTTTTAACCATGTCGTCGAAGGCATGGAAAGGGACGGAAAAACAATAGATCATATAAAATGCATATTATGTACCCACAGCCACCCTGACCACATTGAAGCAATCGATTTATTTGATAAGGAAATATTGAAAGGCATAAGCAGGGAAGAATATGGATATTTAAATAACGGAGGCAAGGAATTTTTTCTTGCAACAGGCTGTCGAATACCTCAGGCGACCTTCAAGCTGTTTCTCCAGGAAGGCATAGTCAAGCTTGGAGATAAATCATTGCAAATCATCCCCACACCCGGTCATTCACCCGGTTCTATCTGCCTCTATTGGGAAGAAAAAAAAGCGCTCTTTTCCGGTGACACAGTTTTCTACATGGGGGTAGGAAGAACAGACTTTCAAGGCGGTGATATTGTCGCACTGGCAGATAGCGTTGAAAGGCTGTCAAGACTCAATGTCGAGTATTTGATCCCCGGACACGGGCAAATAATCAAAGGAGAAAAGGAAATAAGCAGGAATTTCAAGGTAATTCTGGAGCAGTACTTCAACAGGCACTGATGGAGAACATAATTTGACATTCTCCCTTGCTATGCATATAATGAATCTACAAACAATTTTTCATGGAGAAAAAATACCTTTGTTTGAAATACAAGGAATATATTGATATTGATAAAAACCCCTGTCCGCATCCGGGTGATTACTGTCAGCACAGAACACAATGCATTGTCCATGCGCTCTGTATGGAAAATGAGGATTGCAGGAAATTGAGGAGGAATAAATTTGAAAATGCCAGATGAATACGTATGTGACCTATGCGGGTTTATGTTTCTTTCAGGAGAAACTGTGAATATTTTTTGTCCCGAGTGCGGGAGCAGCATGGTAGCAAAAGAAATAAGCTACGATGAGTTTTTAGACGAAGAGGCCTATAATTTCAGCACAAAGATGATAATGAGATCAACTTTGTAACATTAGTTCGCAGACGGATTTTCAAGGTAAAAGTTTCTCAGGATTAGAAGTTTAACAAGTCGGTACAGTCAAAATATCATTCATTCCTGAATCAATACTCAGGCTTGTCCTCATTTCATTGTCTTTATTTTTCACTATATCGTCATCCAAAGAAAGACCTTTGCAAAAATCCAAAAGTGCAGTCATACCGGTGAATACCCTGAAGGGCACAAGCACCGGTATCCATAAGTAATTGAATTCACTGGATTCCGGCTTCCGCCGGAATGACAGAAAATAGTGATCAGGGCACTTTTGCAAAGGTCTCGAAAAACAATTATTTTTTATGGGATAATAAGTCATGTGAAATATTTCATTAATAATTTGCCTTCCTGTTTTCCTGTCTCTATCAATAAGTTAACATTACATTTTTTATTTATAATTGCCCTGTCAACACAGTTTTAATTATCGGTTAACAAATAAGAGAAATTTAATCGATATATATCTTTTTTGTCTTGACATAAATTGCTATTAAAATATAATATTACACTAATAAAATATTTCACAAACGATTAATTAAAGAGAGGTGCCAATGAAATTAGAAGGAAAAAATGCTGTAGTTACAGGTGGTGGAAGGGGTGTAGGCAGGGCCATCAGTATCGCCTTTGCACAGGAAGGCGCAAATGTTGTGGTAAACTATGCCTCAAACAGTAAAGCAGCCGATGAGGTAGTCGAAATAATTAAGGGCATGGGACGGAAGGCAGTTGCTGTAAAAGGCGACGTGGCCCAGAAGGCGGACGCGGAAGGAATCATTAACGCCTGTGTGGAAAACTTCGGTACAGTACATATTCTTGTAAACAATGCAGGCATCTCAAAACCGGCCATGATGCACAAGATGTCGGTAGAAGTGTGGGATGAGGTTGTCAATATCCAGATGAGAGGTCCCTGGCTTTGCGCTCAGGCAGCATCGAAATATTTTATGCAGCAGAATTACGGCAGGATAGTAAATGTTACTTCTGTTGCCGGCATTGTTGGCACCATAGGTCAGATAAATTACAGCGCTGCCAAGGGCGGAGTAGTTTCTATGACAAAATCAATGGCAAGGGAACTCGCCAAGTTTAATGTTACGGCAAATGTAATCTCTCTGGGCATTGTTACAACGGAAATGACCCATACAATTTCAACAGATGATAAGCTTAAAGAAATTTATACGAAAAGAATCCTGCTTGGTAAATATGCCGAGCCGGAAGATGTTGCTCCAGCCTTTGTATTTTTTGCATCAGACGACTCACGCTATGTGACAGGACAGCTCCTTTGCGTAGACGGCGGTTATGGAATGACGTAAGAAGTAGGGAGGTGATATTCAATATTTAAAATATATTAGGAGGTGTTGTAATGGGAGAAGTACCAAAGACAATAAAACAGTGGCAGATGGTTCAACCGACAGTCTATAACAGAGAAACAAAAGAAACCACACCGGGAAAACTGGAAATTGCTGAAATTCCCGTACCCGAACTTAAGGCAGGAGAAGTGCTTGTAGAAGTTGCAGGCTGCGGCGTATGCCACACAGACCTTGGCTATTTCTATGACGGCGTGCCTACCGTCAGCAAACCACCGCTGGCTCTCGGACATGAGATCGCGGGAACAGTTGTTGCCGGCGATGCAGCATGGATAGGAAAAGAAGTTATTATCCCGGCAGTTATGCCATGCAGACAGTGCATACTCTGCAAAACAGGAAGAGGCAACAGGTGCCTTGCTCAGAAGATGCCCGGAAACAGCATCGGCGTATACGGCGGATTTGCAAGCCACATACCCGTACCGACTATCGATCTTTGCCTTGTAACCGACAAGAAGGGATACGCCCTTGAACAGCTTGCCGTAATTGCAGACGCGGTAACCACCCCGTATCAGGCTGCAAAAAGAGCAGACCTTCAGCCTGGCGACAATGTAATTATCATCGGCGCAACAGGCGGCGTAGGCGTATATATGGCTCAGACAGCAAAGGCTCTCGGCGCAAAAACCGTTATCGGTATTGCCAGAAACCCTGAGAAACTGAAAAGAGCCCTTGATTACGGCTGTGATTTCGTACTCAGCACGTTAGATAAAGACAACAAAACTCTCGTTGGTGAATGGAGAGGCATTTGCAAGTCAAACGGCCTTGCCAACACAGGCTGGAAGATTTTTGAAGTAACCGGCGCAAAGGCAGGACAGGAACTCGCGCTTGATCTGCTCACATTTGTCGGAAAATTAGTACTTCTCGGCTACGGCATGGCGAAGAGCGAATATATGTTCTCAAAGCTTATGGCCTTTGACGCAGAAATTATCGGAACATGGGGCTGTCTGCCCGAGTATTACCCGATAGTGCTTGATATGGTTCTTACAAAGAAGATCGTTATCGATCCTTTTGTTGACGTAAGAAAAATGAGCACCATTGCGGCTACATTTGATGAGATTCACAAAGCTGGATCACCCGCTAAGAGGGTTGTATTAACACCAGATTTTTAATTAAAAAAACAAAATTTTAAGAGGAGGAAAGTATGGCAGGTTTATTAGATTGGATGCCAAGAGAAAACGAAATGAAGGATCACAGCAGACATGGTACACAGTGGTGGGGCACAGAAGCTCCCTGTACCGTATATGAAAAAAGACCGTTAAAAGATCCTAAGGGCAACGTAATACCGGGTCTTTACAATGCATGGATCAGACTCAATAACCCGTCTCAGTTTAATTCCTACACCACAGAGATGGTAAAGGGCGTCATCGCCGGTTTTGAGAATGCTTCCACAGACCGCGAAGTAGTATGCGTAATTTTTACCGGCACAGGCGCAAACGCCTTCTGCACGGGCGGCAACACAAAAGAATATTCAGAATATTACAGCATGAGACCGGAAGAGTACGGTTCATACATGGAACTTTTCAACAATATGGTTGACAGCATCCTTATGTGCAAGAAACCGGTAATCTGCCGCGTAAACGGCATGAGAGTTGCCGGCGGCCAGGAAATCGGCCTTGCATGTGATATTGCTATTTCTTCCGACCTTGCTATCTTCGGTCAGGCCGGTCCGAGACATGGTTCAGCACCTGTGGGCGGCTCCTCTGACTTCCTCCCCTGGTTCTTAAGCGCTGAAGATGCAATGTGGAGCTGTGTAAGCTGTGAAATGTTTTCAGCATACAAAATGAAAGCAAAAAACCTTATCTCCAAGGCAATCCCCGTCCTGAAAGACGCTGACGGCAAATGGGTAAGGAATCCTCAGGTTATCACCGATGTCTTCGTAAAAGACGGCGAGATTGTATATGGTGAGAACAAGACAGGTCAGGAAGCAAAGGACGCACGGGCATGGGTAGGCGAGCAGATTAAAAACAACGCCTATGATTTTTCACTTGTCGATGCAGAAGTTGACAGAGTTAGCTGGATTTTCGCGAACCTCTTCCCGGGATGCTTGAACAAGTCCATTGACGGCATCAGACAGAAAAAGAAATTCTTCTGGGATCAGATCAAGAACGACCACAGATACTGGCTGGCAACAAACATGATGGGCGAGGCCTTCCTTGGTTTCGGCGCATTCAACACCAAGAAGATCACCGGCGCAGACACCATCGATTTCATCAAGAACCGTCAGCTCATTGCAAAGGGCGCATTGGTCAACGATGCTTTTTTTGCAGAAGTTCTTGGCAAACCGCAGGCGAAGTAACAAGAGAAACAAACCGAAGGGGGGTTTATCCCCCCTTTTTTTTATTATAGGTTCAGAGTTTATTGTTCATGGTTCACAGCAAAATAAAACCTCTTAGATATCTATGCGGATTATGAATAAATTATGAAGGGAGAATAGCCATGAGTTTCAATAGCATTGTTTATGAAAAAAAAGATAAAGTTGCAAAGATAACACTTAATACACCTCCGTCAAACTGGCTTACTATTACCATGATGAAAGAGATTAATGAAGTCCTTGTTGAGGTAAAGAAAGACCAGTCCGTACAGCTCCTCGTTTTCGATCACGCAGGAGAGAAGGCATTCTGTGACGGCGTAGATGTAGCGGACCACACAGAAGACAAAGTTGATGAAATGATCGACGTCTTTCATGGGATGTTTAGGCACATGGCAGAGATGGATGTTATTACCGTTGCAGTCGTGAACGGCAGGTCTCTGGGCGGCGGCTGCGAACTTTCAAGTTTCTGCGATATCGTTATTGCTTCTGAAAAGGCAAAAATCGGCCAGCCGGAGATTGCGGTAGGCGTGTTCCCGCCTGTTGCTGCCGCATTGTTCCCGAAAATTATCGGCCTTAAAAAGACCTACGAGCTTTTATTAACCGGCAAAAGCTTATCCGCGAAAGAAGCTGAGGCAGCAGGCCTTGTAAATGTCGTGCTTCCTGTTGAGAATTTTAAAGCTGAAGTGGATAAATATCTTGCCGAATACCTGAATAAGAGCAGACCGGTCAGTATCTGGACAAAACGCGCCATCAAGGCAGGGCTTGGCCTGAATTTCACTGAAGCGCTCAAAGCTTCGGAGATTATCTATCTCCACGGCTGCATGAAAACAGAAGACGCTGTTGAAGGTATCGGCGCATTTATGGATAAGAGAAAACCTGTATGGAAGGATAAATAATTGCATGCTCTACGCGTCAAAAGAAGAAATTTACAACAGAATTGAAAAAACAAAAGATTTAATGGAAAAGGCCTCTATCGACGGGGCCTTTTTCCACTACAAGATAGACTACTATTACCTCTCCGGCACAATGCAGGATTCACTTCTATTTTTACCGCTGGAAGGCAAGCCTGTTCTGTTCGTAAAGAAGGAGATATCAAGGGCTCGCAGGGAATCCCCCATAGAGGATATTGTCCCCATACAGTCTATAAAAGATATTCTTCCCTACATCAAGCCATTGAAAAGGGTCGGAATGCAGCTTGATGTGATTCCTTACAATGATGTAATAAAATTCAAAGACCTTCTCGGACCATGCGAACTCATAAACGTATCCCCGCTTACAAAAGAACTGAGAAAAAGAAAATCACTTTTTGAAATAAAGATTATGGAACGTGCCGCAGCGATACAAAAAAAGGTCTATCAATATATACCGGAAATATTGAAGGAAGGGATGACGGAAATTGAGCTTGCCGGTCTCCTGGAAGCATACGCGAAAAAACTCGGGCACGAGGGCCTTTTGCGCGTCCGGTCCATGAATTATGAAGCATATACATGGCATGTTATAAGCGGACGTACAGGAAGCATCGTAAGCCAGTCTGATTCTCCTATGGGCGGGTTGGGACTTTCACCGGCCTTTCCGGTAGGCGCAAGCATGAAAAAAATTAAGAGAAACGAACCGATTCTTGTGGATTTCGGAATCTGCTATCACGGCTACCAGATTGACCAGACAAGGATGTATGCTATAGGATCAATGCCTGAGCCTTTCAAGGGAGCTTTTGAGGCTTGCCGGGAAATACACTACCGCGTTCTCGACAAGGTACTGGAGGGAGAAATAAGCCGGGATCTTTTCGAATACTCGAATAAGCTGGCGGAAAAGCTCGGCTACGGAGATTATTATCTTGGCTATAAACCCTATAAAGTAAGATTTCTTGCTCACGGAATCGGTATTGAACTCGCGGAATTACCCTTTATCGCAGCAAGCCACACCTATCCCATAGAAGAAGGAGCTGTCTTTGCCATAGAACCCAAGATGGTTTTTCCCAAAAAAGGCGCCTGCGGCATTGAAAATACAGTCTTGATTGAAAATTCACGCTACAGAGTGCTCACAGATAACGACGAATCAATCATGATTTTATGAAAATCCTCTTTTCCACAGGGTGTTTCTACTTTCTCCCCATAAGGGATGTTTTTCACCTTGCAGCAGAGGCGGGCTTTGACGGCTGTGATCTGGTGATTGACAGCAGGTTTAACAAAGCTGACTACATAGATACCGTAAAATCCTGTCTTGAAATATTGCCCATATACTCGGTACACGCCCCTTTCGCAATGATAAATGCCTGGCGTACGCAAAAAAACGGCTTAATGAAGAGCGTTGAAGTTGCAAAAACATTGGGAGCTCAATTGGTTAATTTCCACCCGCCCTCATGGTTTTCACTTGAACTTTCTTTTTTGAAATGGTTTAAAAACACGGAAGATTTTCAACGGGAATTCGGTAGCGATGATGTATGCCTGACCTTAGAAAATATGCCTCGCGTAGGAAATAAACTGATGCTTGCTCCTTATGTTCTTTATAATTACCACGACCTGATAGCATTCGGCATGAAAAAAAATCTGTTTTTCGCCTTTGATACTACTCATATAGCAACATGCGGCGAGGATATTATTGCGGTCTTCCTTCAATATTTTAATACAGGAAGGCTCAGGAACATCCATATAAGCGATAATCAATCTTTTAAAAGCCATCTTTTTCTTGGAAGAGGCGAACTGCCGATTGCAAAATTGCTGAACACTATGACAAAATTGGGTTATGATGGGATGATAACACTTGAACTTGCTCCTGATGAGTTCCCGAAAACAATGGAATGGACAAAAAAACTGTTAAAGTATCAGGCGGCCTTTTTAAGATTGCATTTGAAAAAGGATGAAAATGTCTAAAAAAGCAGTCTTTGTTTGTGAAGTATGCGGTTATGAAACATCTAAGTGGATGGGTAAGTGTCCCCGGTGCGCCTCCTGGGATACAATAAAAGAAGACAAACTTGAGAAAGAAGAATTCCGCGTCACCGAAAAGCCGGTAATAATTTCTGATGAGGAGCTACCGGAAGAGAGGCTTACCCTTGGTCTTACCGAGATGGACAGGGTTCTTGGCGGCGGCCTTGTATGCGGGTCATCCATACTTCTCGGGGGCGATCCGGGCATAGGCAAAACCACAGTATGTTTTGCAGTAGCATCCCGGATGATTGAACTTGGATATGAAGTATTGTACGTATCAGGCGAAGAGTCCTTAAGGCAACTATCCTCCAGAAAAAGAAGGCTGAACATAAAAGACCCTTTTTCAATACTTACAACGAACCGGCTTGAAGATATACTGGGAGCATTATCTGAAAAAACATATCGTCTTGTAATTATAGACTCCATTCAATCCGTATATAATTCATTACTCCCCATGCTTCCCGGGAGCATAGGGCAGATAAAAGATGTCTCTTCAAGATTGATTATGGAGATGAAAAAAAGCGAAACCACCCACATAATCATAGGACATGTAACAAAAGAAGGTTCTATAGCAGGGCCTAAAGTGTTGGAACATATGGTTGATACGGTCCTGTATTTTGAGGGTGACAAGATGCTGCCTTACAGAATGCTCCGGGCAATAAAAAACAGGTACGGCCCTGTTGATGAAGTAGGGATATTCCAGATGCAAAAAGATGGGCTCGCTGATGTAGACAACCCATCGCAATTTTTTATCTCTGAGAGGGGCGATATCGGCGCCGGGAGCACGCTCTTTCCTCATATTACCGGTTCGAGGCCCATCCTGCTTGAAGTGCAGTCTGTAATACCGAAGACAACATTTTCCATTCCGAAAAGGGTATCACTCGGCTATGACCCGAACAGGTTATTCATTATCATAGCTGTCATTGAAAAAGCCCTGGGCAAACCATTTTTCGACAGGGATGTCTATGTCAACATAACGGGCGGCCTTAAGGTAAACGAACCGGCTGTAGATCTTGCTGTCGCTGCATCAATCATCTCAAGTTATAAAGACGTGAATGTCGGCGCAGATACGGCATTATTCGGAGAGGTAGGGCTGACCGGCGAAATAAGGAAAGTCATGAGCATGGATATTCGATTAAAAGAATGTGAAAGATTAGGAATAAAGAAAGTCTTCTGCCCGAAGGGAGTGGAGAAGACCGGAGAAATTGAGATTATTCCACTCAAAAATGTAAAAGAATTGTATGGGCGTATCTAATTCTGCTGATTTTTAAGGGACATAAATAAATTATAGAATTATATACCAATATTCAAAAAGCAGCGGCTACAATAAAAACTGGTTGTTTCATGACTAATAGCAAGTTTGGAAGTGGAGGCAAATAATCAGGCTAAACCACCATAGCCTAAAGCCTATGATGATTTAGCCTGATTATTTTTTAGAGAGCCTTTTCTTTCGGTCTTATCGTAAGGACAGGACATGGTGATTTTCTTACAATCTTCTCAGCAACACTCCCTATCAGGATATGTTCAATTCCGCTTCTTCCATTTGTCCCGATTACCACAAGGTCAATATTTTCCGCTTTTATATAATCTATGATTTCGACAAATACAACACCGGTCTTAATTACTTTTATCACAGGCAGATCAATCCCTTTTATTATCTTTTCAAAGTCTTTTTCTACCTCTTTTTCAATATTTCTTTCTATTAACACAAGGTTTTCGGGGCTTAGGAAGGATTCGTAGGGAGTAAAGTAATTCAGATTAGGTATTACATGAAAAAGATGGAGCTCTGCATCATATTTTTTTGCTAAGCTAACGGAATACTTGATAATATCGTTTGTAAATTCAGAAAAATCAACAGGACACACAATTTTTTTGAACATATCAACCTCCATAATATTTTATAAGTTTTTTATATATGGTATTTTTTGTTTAGTCAAATACTTTCTGTACCATTCTAAAACTGGCTTGACTAACCGTTAAATTGCTGTTATAGTTAAACATTATAAAGATATCTGATAATGAGATAAGAATGCCCTTTCGTGATAAAAAGGGCATTCTTTACATTTTGGGGCTAAAATGAGTATAAAAAATTTTACTGAGATAAAACATCTTATTGACATTGGCATGGAAAAGGGTTATCTCACTCCCGATGAAATAAACGATTTTTTGCCGCAAAACATTTTTTCGCCTGAAGATATTGAAGATATATTCGACTTTCTTTCCGAATCCAATATAGACATCGTTGAAACAATAAAAGAGAAAACTGAAACAACGGAAGAAGAAACACAGGAATGGGGAGAAACAGAAAAGTTTCCGTCTGAAAGAACGGACAACATCATATGGGCATATTTAAAGGATATTGGCAGGGTATCCCTCCTGACATCCGATGAAGAATATACGATAGCAAAAAAAATAGAAGAGGGTGAGAAAAAGATAAGAAATCTTCTATTTGACTTGTCTCAGTCTGTTCATGAACTACAGGAGATCGGCTCGCAGCTCAAGAAAGAGACTATCAGCGTTATCGATGTCATTAAAAATATTGATGAGATTAATTATACAAAAAAAGATGAAGAAAAATATAAGAAAAAGGCTATCTCCTTAATAAACAATGTAAAGAGTTTTTTTGATAAAAAAGAGGAATTAAAAAATAAACTGCCAAAGGCTGATGATCAGAACAGGAAGCAATTAGAAAAAAAACTCCAAGCTATTGACGATAAAATTGAAGAAACTCTGATTAATCTTAAACTGAACAAGAAGATCCTCGAAGAGATTATAAGAAAGATCGGGAAACAACAAAAGTTCATGGATGCAAACGAAGCGATGGTTGTAAGACTTAAATTAATGGAAATAAACGAGATAGAAAACGGCTTAAAAATTGTTAAAAACAGGCTTATTCAGGCAAATTTAAGACTTGTTATAAATATTGCAAAAAAATACCTGAACAGAGGCCTTTCTTTTCTCGACCTTATTCAGGAAGGAAATATGGGCCTCATGAAGGCCGCAGAAAAATATGACTATCAAAAGGGGTACAAGTTTTCTACATATTCGACATGGTGGATAAGGCAGGCAATCACAAGGGCAATTGCGGATTATGCGCGTACGATCAGGGTCCCTGTCCATGTGCTCGAAACAATGAACAAAATTACCAAGGTAACCATATCTCTTTTTCAGGAACTTGGCAGAGAACCGAATCTTGATGAAATTTCCAACAAAGCCGGGCTCCCCCTGGAAAAGGTAAGAAAAATCATGAAGGTTTCCAATGAGCCCATATCCATTGAAACTCCCATAGGAGATGATGAATCAAAGCTCGGAGATTTTATAGCCGACCCGAAATCACCTTCGCCTTTTATGGAACTTGTAGGAATCTCTATGAAAGAAGAGATAGATAAAGTTCTGTCAACTCTTACACCAAGAGAAGAAAAAGTAATCAGGATGCGGCTTGGTATAGGGGAAAAGACCGACTATACTCTTGAAGAGGTTGGAGAAGTTTTCGGGCTGACAAGAGAGAGAATCAGGCAGATAGAAGCCAAGGCTTTAAGAAAACTGAAACACCCTTCAAGACGGAAACGTCTCGAAAGCTTCCTTGAATAAAACCTTATAAATACAAATATTGTCCGGTTTCATCAAAACTTCAACATTCATCGCAGTGCATCTGTTGCTTCGAGTATTTTATGACCTCGACTGTTTATATATAATAAATGCCAATAGAAACAGCCCCATAATAAAACCTATGTAACAGAATAACTCTTGCCAAAGTTAAAATAATTATTTAAATACAGTAGCTCACGCTACTGTATTTAAAAAGAACGCTAAAATTCTATAACTTAAATAAGCCAGCACAATAACAAGAAAATTAAAATAATATTATAGAATCTATTGGTTGCTACGCTTCTTTTTCCTTCTCTTTTTCGTATGCTTCCTTACCGGCCTCTATGGCTGATCCGATGATATTCTTTTCTTTTTCTATGAATTCTTTTCCTTTCTCTATTGCAGAAGCTGCTTTGCCTTTAGTTTGTTCAAGATAATCCTCTGCCCTTTTCTTTGCATCCTCTGCCAGCTCTTTAATCATCTTACGTGTTTCTTCACCTGCTTTTGGAGCTACCAGCAACGCAATACTTGCACCTACCAGTCCTCCCAGGAAAAATGAAAAGAGCATTGAACCAGCGCTGAAATCTTTTCCTTCCTCTGCCATACACTATTCCTCCTCTTTAATTAATTTTTTGCCTTTTTACTTAAAACACCTTTTAAAAAAACTCCTGTAGCAGCTTTTATCCCTGCCTTTAAACCGGGTATATAAAATAACGGAGACGCAACCGCACCGTTCACAAATTTACTTACACGCATAATGTCCTTACCTACCTCTCTTACCGATGACGAGAGAGTTCTTACGTCTTCTGTTATAGAATTTGCATTATCGGTCACATTTCTCATGCTCTTAAGGCTCTTTCGCAGTTCTTCAAGCGTTGGATTCAGGGTATTTTCCGTGGTCTTCAGAAATTCCTTTATCGCTCTTACTGCTTCTCTTACCTCAATCAAAACATAAACGAGGGCACAGGCTGCCGCAACGATTGAGAGGGTTATTATTCCAAAAAAGATGTTGCTCATAATGATTCCCCCATAAATATAATCCTTTTAACTTTCTTATTATTAATTATAGCATTATCCATAAATTTATTAACCAAAAAAATTACCTGTATTAATATTTATGCTTTTTTTCTTAATATGAGCGAACCTGCCGCTCCGACAATGGACACAACAGCAGAAAGTATAAATGCATTTGTAAATGTGCCTGTCGCATCCTTAATCCATCCTGCAATTGCCGGACCCAATGCCTGCCCGATGCCAAAAAAAAGCGTGATAAAACCAAGCCCTGCCGGCGCAAGCCTGCCCCCTACTGCATCGCCTGCAGCGGCAGCCATAATAGTAGGGATTGAAAAAGCAGATATACCAAATACAAAAGCAGAGAGATAGAAACCGGCTTCAACCTTGTAAAAAGCAAAGATAAGATAAGATATTGCAAGAGTTACATATGCAAGCATTGAACCATATCTCCTTCCAAGAACATCAGATATACCCCCCCAAACTACACCGCAAAAAATACTGGAAACACCCATTACTGCAAATATCGCACCTGATGTTGAAGGTGAAATCCCGATCTCTTTTGTCAAATATGCGACAAAAAATGTAAGATATATGATATAAGAAAATCCGTACATAAAATAGACGCAGCCAAGCTTCCATATCTCAGTTTCTCTGACAACATCCTTCCATGCAGAGAAAAGTGTAACTTTGACTCCGCCCTTTTGTTCTTCATCACCCCCATACATGGAGAGCCCCTTTTCTTTCGGGATATTTCTTAAAAAAGCGTAACAGACAAAGGCAAGAACAAATACTGTAATCCCCATAAAAAACCATGCGTATCTCCACCCATCATAACCAAAATATGCAATAACCGGTGGAATTATGACCCCTGAGAGGAAAAGTCCGACACCTATTCCTCCGGAAACAATGCCTGTTGCAAGCCCCCTGTTTTTTGCAGCAAACCAGGCAGCAGGCAATGCCATAATGGGGACGTAACTGCTGCCGTTTCCTGCACCTGCAAATAACCTCATTATAAAGGCAAACAGGAACGATTCGGAAAGACCTGTTAAAAACAAAGCAATACCTATAATAATGAGAGAAACAAAAACCACCCTCCTTACTCCAAAACGGGCTGCAAGAAAACCACCGATTATTGCAAGAGAAAGATAACCGATAAAATTTCCCGTACCGATAAGACCAATCTGAGTATAATTAAGAGAAAGACCGTCTTTCATAGACGGCAATATGACTGAATACGACATTCTTCCAAACCCGTGAGCAAGAATTGTCACAAGAGTTCCTGCAAATGCAATAACCCATGCATAATGTATTTTTTTCATATACCGGTCCCTCCCTGCTTTTATTTTTGAATTTCATTATTATTGTCAACATTTTCATTTACTGTCAACCTTCTTCTCTCAACTCTATCGTTTCAATCTTTACTCTTGCAAGACCTTTTTTATAAAAACCAAGCTTCTTTGCGGCACCGGAAGAAACATCTATAATCCTGTCCACAGAAGCCGGATTGCGGTCACTGGGAAAAGGTCCCCTATCATTCACTCTCACAATGACTGAGCGGTTGTTCTCCAGGTTGGTAACCTTGACATGGGTTGGCAGGGGCAGATACTTATGCGCCGCCGTCAGCCACTCCGGGTTAAATACCTCGCCATTGGCTGTCATGCGTCCTCCTTTCTGTCTTACAGTCTCATAGCCGTACCACGATGCCGTACCTGTTTCTTCGTAAGAAGCAGCCTGCTCAACAGACATGGGGTAATATTTTCTGCCTTTAACCGTATACGGCGCATTTTTTACCCGGCCCTTGCGTATGGCCTCTTTAGGCGGCAGCCCGTCAATACTGTCAATATCCTCGTTGACAAACGCCCAGTCAAGGGGCGCTTTTACTACCGTGAAGGTAAAGGCTCCAATATTGTATACTATTTTTGTTGTGCCTGCTGTGAGATTATAGGTTCCTTTCACTACGTAATAGGTACCCTTTACAGTTCCTTTTGCTGCCTTGTATGGAACTGTAACAGCCCAGCAGCCACCAAGGATAAGACAGGAAAATAATATAAACACAAGAAACATATAAGATTGACTGCACCTGAAGCCCGATATCTTGCACCTTGAAGTAATCACATTCATTATTTATCATAGAGTATCATATTCGTATGTATAATAAAATAATTCCAAAAGATAAAGCGCAAATGATTATTTCATGAAGTTTGGCCGGATATTTCAGCCTTTTTCAGCAATATTGTTTATTTTTCTTGAATTAGAGTAAGATATGTCATATTTATTATCTGGCGCATGTTGGAGAATGTAATCCATAACATAGACGACATATAACAAAAACTATTAAGAAATAAATGGAGAAGAGGGAATGACAAAATCCAAGATGACGCTCATCGCTCTGGTCGTGATAGCGCTCCTTTTTACAGCAAATATGGCTTATGCGAAGGTATATCTTGATATCTTCGGAAAGAGTTTTAAAAAAATCACAATCGGCATACCGCCTTTTAAAGGCGAAACCATAGACAGGTCAAGGGTTGAAATGAGCGAACTTTTGAATAAAGACCTTGATATGTCCGGGTTTTTTATCGTAGCGCCACAATCTCTGCTGGACAAAGAACTTACTGATGAAGGCCTTGAAAAACAGGAAATAAAATTCAGCAATTGGAAATCGATCGGTATTGAACTGCTGTGTAAAGGGAAAATTCAGAAAATAAACGGCGATCTTGTGCTTGAAGCATTTGTCTACGACACACTCGATGGGGCTTTAATGCTTGCAAAACGCTATAAAACAAAAACAGAAGATTGGAGAAAAATCGTTCACAGACTGGCCGATGACATTATGCTCGCCATTACCGGTGAAAAAGGTATTATGAGTTCAAGGGTTGTCTTTGTTTCTGGAGGCAGAAGCCGGAAAGATGTTTATATGGCTGATATGGACGGGTCTAATCTGAAAAGAATGACAAACTACCGGAGCATTACATTGTCTCCCTCAATATCTCCGAACGGCAGGTATCTGGCATATACTTCATACAGGGAAGGCAGACCCAACCTTTATATCATGGATATTGTAAACAACAGAGAGGCTTACTCGGACAGGACAGATGGGATGAAGACCGGAACAACATGGGCAGGGAATACAGTATTCGGATACTCCCATACTTTAGGGAGGTATTCAAATATTTACACCCTTAACGTTGAAAATCAAGATAAGAACACTGCTCAAAGAAATGATGGTATTGCAACATCTCCATCATTTTCACCGGACGGCACAAAAATGGTTTTTGTGTCCGACATGCACGGGTCTCCACAGATTTTTATAAAAGATTTGCCTTCCGGTACTCCGAAAAGGCTTACATATTCCGGCACCTATAATACTTCACCGGCTTTGTCGCCAAAGGGCGATTTGATCGCCTTTGTTTCCAAGTTCGAAGGAGCTTTTGAAATATGTACAATGAATCTTGACGGTTCAAATCAGCGGGTTTTAACAGTTGGGGGCATTAATGATTCCCCCCAGTTTTCGCCCTGCGGGAGATACATTATATACTCATCAAACAAGGGTGGAAAATATAATATATATTTGATGCTCTTTAACGGTGAAAGCAAAAAGATGCTGAAATTTACCGACGGCGAAGAGACACAACCCAAGTTTGCACCGTAAATTTGGGTTGTAAATATATATAGGCCTTATAGGTCACATAAGACCTATCTGCTATCATGATAGGGAGGATTTACATGAAATGCTTAACACTTTTGTTTGCTTTTGCAATCTTAATAATCTATGGATGTGCTCCACAGACAGTTCAACTGACACCGACAGAACAAAAACAAGTTCAGGCTCTCCAGAGAGGTGATAATACACTGAAGGATCGCGACAAAAAAACAGGCATTACCGAAGAAGAGCTTGCGGCAAGAGATAAAACAAAAGAGTGGTCTCTTAAAGAGATTATGGAAAACTCTCCTCTCAAAGATGTCTATTTTGAGTTTGACAGTTCCACAATCAAACCATACTACTTTCCAAAATTGAATGAGATCGGAAGCTGGATGAAAAAATACAGGAACATAAAAATAATCGTTGAAGGCCATTGCGACGAAAGAGGGACTATAGAATACAACCTTGCCCTTGGCCAAAAAAGGGCTGATGCAGTGAAGAATTACCTGGTTAACCTGGGCGTAGACGATGCGAGTATTAAGACAATATCATTCGGGAAAGAAATTCCTGCTGATTCAGGTCATGAAGAAGATGCATGGGCAAAAAACAGACGGGCAAGTTTTAAAATTGATCAAAAGGGGTAGATAGATTATGAGGACAAAAACCAATACTAATTGTTTGCAATTCGCGGTTCACAATTCGCGCTTTTCTTTTCACCTTTCACCTTTCACCTTTCACCTTCTGTCTTACAGTATAGCAGTTTTCCTTATAACTCTTTCTCTGTTCGGCTGCGCTTCAACAGATGAAACAACAATGCTTAAGAGCAATATCATTTCAATATCAAATGATCTTAATCAATTTAAGGGTGAAACAAATACCAAACTGTTTGCCATTGCAAAAGAACAGGAAAGCTTGAGAAAACAGCTAATGAACGTATCAACAACAGTCGAAAGCAAAGATGATAAAAATCGCACAATGCTCGGAAGGATTGAGGAACTTGACCACCAGCTTCAAACATATTGGAGAGACACAAAGGCAGAGATTAACGCTTTAAAGACCGGGACCCCTAAGCTGCCGATTAAAGATCAGCCGATACAAACATCGGTTAAAGAATTTGATCCGAAATATGAAGCAACATACAAAGAAGCATTTGATAAATTCCAGCAAGGCGCTTACGATGATGCAGCCGTGAAATTCTCAGATTTTATCAATGCCTATCCTGGAACACCCCTTGTTTCAAATGCATATTACTGGCTGGGAGAAAGCTATCTGGGTCTCAAGAACTATGAGAAAGCAATCATCAACTTCCAGGAAGTAATTGATAAATATCCCAAAAGCGATAAGGCCTCAAGAGCTCTTCTGTCTCAGGCAGATGCATTTGCCATTGTAAAAGACGTAAAGAGTTCTAAAACCATCCTTAAGAAGGTTGTAGAACTCTATCCAAAAACAGAAGAGGCCGCTATAGCAGAGAGAAAATTAAGAAACCTCGGCCTCAGGTAATTTTTCCATATCCTCGTCAGACTTTTCAAGGACTGTCATATCATAGTTTTTGTACCTTGAATAGCCTGTTCCAGCCGGGATAATTCTTCCCATAATCACGTTCTCCTTCAGCCCTCTCAGGTAATCCACCCGCCCTTCTATTGCAGCCTGTGTGAGAACTTTCGTAGTATCCTGAAAACTTGCCGCTGAAATAAAACTGTCCGTAATAAGGGATGCTTTTGTAATTCCTAAGAATAGCGACTCTGCTTTAGCGGGTTTTCCACCGGCTTCCATGACCCGCCTGTTTTCTTCTTCAAATACCCACCATTCAACAGGCTCATCTATAATAAAATTCGTATCACCTACATCTCTTATTCTTACCCTTTTAAGCATCTGTCTCACAATAATTTCAATATGCTTGTCGTTTATTTTCACGCCCTGCAACTGATAAACTTCCTGAATCTCATCCACAAGGTAACGTGCAAGCGCTTTGATGCCAAGTATACGGAGCACATCATGGGGGCTTACCGGACCATCCATCAACGGTTCTCCTGCCTTAACATAATCCCCTTCATGGACAACTATATGTTTACCTCTCGGGATCACATACTTTATCGGCTCACCTCTTTCAGGCTTTACAAATATCTCTCTTTTACCCTTTGTGGTCTTACCAAAGGCAACAAAACCGTTTACCTCGGCTACTGTTGCATTTTCTTTCGGTCTTCTTGCCTCAAAAAGTTCTGCTACTCTCGGAAGACCACCGGTAATATCCTTTGTCTTCGTCGTTTCCCGTGGTATTTTCGACACAACGTCGCCTGCGTGAACTTCATCTCCTTCATTTACGATGATATGCGCTCCAATAGGCAGAATGTAACGGGCAGGGCTTGTACCGCCTGGTATATTAATTGTTTTACCCTTCTCGTCTTTTATGGATATGCGTGGCCGCAGATCCTGATCCCTTGGCTCCATGACAACCCTGTAAGAGAGTCCTGACATCTCGTCTTTACTCTCCTGCATCGTTACGCCTTCGATAATATCCCCGAATTTGATCCTCCCCGATACTTCCGAAAGAATAGGGATTGTATAAGGATCCCATTCGGCCAGAATTTGGCCTTCCTTAACATGATATACTTTTTCTTCCACTACAGTCGGCAGCTCAGGAGAACCTTCAACGATGGCATATACCAGCCTTGCGCCATATATAACGGCATATCTTTCTCTTTCTCTGCCCGCTTCATCTACAATGGCAATTTCGCCGTTTCTGTTCATTACAACAGGAACGCCTTCCCTGTTATTTACTACCTTTACATTTATTAACTTTACATAACCGTCATTTCTTGTTTCTAAAGTAGACTGTTCAACTCTTCGAGATGCCGCTCCACCGATATGAAATGTTCTCATGGTAAGCTGAGTCCCCGGCTCCCCGATAGATTGGGCAGCAACAATGCCAACAGCCTCACCGATGCTTACAAGACGTCCGCGCGCAAGATCTCTCCCGTAACAAAGCACACAGATTCCACGCTTCGACCTGCAGGTAAGAGCAGAACGGATCTTTATCTTCTCAAAGCTGGCTTCTTCTATTTTCTTCAGGTGTTCTTCACGAATTTCTTCATTTCTTTTTAATATAATCTCTCCGTCAGGATCTTTCAGGTCTTCAAGCACTACCCTTCCAAGTACCCTGGTATCCAAACGTTCGATTACCTCACCGCCTTCTATCAACGAACCTACTTCAATTCCATCAAAGGTGCCGCAGTCATGTTCCGATACCACCACATCCTGTGAAGCATCGACAAGCCTCCTGGTGAGATAGCCTGAATTAGCCGTCTTCAGGGCGGTATCAGCCAGACCTTTACGTGCGCCATGGGTGGATATAAAGTACTGTTGAACGGTTAATCCTTCTCTAAAATTACTTGTAATCGGCGTTTCAATAATCTCGCCGGAAGGCGTTGCCATAAGCCCTCTCATACCGGCAAGCTGTCTGATCTGCTGAGCGTTACCTCTTGCGCCGGAATTTGCCATTATAAATATAGGGTTCATGCTGTTCTGATATTCTACCTTTCCTTCAGGGCTTATGACCTCTTCAGTGCCAAGTTCCCTCATAAGCTCATCCGCGATTCTTTCAGTTACATCTGCCCATATATCTATAACCTTATTATATCTCTCACCATCAGTAATCAACCCTTCAGCATACTGTTTCTGAACAATACGGACTTCATCATATGCCTTTTCAATAAGCTCCTGCTTATTAGCCGGAACGATCATATCGTCTATTGAAATGGAAATACCGCCCATTGTCGCAAAATGGAAACCCAGATCTTTCAATCTATCGGAAAGAATTACCGTACCCTTTTCTCCGGCTACCCGGTAACACTTATCAACAAGCTGGGCTATTGTTTTTTTATCCATCACTTTGTTAATCAGATCAAACATTTCATTCATGATCAGCTTTCGCTGATCCGCATTCAACTCCATAAGGGCATTTTCAATAACATCCCTCAGGATTACCCTGCCGACGGTTGTATCAATAAGCTTTCCTCCGTCCAGCCTCACCTTTATCCTTGCGTGCAAATCCATTTCACCGCAATCATAGGCAATGTTCACTTCTTCAGGATCGGCAAATATCTTTCCTTCACCCTTTACATATTTTCTCTCTATTGTCAGATAGTAAAGACCAAGAACGATATCCTGTGTGGGAACGATAATAGGCTTCCCGTTTGCAGGTGAAAGGATATTGTTCGTTGACATCATGAGCACCCGGGCTTCAGTCTGCGCTTCAATTGAAAGCGGAACATGAACCGCCATCTGATCTCCGTCAAAATCAGCATTATAGGCTGTGCAAACAAGAGGATGCAACTGGATCGCTTTTCCGTCAATAAGCTGAGGTTCAAAGGCTTGAATCCCAAGCCGGTGCAATGTTGGGGCTCTGTTCAGGAGTACAGGATGTTCCTTTATCGCCTCTTCAAGGACATCCCAGACCTCGGGTCTTTCCTTTTCAACAATTTTTTTTGCGTTCTTTATTGTTGTCGCAAACCCTTTCTTTATCAGCCTGTTATATACAAAAGGTTTGAAAAGCTCCAGAGCCATGGATTTCGGGAGGCCACACTGGTGGAGCCTCAAATGAGGACCCACTACAATAACAGACCTGCCTGAGTAGTCTACCCGTTTTCCAAGAAGATTCTGGCGGAATCTTCCCTGTTTACCACGGAGCATATCGCTCAAAGACTTAAGAGGTCTCTTGCTTGCTCCTGTGACAACACGTCCACGCTTTGAATTATCAAAAAGCGCATCCACTGCTTCCTGGAGCATCCTTTTTTCATTCCGAATAATAATTTCCGGCGCATTCAGCTCCATCAGTCGTTTCAGTCTATTATTCCTGTTTATCACCCTTCTGTATAGGTCATTCAGGTCTGAAGTTGCAAATCTTCCACCGTCCAGAGGAACAAGGGGCCGAAGCTCAGGCGGAAGCACCGGGACAATATCGAGTATCATCCATTCAGGCTTCACTTTTGAAACCCTGAATGCATCTACCACTTTAAGTCTTCTCGCAAGCTTTTTCTTCTTTGCTTCGCTTGCCGTATCACGCATCTCAATCCTGAGTATTTTTGTAAGCTCCTCGATATCTATCTTCTTTAAACATTCACGCATTGCCTCAGCGCCTATTCCACCAACAAATGTATCACCATACTTTCCTTTTGCTTCTATATATTTTTCCTCATTCATCAATTCACAAAATTCATAGGGAGACGAACCGGGTTCAATAACAATATACATCTCAAAATAGAGGACTCTTTCTACTTCCTTTATCGTTAATTCGAGTAAGGTTCCGATCTTACTGGGCATGCTTTTCAAAAACCAGATATGCGCAACGGGACAGGCGAGTTTTATATGTCCCATTCTTTCCCTTCTCACCTTTGACTGTATTACTTCTACTCCGCATTTTTCACAAATAATGCCTCTGTGTTTCATCCTCTTATATTTTCCGCAGATGCATTCGTAATCCTTTACAGGACCAAAAATCTTGGCACAGAACAGTCCGTCTTTTTCAGGTTTAAAAGTCCGGTAATTAATCGTTTCAGGCTTTTTCACCTCTCCGCAGGACCATTTTTCAATTATATCCGGAGATGCAAGCGACAACCTGATAGCAGCATATCCCAAGGGATCCTTCTGTTTTTCAAAAACCTTATAGTAATCTTCCAATCCTATACCTCCGTATAAAACAGTTTTGAATTTTGAATGCTGAACTTTGATTTATAAGCTTAAAAAACAACATCCATAATTAAGAATTCAACACTGTTTTTTTTACTCTTCCCTGATAAGGTCTACGTGTATACATAAGCTCTCCAGCTCTTTTACCAACACATTAAAGGATTCCGGGAGATTCGGCTCAAGCACGTCATCACCTTTTACAATTGCTTCGTAAGCCCTTATCCTGCCGTTTACATCATCAGATTTAATTGTAAGAAATTCCTGTAAAGAATAAGAAGCTCCATAGGCTTCGAGAGCCCACACTTCCATTTCTCCGAGACGCTGCCCGCCGAATTGTGCCTTTCCGCCAAGAGGTTGCTGAGTAACAAGTGAATAGGGGCCTATTGAACGGGCATGTATTTTGTCATCAACAAGATGATGCAACTTCAAAAAGTACATATTGCCTATGGTAATCTTATGATGAAACATCTCACCCGTTCTACCATCATAAAGTGAAGACTGTCTGTTATCCGACAGGCCCGCCATCTCAAACAATTCCCTTATCTCACTCTCGTTCGCACTATCAAAAACAGGAACAGCCACATTCACACCCTTTCTCATCCTGTCCGCAAGATCTACAATTTCTTCATCATTTAATTTCTCTATAAAACCGTCAAGCTCTCCATTATCAAAAATCTTTTTTAATTGAATTTTAATGGCTTCCGGGGAACCTGTTTTCTTGTAATAATTATCTACCAGTTCACCAACCTTTTTCCCAAGCTCTTTAGCTGCCCACCCAAGGTGTACCTCCAGTATCTGCCCGGCATTCATACGGGACGGAACTCCAAGAGGATTCAAAACAAGGTCGATAGGTGTTCCGTCTTCTGTAAAGGGCATATCTTCTTCAGGGAGAATCACGGATACAATTCCTTTGTTGCCGTGACGGCCTGATATTTTATCGCCCACAGAAATCTTTCTTTTCATAACTACATATACTTTGATTGTCTTTATAACACCGGGAGGCAGTTCATCGCCTTTTTTAATCTTGTTTATCTTGTCTTCATAATAAAGTTTAATAATCTCAATCTGATTATCCTTGCTGTCAAGAATTTTAGAGATTTTTGCCTCAAGCAGATCATCGCTAAAATCAATGCCCTGAAGCTTATGAAGGCTCGTATAACCTATTTTCCCTACATTAAGGGCTTCGCCTTTTTTGGCAATTATCTTCCCTTTATCATCCTTTATGTCAATAGGAGCTTTCTTTTCGATTAATTCTTTTTCCAGTTTTTCCCTTGTACTCTCCAGAATAATCTTTATCTGTTCTTCCTGATCCTTTAAAATATTTGATATCTCCATATCTTCAATAAATCTGCTTCGGTCGTCCTTATCAACGCCCCTGCGAGAAAGCACCTTTACATCAATGACTATACCTTCAATGCCATGCGGTACCCGAAGCGATGTGTCTTTCACATCGCCTGCTTTTTCACCGAATATGGCGCGCAGAAGTTTTTCTTCCGGCGTAAGCTGTGTTTCCCCCTTCGGAGTAACCTTGCCTACAAGAATGTCTCCTGGTTTTACCGTTGCGCCGACCCTTATAATGCCGCTCTCGTCAAGATCTTTAAGCGCTTCGTCGCCTATACTGGGTATATCTCTCGTAATTTCTTCCTTGCCGAGTTTTGTATCCCTTACAACACACTCCAATTCCTCAACATGGATAGAGGTAAATAAATCTTCTTTAACAAGGCGCTCATTCACAAGCACCGAGTCTTCATAATTATATCCCCTCCAGGGCATGAAGGCTACCAGTACATTCTTGCCAAGGGCAAGTTCCCCTCTGTCCGTAGAGGGACCATCTGCAAGGACATCTCCCTTGTTTACATAGTCACCTTCATTCACAATTGCTCTCTGATTTATGCAGGTGTCCTGGTTTGATCTCCTGAATTTCAGAAGGTTGTACACATCTATCTTAACTGCCAGTTCTTCATTTTTATCTTTTTCTTCATACTGGACTATAATCCTGTTCGCATCTACGCTTTTTACAATACCGGCAGATTTTGCTGTTATTGTTACCCTTGAATCTCTGCCAACAACCTTTTCCATTCCTGTCCCGATAATCGGGGCCTCTGTAATAACCAACGGTACTGCCTGCCGCTGCATGTTTGATCCCATAAGCGCACGGTTTGCATCATCATGTTCCAGAAAGGGGATCAGCGATGCGGAAACACTTACAAGCTGTTTCGGGGACACATCCATAAAATTTACTTCATCCGGATTTACCAGATAGAAACCACCGCCTTTCTGAGCAGTTATAAGGTCTGCGGTAAATTTTCCTTCCTTATCAATTGGTGCGTTTGCCTGCGCGACATAGTACGGTTCTTCTTCGAGCGCGCTCAGATATTTAACTTTATTTGTTACCCTGCCATTGACCACTTCCCTGTATGGCGTCTCTATAAATCCAAAAGCATTAACCTTTGCATATGTGGAAAGCGAGGCTATCAAACCGATATTCGGGCCTTCAGGCGTCTCAACAGGGCATATTCTTCCGTAATGTGTAGGATGAACATCCCTAACCTCAAATCCTGCCCGTTCACGAGTCAAGCCTCCAGGTCCAAGAGCGCTCAATCTGCGTTTGTGGGTAATCTCGCTTAGCGGATTCGTTTGATCCATAAACTGGGAAAGCTGACTGCTTGAAAAAAAGTCTTTTACGGCGCTGGCAACAGGTTTTGGGTTTACCAGATCATGGGGCATTAAAGTCTCCATCTCCGGGAATGTAAGCCTCTCCTTAATTGCCCTTTCCATACGCACAAGCCCCATTCTGAACTGATTCTCAAGGAGTTCGCCCACTGTTCTTACCCTTCTGTTTCCAAGATGGTCTATATCATCCCCTGGGCCTCTGGCATCTTTAAGCCTGAGCAAATGCCCCACAACCTCAAGTATATCTTCCTTCCTTAAAACTGTTTCTTCCAGAGGGATGTCAAGGTTAAGCCTGTGATTAATTTTCAACCTGCCCACTCTTGAAAGATCATATCTGTCAGGACTGAAAAACATATTATGGATAAGTGCTTCAGCAAATTCCGTGGTAGGAGGGTCTCCCGGCCTGAGTTTCCTGTAAATTCCAAGCAGCGCTTCGTCCTTGGTATTTACACCATCCTCACGTAATGTTTTACTTAAGGAGGCGCTTACGTTCAAATTATCAATAAAAAGGATATCAAAACTATTAACCTTCTTACTTATTATCTTTTCAATATCATCACTTGTAATCTCTCTATTTATCGGGATTAAAATCTCTTTTGTTTTCGGGTCTATAACACTTTCCGATGTAGTTTTGCCGATTATATCACCTTCTTCAACCGGTATTTCGTTTATATTGGCAGACTCCATCTTTTTAACAACTGCTTTAGTAAATTTTTTATGTTTTTTTACAATAATTTCATTTGTTTCTTCATTAATAATATCAGAAGGCGCTTTCTGCCCTATAAGAAGAGCAAGCGGCGTTTGTTTATACAATTTTTCGTTTTTTATAATTACTGTTTCTTTATCATAATAGTAATCAAGTATCTCTTTTTCACTATATCCAAGGGCTTTTAAAAACAATGTGACATACATCTTTTTCTTCTTATCTATTCTCACATAAACAAGTTCCTTATGGTCAAACTCAAAGTCCAACCAGGAGCCTCTGTATGGAATTATCCGCGCGCTGTATGAAAGGCTTCCTCCCAGGGTTGACTTTGCCTGCTCACAATCAAAATAAACACCGGGCGATCTGTGCAACTGGCTGACAACAACCCTTTCCGTCCCATTTATAATAAATGTTCCTCTTTGGGTCATAAGAGGGATTTCACCGAAATACACATCCTGTTCCTTAACTGCCCGTATATCCCTGATTTTTGTATCAGGGTCAACATTCCACACTACAAGACGTATAGCGACTCTCATGGGCGCGGCAAATGTTACACTGCGGAAGATACATTCCTCTTCGGAATTCTTCGGATCGCCCATTTCGTATTTTACAAATTCGAGTGTTGTAGTCTCGTGTGAGTCTTTTATGGGAAACACGCTGTTAAAAACCGCCTGTAGTCCCGTGTTTTCTCTTTTATCCGGCCGAACATCCATTTGTAAAAAAATCTCATAGGAATCAAGCTGAGTTTCAATCAAGTTGGGAATATCGAGAACTTCTTTTATCTTACCGTAGTTCTTCCTGAATATCCTATTATGGAAAGTTTCCCTCATATTTTCGTTCACTCCTTGTTTTTTAGCGTAGAGCCAAGAGCAAAAAAGCTGATAAATTCAGCTCTTTTGCTCTTTTGCTCTTTGCTCTATGCTAACAATATTACTCTACTTTTACCTGCGCGCTTACTTCTTCAAGCTGTTTCTTGATATTTGCGGCTTCATCTTTTGAAACACCTTCTTTAACCGGTTTCGGGACACCTTCTACAAGGTCTTTTGCTTCTTTAAGGCCAAGGCTTGTAATAGCCCTTACAACTTTTATTACCTGTATTTTCTTCTCTGCTTCGTATCCTGTAAGAACAACATTAAACTCTGTCTGTTCTTCTACCGGTTCTGCAGCAGCAGCCTGACCTCCGCCTGCCGGGGCAGCCGCCATCATGGGCATCGCCGCTGAAACTCCAAATTTCTCTTCCAGTACCTTTATGAAATCAGAGAGTTCAAGTATTGTCATATTTTCAATAAACTGTACAACATCTTCTTTCGTAACGCTCATTTAATACCTCCTTCAGGCCATTTCTTTTTTGGTTTTAATTGCATTCAGTGTTATCATAAGCTTGCTCAAATTACCGGAAAGCACATATACGAACCTCTGGGGTGTACCTTGCAGTAAACCCATTAATTTCGCTATCAGCACTTCTCTCGGTGGCAGTGTAGCAAGTTTCAGAATATCTTCAGGCGTTATTATCTGGTCTCCCAGAAAACCTGCTTTCAACTTAAGCTGAGGCATTTCTTTCAAGAAACCTACTATTGTTTTTGCCGCACTCGCCGGGTCCTTATAAATACAGACAATTGCATTCGGACCTGAGAATTTGTCTTTCAGGGCTTGTGCTCTTGTCCCCTCAGATGCGATATTCAAAAGCGTGTTTTTTACAACATTAAATTCAACACCCACGCTTCTCAGCTCTTTTCGGAGCTTTGTCATCTGGGATACTTTTAAGCCGCTGTATTCCGCGATAAACATGGAATTCATCCGGTTGAGTTTAGTCCCTAATTCCTCAACTACCTTTTGTTTTTTTGTTCTTTCCAATGGTTTTCATCCCTCCTTTCATAAAATATATGGAAAGTCAGGGAGACAAATAAATGAAGTCTCAGCAGGCCGTAATCGTTTAACATATTTGCACCTACTTTCTCTGACTCTTTCCCTATTTAGTCAAGTTCCTCACATAGGCAGGATCTATTTTTATACCTGGGCTCATTGTTGTGCAAACGGCCAACCCCTTAAAGTAAGCTCCTTTGCTTGAAGGTGGTTTTAATCTGATAACAGCTTCGATGAGTGAATTAATATTTTCTATTATCTTTTCTTTTCCAAAACCAACTTTACCGACCGGAACGTGGAGATTCCCTGCTTTATCTACTCTGAATTCCACTCTTCCTGCTTTCATTTCTTTTACGGTCTTAGCTATATCAAAAGTCACTGTTCCTACTTTCGGATTGGGCATAAGCCCTCTCGGGCCAAGTATCTTCCCAAGCTTACTAACCGCTCCCATCATATCCGGAGTAGCAACAGCCTTATCAAAATCCAGCCATCCCTTTTGAATCTTTTCAATCAAATCTTCCGCGCCGATATAATCTGCTCCAGCTTCCTCTGCTTCCTTCTCCTTTTGACCCTTTGCAAAAACAACTATCTTCACATCTTTTCCAAGACCATTAGGGAGGGCAACACTCCCTCTGACCATCTGGTCGGCATGTCTGGGATCAACACCGAGCCGACAAGCCAATTCAACAGTCTCGTCAAATTTTGCAAAAGAAATCTGTGGAAGCAATTCAAGGGCTTCATCCATATCATATTTCTTTTCCCTATCTATTTTCTCCCGCGCCTCTGAATATTTTTTCCCTAATCTTGCCATGTACGTTACTCCTTCCATTTCAGGCTAAGGGCTGATAAAAAAAGGCAAAAAGGAGTTAATCCTTTAACCTTTCGCCTTTCACCTGCTTTATTATCCTTCCACAACCTCTATTCCCATACTTCTCGTGCTGCCTTCAATGATCCTTATTGCGCCTTCAATGTCCTTTGCATTCAAATCCTGCATTTTCAACTGGGCAATCTCTTTTATCTGTGATTTTGCTATAGTTCCAGCTGTTTCTTTCTTTGGATTATGTGCTCCTTTAGCCAATTTAGCCGCCCTTTTTATAAGAAAAGTGGCGGGGGGTGTCTTTGTAATAAAGCTAAAAGTCCTGTCAGAAAAAATAGTTATCGACGCCGGGATAATAGTTCCTTCCTGGGATTTTGTCCTTTCATTGAATGCCTTACAGAATTCCATTATATTGACACCATGCTGACCAAGGGCCGGTCCAACAGGGGGTGACGGGGTCGCCTGACCTGCCTGTAACTGTAACTTCACCATAGCTACAACTTTTTTTGCCATCTCACAGCTCCTTTATATTTTCTCTATCTGAATAAAATCCAATTCAACCGGAGTTGTTCTCCCGAAAATATTGAGGAGCACTTTTACTTTCCCTTTTTCAGGTTTTATCTCCTCTACACTGCCCGTAAAGTTTGTAAAAGGTCCTTCGGTTACTTTAACGCCATCGCCTTTTTCAAATCTGATTTTCGGTTTAATTTTACCCTTGCCCTCCTGAATTGCACTAAGGATTTCGTTCACTTCGTTTTCAGGTAAAGGGGGCGGGTTCATCTTGTCATATCCCACAAAACCGGTTACTTTTGGTGTATTTCTCACAAGATACCATGTATCGTTATTCATTGCCATATTAACAATAATATATCCGGGAAAGACAGTCCTCTGAGACTTTTTTACCTGACCCTTGACTCTCTCCATAATAATCTCTGACGGTACAATAATCTCCCCAAAGTAGGACTCCATTTTACCGGTTCGTATATTTTCTTCCAGGCCTTCCCTTACTTTCTGCTCATAACCGGAATATGTGTGTACAACGTACCACTTTTTCTCCATCATCTCTTCCATTGTTTTATCCTGGTTATCCACGCAACAGCACCTGTATAATCTTTGCCAGTCCTACATCGACAATACCAAGAAATATGGATGCAATTGCAACTGTTATTAAGACTACATATGTCCCTTTTACGGCATCCTTTTTTGACGGCCATGTAACCCTTTTAGCTTCCATATAAACTTCTCTGAAGTAATCCTTGATACTATCCAGTTTATCTTTGAGATCCATAAAATCTCCATAGTTTACAGGCCAGGAGGGATTCGAACCCCCAACACCCGGATTTGGAGTCCGGTGCTCTATCCGTTAGAGCTACTGGCCTTCTTATTTTGTCTCTCTGTGTGATGTGTGTTTCTTACAAGATTTGCAATATTTTTTCATTTCAAACTTATCAGGCGTTTTCTGTTTATTTCTTGTTGTTGTATAATTTCTGTTCTTACATTCCGAACATGCAAGTATTACAAGTTGCCTCATCTTTTTCCCCTCTACTCTATAATCTCAGTGACAACGCCAGCTCCAAC
>CAZHHX010000039.1:0-35651 GCA_964532465.1 uncultured Syntrophorhabdaceae bacterium | reverse complement strand
GTTTCAATCCACGCCCCCGCGCGGGGGGCGACGCAAAAAAGAACTTGAAACTTTTGATGCCCTGGATGTTTCAATCCACGCCCCCGCGCGGGGGGCGACTTAAATATCTTGCAGCACAAATCAAGGCAGCACCAGGTTTCAATACACGCCCCCGCGCGGGGGGCGACTCTATCCAAATTTCTTCTCACCGCATCTCCGCTCGTTTCAATCCACGCCCCCGCGCGGGGGGCGACTTACTTCTTGTAACGCTGTTAAAACAAACAGTATTTTATTACATTTTTGCGTACCTGTCATTTTATTTTGTTGCAATTCATTCAATTTTCAATGAACCTTAAAAAATACCATTAATATTGTACTATTAAACCATCTGCGAACCTCCCGGATAATTCATGGGTGCTTTAGGTTCGCGGATGGGTTACAGTATCAACAATCCTTCCTGATCGATGCCTTCTTTTGCTCCAATATGCTCAACCCGTCGTCGCCAGTTTGAGCCGAGGTAATAAAATCTCAAGCTATCTTGTTCCGCATTAATTTCACTGATGAGTCTGTCACGCAAAACAGTCCATTGAGCCGGGTCAACAATGCATTCAAATACAGAATACTGAACTCTTTGCCCGTAGTCCTTACATGCCTTGGCTACCCGACGCAGTCTCTTTTCCCCGGCGGCATCTTTTGTGGAAACATCATAGCTGACCAGCACAAACATTTTTCCCTCTCTCTATCCTTGATCTGTTATCATTTCTATTCACTATTCACTATTCACTATTCACTATTCACTATTCACTGCCTCACCTACTTCCATATAAACGGCGGATAACCGTCCATATCTCCACGCAAATGGCGGGCCATCAAAATTGCCTGCATATGCATTAACAAACCCACCGACATCTTTTCATCTACAAAAGGGTGGAGTATTTCTTCCTGTTTTCTCTCCTGATATGCCTTTAGCAATGTTTTCCTTGTGTCGTCATCCATAATGACAGCCCCTGATTCCATTTTTTTGAATCCCTTGTCCTGTACCTGGCGAAGATTGATGAGGGAAAGGGCAAGTCTGTCAGCAAGAAATGCACGAAATTCCTCAATTAGATCAAGGGCAAGACTTGGTCTTCCCGGACGGTCACGATGCAGGAAACCGACGGCAGGGTCAAGGCCCACCGATTCAAGGGCAGACCGGGCATCGTGGACAAGCAGTGTGTACAGGAAGGAAAGCAGGCAATTCACATTGTCAAGGGGCGGCCTTCTGTTGCGTTCCTCAAACCTGAAAGCCTCTTTTTGAGAAACGATAAGATTATCGAAAACCATAAAATAGGCATGTGCCGATTCGCCTTCAATCCCGCGCAAAACATCAAGGTCTGTCTCGTAATTGCATAGTTCAAGACAGCGCCCCAGCAAAGCAACTGTGTGCCGGACGTTTTCAACTTCGATTTTTTCAGTATGATCTCTTAATGCCCGTTGAAGAACAGTGCGACAGTTTGCTATTTTGGCTATGATGAATGACCGTGCCATATTTGCGGAACGGACAGGGTCATCGGCCCAACGGTACTGTTCCCGCCGCAGAAGAACATTACCGGAAACCGGCCCTTGCACCCTTGCCAGAAACCGGCCATATTCGGAGAGGAAGCTGATTGCAACACCTCTTTCCGCGCAGAATCCCATAAGATACGGGCTGCATGACACCTGACCGAAACAGACAATTCCGCCGATGGTATGGATGGGAAGCTGAAGCCGTGTTTCACCATCTATTTTTACGGCTATTGTCTCTCCTTCCTTTGAGAGATAGGTACCCTGTGTGGTGACAAAAAGAGTATTAAGATATTTTTTCATGTTTCCTTCCTGCCTATCGGGCAGACGGGCATAGCCCCCGATAAATACCGTTTGACAGACTTATGCTTTGCTATTGTCTCAGGCAGACACTCCGACAGGAGAGAACAGTTTTCGCACCTTTTCGCATAAACAGGTTCAGGGGTCTTTCCTGTCTCAATTAGTGCACGAACTTCTTTCACGGTTTTTTCCAACTCAGTACGCAAAGCCTCATCGAAAAAAACATCATGGCGGCGTTTTGTCTTGCCGTAAAATAAAGCGCCTTGCGGAACATCTATATTCATCATCTCCTCAAGACATAATGCCTGCGCACACAACTGGATCATATCGGAATGATCCGGCTTGGGCTTGCCCCGCTTGTATTCCACGGGAAAAGGCTGCAAGACCCCTTTGGAAATGTGATGGAATTCAACCACATCGGCAATACCCACCAATCCGAGCCGAAGAGACCGCAGCGGAACGCCCCTTGAAATCCTCACATCACCCCGCGACTCATTTCCTTCCTCATGAACACGTTCGTGCATGATGCACCCTTCTGCGGTGAGGCGGTTTTCCGCCCAGACCTGTTCGATGTGAATCATGGCGCACTGCCGTGGACAAAAAGCATAATGCTGCAAAGCCGAAATCATAATAAGATCATCTTCTTCAAAGCGCATTTTATAAGTCCTATAGGTCAAATAAGACCTATTCTTTCCTTTTGTCCTATTCCTTTCTTTTCCTTTCCCTCGCCTGAGAGCGGACACGGTAGAGCCGTTCAGTAAAACCTCCCTCCTCCAGAAATGCCTTTTCCAAAGACTTCAACTGTTGGTCGAGGAGGTAGTTTGCCTGGTGAATCACGCAGATAGCGGCATTAGCGGCAACCTCGGCGGAAGCTTCAGGGGATGAGCTTTCAAAATAGGTTTTATAGGTCGAATAGGACTTATTGGACCTATACGCAAGCGCTCGTATTTCGAGCACTTGTGGGTGGCCTTTCAGCCAGAGGGGCAAGTCCTTCTGCCTTAGAAAATCCTGAAAATCAAGGAGCAGTTCCTCAAGACTTGCCCTTGCCACACCGATGAGTTTGAGTTCGGTCTTCTTTGAGGTACCCGAGGCCATGCTGCCCTCGGCAATATTCTGTTTGCCGCTTCTGGCGGCTTGCACCATTTGGTCATGAGTCCGTGACCGCTTGTTGATAAAGCGGTCACAGAAAACCGTCGTGGCGTCGTAAATAATCTCCGCCATCTGGTAAGATTTCAGATCACGATAGCCGCCGTGAGGTGGGATGAGGGGTTCAGAACACATTTTCTTCGGGCCATTCCTGTACTGTAATACCTGATGGGAGGCTGTCTTTATTGACAATAATAGAATAATGTTCAACTTTTCGTGGCAAGTCTTCATTCTTGGTAACGGATACTCGCTTAAATAATCGTCCCGACAGGTCATTTCCCAGATGACTTTCATGTCTAAATATGACCAGTTTTACAGGATTCATCTCACCTCTGGCAGCCGCGCGGTCGTTTTCAAAGGCATTAATTAAAGATTTCCATAGTAGTTTCAAATCTTCTTCGGAAAACCTTGTTTTCTTAGCATCTACGGCTGAAATAAAACCATGCATCCTGTACAGCGCGTATGGAACAGTAGACTTCCGGCCAAATGTAGATGCAAATTCTCTCTTCTCTTGTTTTTTCGCATCTTCTTCAGTCGTTACAGCACATCTTGTTATCGAATGTTCAGCCTGATATATACGGTCTTCAGACCTTGAAAATGTAAACTGTACTGGTCCTCGAATAGTTCCAGCACCTTTGTCCCCTGTAGATAGCACGGCTCCAAATGTCCTTATGTCAAAATACTTTTCACACAAGCTTCCCTGCCGTTGCTGTATGCTCTCGCCCAAAGCTGCATCAATGATCTTGTTCAAGATCTGTTCCTGTCTTATAAAGATATCGAAAGGAGGTTCAAGATTCTTTTCCAACATGACATAATTCCTCACCTTCCTCTTTATACAAACATCAGTCACCAAACCGTGCTGGTCTTCCGCATCTGCTCGGGGTAAATTCACTTGATCGGGGTCCCCATTAGGATTGCCGTCCTTTACATCAAACAGAAATACAAAGTCATACCGATTCTTTATTGCTTCATTCATGTTATTCCTCCTCTTAGTTTTGGGCTAATGAGCTAAATTGCTTTTGCCGTTGATGGTAATACCCGATGGCAAACTGACCCTGTTCTTCAAGCGTAAAAATTGCTGGAAAGCGCTCAATATTAATATCCTTACATAATTCCTGAAGTTCCTTGTCCAAGGTAACTGCGAGTCCCGGTTTTTCGCTTTTCAGTTTTGTGAAATGTTTTGAGTTCAGATTGAATAACCGCCCGAATGCGGCAGCAGGAGATGTCAGGGCATAAGTAAAATACCTTTCCCTTATTCCAGCATTCCTATCTCCTAACGCTGCATACTGGATACTTTCAAGCTTTGCAAATATTTGCCCACAGATATAGGCTACTGGTTTGCTGTCTTCTTGCATTTTCTCTGTAATCATAAAACCACCTCCTTTATTGTTTCGGTTTAGAATGAGTTTAATTAGTGCCGCCCTGTCAGCGGTAACTCCGTATTTATCCAATCGTGCACGTTGAAGTGCTTTTGCTAATATCCATAGGGGCAGCGGAGTATTCTTCAGCGCCGCATTCCACAGGCATGTAGCTGTCCTTGCCAGCGAAGAATCATCTTTATCATAGTTGCCATCATTATTTCTTCTCTGACAGCTTCTGGCCAAATCATAGAGGCGGGCATAATGTGTCTTCATTTTTTTCAATTCCCCGTCGTATTCTACAATAACAATATCCTGAAACCACTGAGCTATTGCTCCTCGAAAATTATAGAGACTAGTCTCAACCCAGTCTCTGATGGCTATACGAGCTGCTGAACCGGATAAGGTGAATGAATAGAACTGATCAGGTTCAAGGTATCTGCTATCCTTTTCTGCGCCCGATATGATAGATTCGATGAGCCTGGCCACATCATCAGGATTTGGAGCTTCAAGTTGATCGATCTCTGGCAATTCATTGTTTTTGCGTGTCCAGAAGACCATCGCGGTGTCCGAACCGAAATTTTTGCGGTTTGTGTAGCGGAATTGTTGTTTTTCCTTCCCCTTACCATTTTTGACGGGAATTTCATTACCCGATGACAAAAGCCAATTCAGACCCTCCACATATGTTTTGGCACAATTCGTACAAATCGATGAATTGTCATTCCCTTTTAGGGCATATGACTCGAAGGCGTTTTCGTTATATGAAACCAGTGCACAACCAGCTTTTTGCCCGACAGGAACCTTCTTGATCATCCCATGAGGAATGTCCTCAACGGGATAGCTGGTCTGTCCGCAGATAGCACATTTCTTCTGCTTACCTGCCAATAATACTTCTTGAAAAGCTTCATATTTCGCAATTACATCCTTCAAAACTCCTGGTTTCTCGTGAATGCGATATCCTTCGCTTTGGACACGAAACCCAATATTTCCTTTTCTGTTTTTTTCATCGGTAATGGCTGCTTCAAATTCTTTCAATGCCTTTTCTATTCCATTTAGCTTGTTGTTTATATAAAAAGCAATGACCGGAGACAGTTCGGGCAAATCTTGATACTTATTAAGTTTCTCCAAGAAAAGTCTGTGCTTCATTTTCGACGCTTCTCCGCCATAACATAGGACCTCTTCGGCTTTATCAAGCAGTAGCCTTGCCTTACCCTTTTTTGCGGTTATACCCTCAGCAATAGTCTGCTTCTTTTCAATCAGTTCGAACCGTTGAAAACCACCATCTTCAGCTATTATAAGTTCAATTGAAATTGGCTCCTGTTTTAATGCATCATGAACCCATTCATTTGCTGCCTGTTGGCCTCGAAGCGTTTTCCCCAAGTCGCTCAGTTCCTTGATCATAGGACTGCCTCCCCTTCCTGTTTGTTAAATTCATAAATTGCAGAGGAAACTTCACTGTCGATTGGTGGCTGAAAATGGCTGGATTCCATCATCTTGTCGTTTTCCGGGACTTCGCAATTAAGAATACCGTCACGTATTGCCACGTCATAAAAAAACAAGGGTTGGGCCTTACCGGCAGCATCATAAAATATGTCAAAGAGCATACTCCCAATAGGAATGGTTTCTCGGATAGGCATATCCTCTTCTTGAGGTTCCGTAAATTCAGCGGCAAATTCACGGGTTCCAAGATATGGTCTGCGCCAACACTGGCCTTTTTTGACACGACGGACAAATATCCCGTCATGATCCGCGTCAACGCCTTTTCTCCCTATATACTTCTCGGGCCTATTCCTGTCGTCTTGGTGTACCTGATAAATCGACGCCTCAATGATATAGGCCACATCACGCAAGACCATGCTGTTTCGTTGGGCACGTTTTTCTTCAACAAGGATAGGACTCCGCCCTTGTTTTGAATTGATTTCATTGCGCTTTATTGTAGCGAATCGAACAGGCTTCAGAACTTGTATTTGCCTCACATACCATTGAAACTCCGGTTTCCATAGAATAGAATCAAGAACACCTCTTGCTGCTGATGGCGTCATACAGGGATACGTCATCCGTTCAACCTTCAAATCTGGCCTTGTAAAACATGCATAAGACCCTTCTACTTTTACTTTTACAATCCTGCTATCAAGCATTTGCACCTCCTTCCTATACAACTAAATTGTCCACCTCTATTGGAGAAACGGAAATGCCTTTTTCCCGGTCGTAGTTTCCGTACCATACCATAAATCCCTGTGGCATCAACTTGCACATTTCAGCGTTTTGAATAATAAACTGTCTATACACAGGAACTGTAAATACCTGCATCTTCCGGTAATCATTTCGTGACAAAAACTCTTTGTGCTCTATCGAATGAAATAATCTCCTGCTCTCATCACTATAAAGATAGATGAATAACCCCTCGGTAACTTTCGTTATTATTTGATAGCTGTCATTCACTGTCTTAAAGTTGAATTGTTTTGTGAGTTGGCCCCTTGCCTCATTAATCTTGTAGCGGTCCGGGTCTATATAAAGTCGAACAACCTGAGCGTAATACTTCTCAAATACTCCATGATAATGAAGCTGATCAATGTCCGATCTAATGAACTCTTCCGCATGTCCTGCGCAGGCCGCATATGTCTTGTCAGGCATTCCACTGTCCTGTATTTTGAATAAAAATACTTTTCCGCCGGATTTACCCAGTTTGTTTTCACGATTACAGCGGCCTGCAGCCTGAATGACAGCTTCAAGGGGTGCCATAGCACGAAACACAACCGGAAAATCAAAATCCACCCCTGCCTCAATAAGTTGAGTGGACACCACCAGAATTTTTCTCTTCGCCTCAAGGTCATCTCGGATGTTCTCAATTACATCTTTTCGATGAGTCGGGCACATAGCGGTTGACAGATGATACTTCTTTTCCCAAATCCCACAGTTTTTGGCATGGTCATAAAATTCTAAAGCCGATTTTTTCGTATTAAATATGGCAAGCACCGCACTTTCCTCCTTGATTGCAGCATTCAGGAGGGTATCGCAGTCTATTAAAGCCAAATCATTCAACAATTCATACTTGACACGTTTCATTCTCTCATAAATTTCTGCCGGATTCCCGATCAGCGGACAAATCCCTTCTATACCATCAAACCCCTCTCTCTTTTTAAAAGCTGGCTGTGTCGCTGTACAAAACAGAAATGATACCCTCATAACAGTCTGAATATCTTTGAGCATCTGTAGCGTCGGCAAAATTACTTCTTTAGGAAAAGTTTGAACTTCATCGAAGATAACCACGGATTCAGCTATGTTATGAATCTTCCGGCACTTGGACGTTCTGTTACTGAATAGCGACTCAAAGAACTGGATGGTCGTGGTTACAATAACCGGATAATCCCAATTCTCACATGCCAATTCTTTTTGTCTCTGAATTGAAGAATAGCTCTCTTCATTGCTGTGACCGTTTCTTTCAGCCTCATTATAGCTGGAATGGTGTTCAAGTATACATTCTTCTCCAAATATGCTTTTAAGAATCTGGGCTGTTTGATCTATGATGTTTATATAAGGGAGAACTATTATTATTCGTTTCAAATCATTTTTCTTTGCGTGTTTCAGCGCCCACACCAACGATATGAGCGTTTTTCCCATTCCGGTTGGGAGGGCTAATGAATAAAACCCGCAAGGCATGCCAGCTTTCTGAAGAACCTCTTTGCGAGCCTTATTTCGCAATTGATTAATCTCACCTTCTTTTGATTTCTTGGAAAACTCCTCTTCCAATTTATCTATCATCTCGTCCACCGGCAATGCGCCCCCAATGCGCATTTCAAAACTATCTCGATCAAAATGTTTTTCGGTGGAGAGCCAGTCACTATCGGTCAAAACGCTGAAAAGATATCTAATAAAGGCTTCACGTTGTAACGGCTCGGCAAAGACAGAAGGCTTATTTTTCTTTACAAAATCCTGGTCAATTTCAATATCATTCTCAAAAGCCTCAACAACATTATCAAACCCAACTACTTTACCGCGTTTGAACAGTTCTGAATCACTCTTCCAAACTGAATTGTCCGGCAGGCCCTTGTGATGCCCATCAATGACAATTGATGTTTCGAGCAACCCGTTAATACGTGCATATCCTGCACCCCAAGAGGCATGAGGAACGCTGCCGCGTTTTCCTCCATGTTCGAGATAATTTTGGAACTCAATCTGATATTTGCCTAAGTCATGTAATAGTCCGGCCATGTAGAACAAAGGCTTGTAGCTTTCTTGACAGGCAAAAGACTCTGCAAATCTCGCTGTTTCAAATAGATGTTTTGACAACGAATGCTTTTCCTTGCAATCATTTTCTGAATGGGCATAATATTTCATAAATCACCTCCAGCTCTGAATTCCTCCGCAAACCCCCGTGCAATTATGTAACCATTCAAGCCGTTAAAACTGTTTAACCCGATCAAACCGTTCAAACACCTTTTCACTTTTTCAGCCTCTTTTTATCCTTCTGCGTTATCTCCAGATAGTTTTCCGGTGTAACAACCTTCTTCTTCGTTTCCTTTTCCAGTTCCTGACGTGCATCTCCGGCTATCCTACCGCCTTTTTTGGCGGCAGTACGGTTTTCATCAAATCCCTGGGCATCCTGTGTTTTCGTAATCTCCGTTGTAGCTGCTTCGCCGAGCATGGAAAAGATCAGTTCGAGATCGGTCATATGATCCCGCAGGTTTTCACGCTCCAATCCCTTCAAATCTTTGTATTCTGATGGAGTCAACCCGAAGGTTGCTTTGGAAATCTCGGCGGTCAGGATGGCGTATTCACGTTCGGCCCCTACTTCTCTGTTTTTCCATTCTTCAGTCAATTCGGCTCGAACGGCAATACCGCGCATCCATTTTTCTATCCAGTCATCCGAATAGCCTTTGGCTTTGTAGATTGCACGAGTTCTTTTTGTCGCCAGTTCCGGGTCTTCAATCTCCTGAACTCTTTCATAGCCTACCTTTGCCAGCCAGCGCTTGAATGGTTCTGCTTTGGGGGAGGGAATGGATTGGATAATACGGAAAATACCTTCCGTGTTGGCACAGAGCATGTTCTGTGCACCACCTGGTGTCTCAATAGGAAGGGTATGTACAATTTGTACCCACCCTTTGCCGAGTTCTGGATCACGCTGTTTCATGCGCTGGATGTATTGTTTAGGGTCCCTGGAGTCGTTCAGTGCCAAAACAATATCTTCAATCACAAACCACCACTCATTGTTATGAATCGTCTTCCTGATTCCTTTACCCCTGAAAACCGCTAAATGAGATTCCAAATCATACCCCCTTGAAAATGTCGAATTTCGAATGTAGAATGTCGAGTGTAAACACTGAATCTAATGTCGAATTTCGAATGTAGAATGTCGAGTGTAAACACTGAATCTAATGTCGAATTTCGAATGTCGAGTGTCGAATGTAAACACTGAATCGAATGTAGAATGTCGAACCTTGAAAATGTCGAGTTTCGAATGTCGAGTGACGAATGATTAAAACATGGATTCAAATTCGAAATTCGTAAATCGTCATTCGTCATTTCCATGGTTTTTTCATTCGTAATTTGACAATCGTCATTCGTCATTTCTTCTTCCTTTTGCTGTTTTTTTTGATGCTACAACAATTGCTACAAGCTGTGCTGCTTCACTTTTGAGGTTTTTTAGGGTAGCATTGCCGCCCATACCCAAACCCTCAAGTATTTCCAGCCAATATACTGATTCATCGGCTTCTTCTTCAACTATCGATAGTTTTGAAATAAAATCTGCTCTGGATTTTGCCCGGCACACAGCCCGATAGTTGGCCCCAACTGAGGATGAGCTTCTTATTAATTGTTTCCCAATAACCAAGAATTCCTGTGTTTTTGGAAGGCCGGCACAAAAACGGATTGTCTCAATCGCAAATTGTTGCGTTCTTTCTTTCAGGCCATTCACGCCATTGCTTATCATTATTTATCCTTCTCCATTCGTCATTTGTAATTCGTAATTTGTAATTAATTCGACATTCGTCACTCGACATTTGTCATTACTATTCTTCCCGTGTTCGTATAAAAAACTCTACAATTGTATACTGATAAATTCAAACAAAATCTAATTATATGGAGATTATACTCTGTGCCACTGACAACAGTATGTCAGTGGAAAAAAATAAATTTAAAAAAAGTTGAACTGTTTAAGCAATTAAACCTAATTAAACTTTCTCTTTATTTACTTCATCAAAAATTGCTTCAAGCTCTTTTTTAATGCTTCCTCGTTTTGGTTGTTCATCAGTGATTTTATGGGGAGTTGTTTTTGGGTGGATTATGGATTTGTTTATTGCGGCAGATAGTTTTTTGAATTTATTGATCAATTTCTCGCATTCTCCAGCATCAATATATCCCTGATCGAGGGCGATGTATAATTGGCTCCGCACTATTCCGCATGATCCTTTGGCAGCGGAGAGAGATCGTGAAAGCTCCCGGCTTCCCCCTTGTTCATAGGCTTCGGCGATGTTGGACATTATGGCGATGGACGATTGCCTAATCCGGTTGCGCAGATAAGTATCATTGGAGAAGTTTTTATTGTTTGTGACCTCATACACGCGGTTTGTAAGCTTTCTTGCTTCCAGCCAGATTTCAAGGTCTTCGAAACATTTAATTGCCAGAAATTTGATCTTCATGGACGACGATATGGTGACATGATTTCTTCGTAACTGACTGTTTCAATTTTTCCCGCTTTGTAAGCGTTCCATCTTTTTTGCGCTTCCTCCGCCCATACTCTGTCAAGTTCTTGATCAGGCTTGTCCAGTTGTGTTAAAATTTCATCTACAAGCCTCAGTTTTTCTAAATCGTCTAAGGACCTGATACTGGCAAGAATATCATCTGCTGCATGTCCCATAATATTTGCCTCCCTCTTGTACTATGTTGAGCGTAACTCTATATCTATTATAATCCTTTTCGAAAATAGACACCAAGAGAATTACTTCCTAAAAAACACGAATTCTTTAATGAACACGTCAAACGCCTGCAAATGCAAGGGTGGGGACTTTGTTCAGCCTCTAATTCCCATATTCTCACTTACCTTTCCTTTAAATTTGTGGGCGCGGTTTCTTGTCTGGTATTTTCTCTGATACAATTTCCGGTGCTGCAATTTGCTGTTCTATTGAAGTAAGGAATGATTTAAGCTCTTCAGCAAGTATCTGAAGATCATCCTTTGTGTACATCCCGGTCTTTTCTTCAAAGTATGTTTTTGTCGCCTGTAGGCTCGCAACCTTTATTTTCATCGGTATCGGTTTAGGTTCTGTTTTGGGTTTTCTTCTTTTGTTCGCGGTAAGCTTTTTCTCAAGTACAGCATTGGTTACAGGCGTCTCCATTATTTCATCAAAAATGGTAAAAAAGTCGGGACTTCCAAGATTAGCGGAGAAAAGGTATCCCTGGGAAACAGGCAGTTTTCCAGTCGAAATTGCGTCCTGAATTTTAGGAACGAGTTTTAAGAGCGACATTGTGCGATGCAGCGTCCTTGTTGACTTTCCGGAGATTTCAATCGTTGCCGCCACTGTGGCGGCAAATTCTTTCGATACATCCTCGGGCCTCCGATCATAGTTCATCAGTTCACTCATTATCCCATCCACATTGTATACAATGCCCGGATGTTTAGCCTGAATAAATGCAAGTATTCCTTTGGCCTGATCTATAGAATTTAAGTCTTCACGCTGCAAGTTTTCCACTAACTGGTATGCCAGGATTTCATCTTTTTGGGTGACTGTGTTGATGATACGCGCCGGAATGGATTCCAAGGCCAGCTTTTGTGTTGCCAGATAGCGGCGTTCTCCGCAGAGAAGCAGGTATTTGCCGTCTTTCGGCGTTACAAGGACAGGTTCCAGCACTCCCCGATCTCTGATGGATTCCATAAGCGCTTTGAAAGAATCGCTTTCCCTATCAATGCCTGAACGAATCTGTTCTTCCACAATAATGCTTCCCAGAGGCAGATACAAAAATTCCTGACTTTCCGTTTTTGTCTTTGTTGCCATATAATCCCCCTTTTTTATATTGTTTAAACTGCTTAAACCGTTCAAAACGTTTGAACTATCTTTTTTCAAGCCCCCTCGTAGATTCAAAAGCAGAAATTATCGTGTTGTTGGAGTATGTTACGTTCTACAATCAGAACAAAATTAAGTCAAGCAAAATTGTCTTCCGGCGATAATCGAGGATGAGGAATCCCATGAGGATTTGCACAGAAATGCTTTCTAAGCGGAAAGAGTTTTTCCGTCTTTCCGGATGGAAACTAAATATCGGAATTAACAGCAAATCCGGGACATATCCCCGTAAATAGACATATTCCATTTAAGATTTGATTTTTATCTATACTATAGACAAAGGCGGAAGCCTTAAGGTAATATATTTCTGTTTTGAAATAGATTTAAATGGAATTGCTTATTTTGTTAAAATTATTGTCAAAAAACTACATTCTTCAAGGGGGCATTTATGGATTATTATGATGAAATTGCAAAGGTTGCCTATGATATTTTCGAAAGAGAGGGGATGGTCCACGGAAGACATGTTGATCACTGGGTTGAAGCTGAAATCATTGTGACCACGAGATATAGAGACGATGATAAAGCCGGGCAGAATGATGCAGAGGTTTCAAAACCGAAAAAAAAGGCAGCTACAAAAGCTGCCGCAAAGACAGTAACAAAAAAGGCTGAAGCCAAACCAAAAACTGCCGCAAAGCCAAAGACAAAAAAAACAGCATAGGAAGAACTTCATGCACAGTTTCTCATCCTCTGTTTTCAGGTGAGAAACTGTGTGAATGCCCCGTTGATTCATGTATTAAAGCTTGCTTTTAATAAATAAAAGGATTGTTCCATTTCCGGGTTGCGAATCAGTTATCCTCTCCTGTCAAGAAATTTCCGGCAAATTCAGCATCTTTATGGCGATGTCTTTGCTTTTGTATACAGATTTTATTGGGCAGGCTCGGCCTATTCTCAAAATAGATACAATAATATTTTAAGATATTGTATTTTTCCGATAGCAATCAACAATTCCTGAGTATATAATTGCAGATATGGACAAGGGTAAAAAATGACAGAAAAGTATTTCTCAAAACGCTGCGAGTGCAAGATAGAACCGGATTAATTAGTAAGGACTGAGAATGAACATAAAACACGGGCTTCTTGTTTTTATTTTCTTTATTGTCTTGTGCGGCTCTTTCTTCACATCTTTTTATAAAGAAGCAAAACGGGAATCTGTTAAACATCTGAACACGGAGCAGTTGCTCTACGCCAGACAGGCGGCGCGCGGAATTGAAGGCTTCTTTGCCGGATGGATGACCGTTCTGACCACGCTTTCCGGAACGAGCCATGTCAAAAACATGGATAAAGCAGGCAAAGAAAGCATTGAGAAGCTTTACAGGGACAACAGCGAATTGATTAGAGCAATTACGCGCGTAGACGCAAAGGGTAGAATTATTTACACAGTCCCCTATGACCGTAATTCTATCGGCAAAGACATCTCTTATCAGAAGCATATTCGTGAGATTACGCGCACCCATAAACCTGTTGTCAGCGATGTGTTTTTTGCTGTTCAGGGTTACAACACCATCGCGGTCCATGTACCTGTTTTCAAAGAAAAGAGATATGCGGGAACAATTTGCGTAACGGTAAATTTTGAATCCTTGGCAAAGCGCCACCTCGAACCCATAAGGATAGGGCAAACAGGGTATGCCTGGGTAACGAGCCGCGACGGTACGGAACTTTTCTGTCCTGTTCCCGGACATGTGGGAAATTCAGTTTTCGAGAACTGCAAGGACTTTCCTTCCATCCTCGCTATGGCAGAGGAAATGCTTAAAGGGCATGAAGGCGCTACCATATACAGCTTTGATAAGATTCGCGGGGATAAGGTAGAGGTTATAACAAAACATGCCGTATACATACCTGTTATTGTAGGTAATACTTTCTGGTCAATTGTTGTAGCATCCTCTGAAGATGAGGTTCTTTCTTCCCTGAAGGGTTTCCGGAACAGACTGATTATCATCATGGGTTTTATCCTGATAGGCGGCATTCTGTTTTCCTTTTACGGGTCAAAGGCTTTGCTTATTATTAAGGAAGAAGAGAAACGCAGGAGCGTTGAGAGGGCTCTGCGTGAGAGTGAGGCCAAGTTTCGCAAGGAACAGAAATTCAGCCAATTGCTTCTCGATACCTCTCCGGCATTAATCGTGGCCATTGATTTTAACGGTAATACGATGATGATGAATCAGGCTATGCTGGATATTCTTGAATATACCAAAGAAGAGATTTCCGGGGTCAATTACCTGAACACTTTTGTGCCTGAAGAAGACCGAGAAAAACTTGCCCTGGTTTTTCAGGATATTATCAAGGAGGGAAAAGCTACAGTTAATGAAAACAGGATCATCAGCAAATCAGGCAAAACGTATCTTGTTGAATGGCATGGCAGAACTGTTATTCACAAAGAGGGTGATATTGATTTTTTTGTCGGAGCAGGTATTGACATTACCTTCCGCAAGCAGGCGGAAGAATCCCTGAAGCTGAACGAAGAGAAGTACAGAAGCATATTTGAAAACGCGGTCATGGGTATTTTTCAGACTACTCCTGACGGAAAATATCTGAGCGTCAACCCTGCCGGAGCAAAAATGTACGGATATGATTTGCCTGAAGACATGATCAGGTCGATTACCGACATGTACCATCAAATATATGTCAATCCGAACGACCGTAAAAGACTTCAGGAAATCCTTGCCGATAAAGGCCACGTTGAAGGTTTTGAGGCCGAACATTTTCGTAAAGACGGGAGCAGGATCTGGACTTTCTTAAACGCACGGGTTGTTTGCGATGACTCCGGATCAGTTCTCTACTATGAGGTAACCATTGAGGATATAACCGAACATAAACGTCTTGAATCCCAGCTCCTTCAATCCCGGAAGATGGAAGCCATAGGCACATTGGCAGGAGGTGTTGCCCATGATTTCAATAATATCTTAAGCGCTATTATGGGTTATACAAGCCTTCTTCAAATGAAAACGGGGAAAAATGAACCTTTTTACTCATATTTAAAGCAGATATTCCTTTCAACGGAAAAAGCAGCGAATCTTACGCAAAGTCTCCTTGCCTTCAGCAGAAAACAGTTCATTAAACCTCAGGCACTGGATTTGAATGAGGCTATCTCAAAAGTAAGCAATCTCCTGTCCCGGCTCATCACAGAAGATATTGAACTGAAAATAGCCCTTCAACCTGAAAAATTGATTATCTTGGCAGACGCGGGCCAGATTGACCAGATCATCCTGAATCTTGTTACAAACGGGCGGGACGCAATGCCCAATGGAGGAATCCTTACAATAAGTACAAAAAAAGTTCTCCTTGACGCCCATTTCAAAAGTATTCATGGTTTCGGGGCAAAAGGTGATTTCGCGGCATTATCCGTTGCTGATACAGGCCCAGGCATGGACGCAAAGACAAAAGAAAAAATTTTTGAACCTTTCTTTACCACAAAAGAGGTAGGAAAGGGGACGGGTCTCGGACTATCGATTATATACGGCATAGTGGAGCAGCATAACGGGTTTATCGATGTTTCCAGTGAACTGGATCATGGAACAACATTTATCGTATATTTACCCTTAACAGAAAAAGGAATTGAATCTAAAACAAACCTCCCCGAGGATATACTGAGGGGGACCGAGACCATACTCATTGCTGAAGACAACGACGATTTGAGAACTCTGACAAAGACAGTCCTTGAAGGCAATGGATATACCGTGATTGAAGCCATGGACGGCAGTGAAGCTGTTGCCAAATTTTTAGAGCATATGCCCGATTTTATTATTCTTGATGTTGTCATGCCGAAAAAGAACGGCAAAGAGGTTTATGATGAGATAAAGAGAATAAATCCACATGCAAAAGGCCTCTTCACCAGCGGGTATACTGATGATATTATTCACCAGAAAGGGATCATGGAAGAAGGGTTGAACTTTATGTCAAAACCCTTTTCCCCTAATGAGCTGCTGCGGACAATACGGAAAATACTGGATAAAAAATAGTTTAAGCCGGGAAGCCCCTTCTAAGCTTCCCGGCAGTTTCTTTTAATGTATCTTCGGAACAGTCGCTGGCGTAAGCGCCAGCGCCGGCATTTTTTAAAAATTTATAATGGTTTTTGCTGTTGAAAGTTTTGAATTGATAATTTCCTTTTTATCTTCAAGACCTTTTTTCCCCATAATCGTTTTTGTGTATATCTTTCCCTGTTCAACTCCGGGCTGGTCAAAGGGGTTGACTTCATAAAGATATCCGAGATAGGCAATGACCATTTCGTAAAGCATAAAGAGCGCGCCAAGATTGTACCCGTTAATTTTGTCAATGATGACGGTAAGATTGGGTGCTTCGGACTCGGTAATTGAAAGGGCGGTTCCGAGGAATTCAGCATAGAAAAGATCGCGCAAATTTTTTCCCGCAAGATAATCAATGGATTCAATGTAAGGGAAGGCGTTGGGAATGGTCAGGTCATCCTGGGCGCTGTATATGAGGGTGATGAATTTGTCTTTCGGGCCGTCGACATACAATTGAAGTTGTGAGTGCTGGTCGGTAACACCAATGGATTTTAAGGGAGTGGGGCCCTTCTTGTTTTTCCCGATACTTTCCCCTTCAAGCTGCCTGAACCAATCGGCAAAGCCGGAAAGCCTTTCGCAGTAAGGCATCATAACGTGGATGTTCTTACCCTGCCTGTCCATGAGATAATATATGGCGGCAAGTATAATGCCTAAATTCTCATTATCGGGTTTTTCCTTAATGTGCCGGGCCATATCTTTGGCCCCTTCCATTATTTCATCAATATCGATACCCATCGCTGCCGCCGGGAACATACTGACAGGAGTCAGCACGGAGAACCTTCCTCCCACGCCGTCGGGGACGTTGAGTACGGGATAGCCCTCTCTTTGGGCTATTTCCTTAAGAATCCCCTTGTCTTTGTCGGTTATGACGACTATCCTTTCCTTCGCGTTGCCGAGAATTTCCTTGAATATCATAAATTGGGATATTGTTTCAGGGGTTTCGCCTGATTTGCTTATTGCTATGAGAAGGGTATCCTCTTTTTCAGGTGTGATAATATCAATAATCATGTTGATTTTATTGGGGTCTATATTGTCGAGTATGAAATACCGAGGTTTATCGCCTCTTGCCCTGTCGCTCAGATTGTGGAAGGGTTTGAGAAGCGCGTTAAAGATTGTCTCAGTGCCGAGAGAAGAGCCTCCGATACCGAGAAGAACGATGTTCTTCAGTTTCTTTGTGTTCAGGATTTCGCAAAGCTTCTTCATTTCAGGAAATTGAAATTTGTTTACAGGTAATTGCATAAAAGGGTAGGGCGCTGCCCAAAGTTCCCTGCTATAGGCATGGAGTTTTTCAGAAACAGTTGCTAAAGACGTCTTTTCTATACCTTCTTTACCTGCTGAAGCTGAAAGTACATTTGTAATGTCAAAGGATATACTGTTCATTTTCCCTCCGTAAATACACCCATTTTTCTGAATTTATTGTATCGTTTTTCCCGTAATTCTTCTTTGGAAATCTCTAATAATTCTTTTAAATGCTTGGCGAACATGACTTTCGCGTTGAAAAAGGTTTCTTCCCAGTTTCTGTGCGCGCCTCCGAAAGGTTCATTGATAATATCGTCTATAACGTCCAATTTTTTAAGTTCAGGAGCGGTAGGCTTTAAAGCGTCTGCTGCCAGAGCCCCTTTTGTGCCGTCCCTCCAGAGAATTGCAGCGCAGCCTTCAGGAGATATTACTGAATAGGTCGCGTTTTCCAGCATGAGAATTCTGTTTCCTACACCTATTGCCAGCGCGCCTCCGCTCCCCCCTTCGCCGATCACTATGGAAATTACAGGAACAGTGAGGGAAAACATGAACTCAATGTTTACGGCAATTGCTTCAGCCTGGCCTCTTTCTTCGGCGCCGATTCCGGGGAAGGCGCCTGGTGTATCAATGAAAGTTATAATGGGTTTTCCTAACCTGTTGGCCAGATCCATTATCCTCATTGCCTTTCTGTATCCTTCCGGATGGGCCATTCCAAAATTTCTGGCAACCATTTCCCTGGCATCCTTTCCTTTCTGCTGGCCCACAACAGCAAGGCTTATATCCTCATATTTCGCGAAACCGGCTATAATGGCAGGGTCATCCCTGAATTTCCTGTCCCCGTGAAGCTCCGTAAAGTCTGTAAAGAGATAGTTTATATAATCAAGGGTATGAGGCCTGTTTAAGTGTCTCGATATCTGGGATTTCTGCCAATTGCTCAGATCGCCGTATATCTCATTTTCAACCTTTGAAATCTTCTTTGAAAGAGACGCAACCTCTTTGGAATAATGAGGGTCATTGAAATCATAAAATCTTTCGATTTCATTAATCCTTCTTTCCAACGGCTCAAGTCTTTTCTCAAAATCAAGATAAAATCTCATTTTCCACCTCGAAAGTTATACCATTTGTAAAATGTTTATTCAAAATGTCCATTTTATTGTGGTCAACATTTAAATCCTGTATGTTCAGCAGTTTATTTTCACCATTCAGTTGCAATTCAATGGACACCTTCGATTTGCCTTTCAGACCGAAAAGAATATCCTTCAACAGTCTTAATCCATCCTTGGGAAAAACTTCGCAGTCAATTTTAATTTTTACAATCTTACCCATATCGCAGGTGATATCTTCAAGCAAGGTAATATTTTTTATTCGTATTTTCGCGTTTCCCTCTTCTGATTTTTCAACTGTTCCGCTGATTATCAAGGGTTTGTCTTCCTTTAATATATCCGGGCTCTTTAAGAGCAAATCAGGAAAGACGATTGTTTCGACACTTCCGCTCATATCTTCGATAGTGGCATAGGCCATTTTATCGCCGCGTTTTGTAATGAATTCCTTGTACGCGCTTACTACGCCCACAATATCCACATCATCAACAATATCCATTTCTTTTATATTCTGTGTATTGTATTGCGTAATCATATTTATCATGTGTTCGTATGATTGCAGGGGATGACGGTTAAACCAGAAACCGAAGGCCTCTTTGTCTGCCTTCAGCATTTCATCATCAGTAAGCTCTTCCATATCCGGGATATCAATGACATTGCTCATGCTGAAACTGTCTCCGAACATATCCATCTGCTGATAGCCGTTTTTGTCTTCCTTTTTTTGAAATCTGTCCAATTTTTCTTTCAGCAGATAAAGGACCTGTGATCTCTTTAAACCCATATTGTCGAAACATCCGGCTTTGGCAAGGCTCTCAAGGACTTTTTTGTTCGATTTTCTTGAATCGACAATACTTAGGAACTCGGTGAAGGATTCGAATCTGCCGACTTTTTCACGCTCGCTGAGAATATGGTCAATAGCAGCATCGCCCACATTTTTGATCCCTGATAATCCGAATCTGATTTTATTATTTTCTATGGAAAAAGGTTTTTTGCTTTCATTTATGTCAGGCGGCAGTATTTCAACTCCTGATTCCCTGCACTCCTTAATGTATTTAAAGAGTTTATCCGTATCGTTAATTTCAACAGTAAGCATGGCGGTAAGATAATGGGTATAGTAATGAGCCTTTAAATACGCGGTTTGATATGAAATCAGACCGTAGGCGGTGCTGTGGGATTTGTTGAATCCGTATTCTCCGAACCGTTGGATGACGTCATACGTTTTTGAAGCTATTTTAGCGGATACATTATTGGCCTCAGCGCCTGAAATGAAATTTGCTTTGTATTTTTCAAGCTCCTCAGGAATTTTCTTGCTCATGGCCTTTCTTAAGGCGTCGGCATCCTTCATCGAAAACCCGGAAAGAGAACGGGCGATCTTCATTATCTGTTCCTGGTATATAATGACTCCGTATGTATCATGAAGAACCTCTTCATGGACCGGCGTATCGTATTTTACGAGGGAAGGATTATTCTTTCTTTTAATAAATTCATCAACCATTCCGCTTTTTAAAGGGCCGGGTCTGTAGAGCGCGATAAGAGGCATAATATCTTCAAACTTGGAAGGTTTCAACTTTCCGAGAAGTTCCCTCATGCCTCTGCTTTCAAGCTGGAATACACCTGATGTGTCACCTGAAGAAAGAAGCTCGTATGTTTTTGTGTCGTCAAGAGGAATATTCAAAATATCTATTTCTATGCCCTCTGATTTCAGTAATTTAAGAACGTTATCTATGAGGGTAAGGGTTTCAAGTCCGAGAAAGTCGATCTTGATAAGACCGATTTTCTCAATGGTTTTCATGGTAAACTGTGTGACTGTCTCGCCCTTTTGACCCTTGTAAAGCGGAAGGTGTTCGGTGAGCAGTTTGTTCGATATAACGATTCCAGCCGCATGGGTTGAGGCATGTCTCGCGAGTCCTTCCAGTACCATGGCATTATCAAGAAGCTCTTTGATGTTTTTGTCTTTTTCGTAGAGTTCTTTCAGTTGAGGCTCATCTTCAATAGCGTTTTTGATCTCTTTGCTCATTGCCGGTATAAGCTTGGCGATTTTATCGACTTCCGCGTAGGGCAGTCCCAGAGCCCTGCCTACATCCCGGATAGCGGCCTTTGACTGCATTGTTCCAAAAGTGATTATCTGAGCCACATTGTCTTTGCCGTATTTTTCCGTTACGTATTTGATGACGTCTTCTCTTTTATCCTTACAGAAATCAACGTCAATATCAGGCATGCTGATTCGTTCAGGGTTTAAAAATCTTTCAAAGATAAGATCATATTTTATAGGATCAATATCCGTAATACCCATACAATAGGCAACAAGGCTTCCGGCAGCAGAGCCTCTTCCCGGCCCGACAGGGATATTGTGTGTTTTCGCGTGGTTGATAAAGTCGGCAACAATTAAAAAATATCCTGAAAAACCTGTATTTTTAATAACTCCAAGCTCGTATTCAAGTCTCTCTTTATATTCCTGGGCAAGTCCTTCCGGAAAAGATTCATAGAGTTTCCTGATACTGGGGATTCTCTGTGTAAGACCGTTGCGGCAGAGGTCTTCCAGATAATCATTGAGCTCCATTTCCTTCGGCGGTTTAAACTCAGGGAAGTGGTACACGCCGGTCTCGATAGACACATCGCACATTTCGGCAATTTTCATCGTATTGGACAGGGCTTCAGGATAATTCGCGAAGGCCGATTCCATGTATTCGGTGCTTTTAAAGTAGAATTCATCGCTTTTAAAGCTGAGCCTATCCTTGTCAAGCATGGTTTTGCCTGTCTGGATACACAAAAGAAGCTCATGAGCCTTTGCTTCTTCTTTTCTCAGGTAATGGCAGTCGTTTGTGGCCACATAGGGTATGTTATAATGGGAAGAGAGTTTAACGAGCCTGTTGTTGATGATTTCCTGTTCCTTTAAGCCATTGTCCTGTAATTCAAAAAAGAGTCTGTCCCCGAAAATCGATTGATACTCTTCTATGAGATCTTCCAGATGCTTTTCATCGCCCTTGAGGATAGCGTTGGGTATCTCGCCTTTAATGCAGGCAGTGAGACATATGAGGCCCTCGTGATGGGATTTTAACAGTTCCTTGTCGATTCTCGGCACATAGTAGAAACCTTCAAGCTGCGCGGAGCTTATCATTTTGATCAGGTTTTTATATCCTGTGTTGTTCTGGGCTAGAAGGATGATGTGGTAGGCGTTGTCCTCGCCCCGACCTTTTTTATCAAAACGTGATTTTGGGGTTATGTACGCTTCACAGCCGAGGATCGGTTTGATGCCTGCCTGTTTTGCCGCGAAATAAAAATCAGCGACACCGAACATATTTCCATGGTCCGTTATAGCACATGCCCGCATCTTGTAAGTATGTGCAAGATCAAAGAGCCGGTCAAATCTGATGGCGCCGTCTAAAAGGCTGTATTGGGTATGCACGTGAAGATGGGTGAAATCTTTCATACATCAAGACCATATGAAGCTTCTAAGGCAATTCGTAATTCGTAATTTGAAATTAACATCTGCTATTCCCATTCTATGGTGCTTGGCGGTTTTGATGAAATATCATAAACTACGCGGTTAACGCCGGGAACTTCATTTATGATTCTCCTTGCCACCTTGTCAAGCGTTTCATAGGGAATGCGCGCCCAGTCGGCAGTCATCGCGTCTTCGCTTTCAACACATCGTATGGCTATAACATGAGCGTATGTTCTTTCGTCGCCCATGACGCCTACGGTTTTTACCGGTATCAATATGGCAAAAGACTGCCATATATGGCGGAAGCGCCCGTCTCTTTCAATATCCTGTCTTACAATATCATCTGCCTCTTGTAGTATGTGGAGTCTTTCTTTCGTTATATCGCCGATAATCCTGATAGCGAGACCGGGGCCGGGAAAGGGCTGTCTGTGGATCACATTGTCGGGCAAACCGAGTTCTTTCCCTACCACCCTTGCTTCGTCTTTAAAAAGTTCTCTTAAGGGCTCCAGAAGTTTGAGCTTCATTTTTTTCGGAAGCCCGCCCACATTATGGTGACTTTTGATTGTCGCGGAAGGGCCCTTGGATGATATGCTTTCGATTACATCAGGATAGAGTGTGCCCTGGGCAAGATATTTCGCGTTGCCTATTTTCAATGCCTCTTCTTCGAATATTTTAACAAAGAGCCTGCCTATGATTTTTCTTTTCTTTTCCGGGTCTGTTACTCCCTTTAAGGCGGCGATAAATTTTTCCTCCGCGTCAACATATATAAGATTAAGATGCATTCTGTCCTTGAAGAGATCAAGAACTTCCTGGGCCTCGTTTTTTCTGAGCACGCCGTTATTTACAAAAACACAGGTCAGCCTGCTGCCGATAGCCTTGTGGATCAATGTGGCCACAACCGAGGAATCCACGCCGCCGCTTAACCCACATATGACATTGCCGTCGCCCACCTCGTTCTGAATCTTTTCTATGGAAAGCTCGACAAAAGATTTCGGGGAGAAAAGCCCCTTTGCCTTACAGATATTATATAAAAAGTTTTTCAGGACACGCTTTCCCTTCGGCGTATGATGAACCTCAGGATGAAACTGCACTCCGTATATCTTCTCGTCCTGTTTTTTTATCACTGCGTAAGGTGAATTATCCGATCCGGCAATGGAGATAAACCCTTCAGGCATTTTGAATATCCTGTCCTGATGGCTCATCCATATGATATCATTGTCTTTTATCCCTTTCAGCAGATCATCGGGCTTTTCAACGACAATATGAGCTTTCCCGTATTCACGTTTTTCCGACTTGTCGACTTCACCGTTGAAAACTTTTGTAATAAGCTGGAGTCCGTAGCATATTCCCAGTATAGGTGTGCGCAGGTTGAAAATACCGTTATCGCATATGGGCGCGTCGGATTCGGATACGCTTTTCGGGCCGCCTGATAAGATGATGCCCTTCGGTTTTATGGTTTTAATCGCATCAAGGGCCATATTGTATGGATATATTTCGCAGTACACGCCAAGCTCCCTGACTTTTCTTGCTATGAGCTGGGTATACTGGGAACCGAAGTCAAGTATTAAGATAATTTCCTTATGATAATCCATAGCTCCTCATTCAATCCTGTAGTTGGGGGATTCTTTTGTTATAAAGACATCGTGAACATGACTTTCCCGTAATCCGGCAGAGGTTATCCTTACAAATTTACATTTGTTCCTCAGTTCTTCAAGATTCATGCATCCCGTATAGCCCATACCTGCCTTAAGTCCGCCAACAAGTTGCTGAATGCAGCCGGAAAGGGAGCCTCTGTAGGGAACTCTGCCTTCTATGCCCTCAGGTATGATCTTGGATTCTATCTCGTCCTCTTCGACGCAATACCTGTCTCTTGTTTTTCCTTCTTTCATTGCTTCAAGGGAGCCCATGCCTCTGTATACCTTGTAAGTACGTCCCTGATACAGGACCATTTCGCCGGGAGTCTCATCTGTGCCCGCGAAAAGGTTGCCTATCATTACGGTATTTGCGCCTGCCGCAAGGGCCTTTGTTATGTCCCCGGAAAATTTGATGCCGCCGTCGGCAATAACCGGTATGCCGTGTTTTTTTGCCGCCCTTGATACTTCCAGAATAGCGGTAATCTGTGGAACGCCGATGCCCGCGACGATTCTTGTGGTGCATATCGAACCCGGTCCAACGCCGATCTTTACGCCGTCTGCCCCTGCCTTGATCAGGGCTTCACATGCTTCCGCAGTTGCTATATTTCCTGCTATGAGCTGAACATTCTTAAAGTTCTTTTTTATGCTGATAATTGATTCGATAACATTTCTTGAATGACCGTGGGCAGTATCAATGACAATTACATCGCATCCTGCTTTTAAAAGAGCCTCAACGCGGGCGTCCCTGTCCTTGCTTACGCCTACTGCAGCTCCCGCTCTGAGTCTGCCCATATGGTCCTTGCAGGAATTCGGAAATTTTCTCATTTTTTCAATATCTTTTATAGTAATCAACCCTCTCAGGTTATATTTTTTGTCAACAACAAGGAGCTTTTCAATTTTGTGTTTATGAAGGATTTTTTTCGATTCCAGAAGGCTGATGCCTTCTTCAACGGTAACGAGATTATCCTTTGTCATGACATTTTCTACAGTTTCTTCAAGGTTGGTTTCAAATCTCAGATCCCTGTTTGTTATGATGCCTACGAGTTTTTTTCCTACCGTAACCGGTATGCCTGATATGCTGTATTTTGACATGAGATCAAGGACATCCTTAATTTTATGAGCAGGCGATATGGTAACGGGATCAACAATCATCCCGCTTTCGGATTTCTTTACCTTTTCCACCTCGTGGGCCTGATCTTCAATGCTCATATTCCGGTGTATAATGCCGATGCCTCCCTCCTGGGCTACACAGATGGCTGCTTTCGCGTCCGTTATCGTGTCCATGGCAGCGCTTAAAAGAGGAATATTAAGTTTTATATCTCTCGTTATATGGGCGGACACATCTACGCTCTTCGGCATTATTTCGCTGTATGACGGCAATAAGAGAATATCGTCAAATGTGAGGCCTTCTTCTATCATGTTTTCATCCATAACGGCTCCTTGTTGTAATTGTGTTTCAGGAATGTACTTTTTTATGTTAATTGATTTCGGTAGTTTTATTAAATCCATAGTTTGTATATTATTTGTATAAACAAAGAAGATAAACGTTATAGCCTATAAAAGGCTTGCCATTTTTTATTGGTTTAGTATAATGCATAGGGTTAAAATAATCAAAGGGATTTTTATGAACGACTCTGCCGTCAGCGTAACGGGACTAAATACATCATTTATAACGGATTCTTATATAGTCAGGGCTGTGGAAGGCGTCAGTTTTGACATTATGAAGGGTCGGATATTCGGTCTTGTCGGGGAGAGCGGATGCGGAAAGACGATGACATCCCTTTCAATCATGCGTCTTGTACCTCCTCCGGGAAAGATTACCGATGGTCAGATTATCTTCGAGGATAAAGACCTCGTTCAATTATCAGGAACAGAAATGGAAAGCATACGAGGCAACAGGATCGGAATGGTTTTTCAGGAACCCATGACTGCCCTGAATCCGGTTATCAGGATCGGGGAACAGATAAGCGAAACCATCATGATCCATAAACATGTCCAAATGGACGAGGCAAAAAAGCGTTCAATCGATCTTTTAAAGCAGGTCGGCTTTGATGAACCGGAAAAAAGATATACCCAGTATCCTCATCAGTTAAGCGGAGGACAGAGGCAAAGGGTATTGATCGCTATTGCCATATCCTGCAACCCTTCTCTTATAATAGCAGATGAGCCGACAACGGCCCTTGATGTTGCCACAGAATCGCAGATACTCTTTCTCCTTAAGGAACTGGTTCGCAAGTTCAACACTTCCATGCTCTTCATAACCCACAATCTTCATATTGTAAAAAAACTCTGCGACACGGTAAACATAATGTACGCCGGGCGTATGCTGGAGCAAAGCCCTGTTGAGACTTTTTTCAAAGAGCCTCTCCATCCTTACAGTAAAGGGCTGCTGAATTCCGTTTTCGGATTTGAAAGCAAGGAAAAAAGATTGACGGCAATCCCCGGCTTTGTGCCGAAACTGTCGGAAATTCCTGAAGGATGTAAATTCAATCCGAGATGTACATCCGTTATGCCCATATGTAAAGAAAAGGAACCGCCGATGATTGAAAAAGGAGATGGTAGATGCGTAAGGTGCTTTCTCTATGAGTGAAATACTTTCAGTGTCGGATTTGAAAAGAACATATGAAGTCAAAAGAAGCGCCTTTTCATACGCAAAGGAAATAGTAAAAGCAGTTGACGGCGTGTCTTTTCAGGTGGACAAGGGGAAAACTTTAGGTGTTGTCGGAGAAAGCGGTTCAGGAAAAAGCACCCTGGCGCGGTGCGTCATGTTCCTTGAAAAGCCGGATTCCGGGAAAATTGTCTTCCAGGGAAATAACCTGAATGAAATAAATGGTCATGATTTAAGGAAATTAAGAAGAGAAATGCAGATTATCTTTCAGGACCCTTATTCCTCCCTAAATCCGAGAATGAAGATATTTGAAACCCTGTCTGAACCGCTTCTATTTCATAATATTGTGCAAAAAAAGAATGTTATGGAAAAGGTTGACGAAATACTTGAGATTGTCGGGCTAAGTACTGATTATCTTAATAAATATCCCCATGAAATGAGCGGAGGGCAGAGACAGAGGGTGGCCATAGGCCGGGCCCTTACGACAAATCCCTCATTGATCGTTGCCGATGAACCTGTGTCGTCTCTCGATGTATCAATCCAGGCGCAGATAATAAATCTTTTCATGGATATAAAAGAAAAAGCCGGGATAACAATGCTCTTTATCTCCCATGATTTGAATGTTGTAAGATTTTTATCAGACGAAATTATAGTTATGTATAAGGGCAGGGTGGTTGAAGCCGGGAAGGGGGATGAAGTATTTTACAAACCACTCCACCCTTATACAAAAATGCTCATAGATTCCGTAAAAGGTAAATTCGCAAAAAGGGCAGGGGATGATGGGAAAGCAGTAGGTGGATGCCCGTATTATCCAAGGTGCGAGAGACGGCGGAGTGAAGTGTGTTTGGTGGCGGAACCGGGGTTGGATGGTGATGCTAAAAAACATGCAGTGGCATGTTTTTTAGCATAAGCCACGCTAAAGCTTTTTTTGCGGCAAGAGACCCAAGAGATAGCCAAATTTCACTTTTCTTTCACTTATTAAAATTGTGCAAAAGTTGTGGTGCCTCATTCAGGTGTTATTTCTACTTTAATAAGTCTCTGTCGTTCATCTAATAGTTTTTTACTTAGATAAGAATTTACATCTGGCGGGCTATCACTTTCTTCATTATTCTTTCTGTCGGATGTTTCTTTGACCCACTCTGGAGGGTATATAACATGACGTAACAGTTCCGGGAAATCTTTATACAAAGGAACATTGGTAAGTCGCACAATGCCGCGCTGAATATATTGGAACTTTGATATAAAGAACTCCAGACTCCTGAAACCATTTATCGGTACCAAATTATAAAAAAGCCATAATACCTGTTTTTCAATCTGGGTTATGGGACCCCATGTTTGATTTAATTGAAAGACACAAAGATAAACAATTTCTGTCCTGATATAATCCTTATCTGTTTTAGTTGCTCCCGGATCAGGATTCCAGAGTTTTTGCAGATCTTTATAACTATTATTATTATGTATATCATGTATGCTTTTACACTTAATGGCCATTCCTTTTATCTCTGCTAAACATTCTTTTGCATCACCATAAGCGTCAAGTTCAATAATAGGGCCGCTGAGACGGGAGACAAAATCAGATCCTTTATTAACCTTTTCCCCACTTTGTTTCGGAACCTGGATTGTTGTCACACTTAGTTGGGCCTCATCATTAACCTTTTCCCTATCATGTTCTGCAGACGGAACCAGTTCTGCAATCGGCTCGGTAGATGCAAATATCCAAACAGCTGGCGCAAGCCTGTAATATTTGCCATCTCTTATAAACGAACCATCCCAAATTGGACTAAGCAACAGTCCCATGACATGATTGCCCTCAATCAAACAATTCACCTCATCGATAAAAACAAGCACTTTTTTATCTTTATCCCTGCTTTGTAGTGAACAAATTGCATCAAAGCTGTCGATAAGATCATTTGCGGTGGCCATTTGAGAAACAGAGAATTCCATGAAGAACAATCCGCATTCTTCAGCTATCCTTTTTGCCAGAAAGCTTTTACCCCACCCCGGCCCAGAGGTTAAAAGGCAATTGAAAGGGTGCGCAGGGTTTTTTTGTCGGCTAAAGTTTGCTATATCAGCAAGAAGTTTGTTGATTTGATCTCTTTTTTCACTCCCGACACATATGTATTTTTTAATTGCCCCCTCTCCACGCCAGAGTTGAAAGACATTTTTCACTATAGCAGCTTTTTTAATTTCAGGTTTATGCTTATCAAATTCATTTAAATAACAATTATTTATTACATTTTTTAAAAACTCAGTGAAACCTCTGTTGCTAAAAAAAACAAATTCATTATTATTTATTATTTTCTTTATTGAATCAGTAATAGAATTTGGAATTTTTTGTCCTTCAAATTTTTTAATAGTTTCATTGTTCAATTTAAACCGTAAATCTATATCGACTGGTTTTTTTTGTTGTTTAGTAGCAAAATTAGCAACAGCCTTCAAAATTTGAGATTGATTATTTTCAAAATCATCTTTCTCCACTTCCTTTTTTAACAAATCAACAATATATCCATAACTTAACTGCCCGCCATTATTGCATTTATCTATTATATTATCCAATCTGTCAACAATTTCTTTTGGGATATTTTGTATATTAAATTCATTTTTAATTTCATTATTTAGTTTAACATTTTCATATCTGCTAACATTTACTGTTATTCCCTGTTTTTCCGAAGCAAAATTCCATTTAGCCCAGGCAATATTATATTCAAACTCTTTGCAGTTCAATTCTATATCATGAGAATCATCTTCTGCGTCAGACATACTATAGAAATTAAATTTTCCCATTTTCCACGCATCAGTTGTGTTTTTACTCCACTTATAGGCACTGCTGAGAGCTTTTTTACAATGATCTCCGAATTTTGTTGATTCTAAAACGTTGTCACGATCTTTAATATCTTGTGAAATTAATTCAGAAAAAAACCTAGTGGTTCTGCCAATATTAATAGCTTGTCCTTTGCCTGGAGGTGATGCTATGCTGTAGCATGTTTGACCATCTTTAGCTATAACGGTATTATCTTCAAAAAGTATGGCAACTTTATCAATAATTGGGCAATCTTTTATTTTCTCGCGCACCTCTTTTCCATGCTCAAATGTCTTATCGTTAGAAAATGTTCCCAGAACTTCAAGAGATGACCGGCCAAGTTCATTTCCAAACAGAGACAACCTGGAACCTAATGTATCAGATGCTATCATATAATCAATAACTCGTAGCCTTATTTTCAGCTTATTACCTTTTGAATCTTTTTGGCTGCTTAATTCTCTCTGTAACTTTTCCAACCATGTTGGATTGCCATTTTTTGCTCTTACATACCATCTAACATCTTGTAATTTCCATTCTTCAGTACTCTCTTTTTCTTTTAAATTCTTTATAATAAATTCAATAATTTTTTCCGAAATGAATCCTTTATTGTGGTCTTCTATGATTACCGCTTCAATCTTATTATTATTGATTATTTTAACTAATTCATCATAATCAATTAAATCAATCAATTTATTGTCTGGCTCTGTATTTAGTACCCAATCATATCTGCAAAGGATATGCGGTTCATTGGTTTTTGATTTCTCGAAAATGCGTACTATCCTGTTGGTGGAAATATTGTCAGATTTTGCCATATTGATAAGTTGTGGATGAAAACTACAATTTTCATTATCATAGACACATTTATTATCAGCGCTGATTTCTTTCAATCCTCTAACCACATACGGGGTTAAAATCTGTTTTTTATTATCAATGTCTTTATCACAAATAATACATTTCAATCTCTTACCATCTTCTTTATTCCACAGACCAAAGACATAGAGAGACTCTTTTCTATCATTTGGCAACAACGATATCATATTCCCAAGAATTGCAGGAACCCCACACAAGCTTACCATTGTGCTATTCAGATCATTGTGCATGCTTAAATAATGAATGTCTCCAGAGTGAGAACTATTATATGCATTGTGCTTTGCTACAAGCCAGTTCTCATCAATAAACCAGTCTCCGATAATTAAGATAGCTTTTTTTTCGTTCAATGGTCCCCCTTTATATGGCCCGGTTTGCGGTGTGTTTTCCGGGTTATTCTATCGACAAAAACCTTATGTAATGTCATAATTCCTTATTTACAAATAGTATCTAACGCATTTGTACACAGATTCCGTTATATACTGTAGAGAGTTGACAAGACGCTGTCGTGAATCAAGAGTCTGAATATTCGTGACTCAATATTTCAGCAATTCTTTTTGTTTCCCGCCAATTTCTCCCGGTGGTCTCTATAATCATTCCATAGCCAGAATTCGTCCATGTTAGCACAATTTCTATTTTGCCGTCCGGATGTATCTTCTTTACAAACCTTCTCTCCCGCGGATTGTATGGGAGAGAATTAATAATTCCAACAACATATTCGCTTTTTATGATTTTTTTTGCGAACTCCTTTAATACGTCTTTCCCGTGATGATCTGCCAGCGAAATTTGTTTTTCTTCTATGGCCATATCTGTTTCCACAAGATAAACATCGGCATTTATTGCAAGCCACTCCTGGAAATCATTTTGTCCTGTATGTTCAGAACTGGATATGCAGCCAACGATCTCTATTCTTTCCTGCAATTCTTTCCGGACAATTAACTCGTACTTAAAATTATCCCAAAACTTTTCTGATCTGAAAGCAATACATAAAGTTGAATATAGATATGCGGCTGCAAGTCCGTAAACAACATACCTTACTTCGTCCTTAAGAATAAAAAAACTGTTTTCTATGTATTGATTCTCTTCCTCTGTATCATCATCTATAAAAGGATATTTTTTAAGTCCCCGCAACAAGGTTCCTCTTGTGCGATTAGTCGGTTCATTGCAAAAATTCTCCAGAGTATAGCCGGAAGATAGCTCTATCTGATCAAAGGTATCGGCAAATCTAATCCTGTTGAAGCCAAACTCGCTTGCCTTTTGATAAGTTTGTAGAAAAGAATAAACCCGCTTAAAGGCTTCAGTTTTATCATCAGCAATGGGCTGTACAGAGAGTTCGTTAAATATCAGTTCCATCATGCTATATCAGCTTCAAGAGTTGATTATTCCATTCATCCATAAAATCCTTTGGATACTCGCTGAGTTCCCCCTGCTCATCAACCCTGATGTCCGTTATTTCAGTATACTGTTCGTCACGTTTTGTTATTTTTGTGAAGTACGAAATGTTGACAGCATTCTTATCGATTAGACCTTGCTTCACTGCAACCCGGATACCATTGATAATATGGTCACTATGGGTTTCAACGAATAATTGGGCACCAGATGCCGCGGAAAGAGCGATCAGTTTCCCCAATTCTGACTGGCCCCGAGGATGAATATGAGATTCAGGGTTTTCAATAATAATTACCTTATCATTATCAGTTGTCAGTAGAGATACTACGACGGGCAGAACATAAGAAATGCCAAAACCGACATTTACCGGTTTAAATGAAGCAGTGCGTCCCCTTTGAAGTGCAAATTGATAATTCAGTAGCATTTTGTCAACGTGCGGCACCTCAAGGGTGTTTAGTTTAACTCCAGGTGATATTTCCCCCATCCAAGCATTTAGCTGGCTCATGAGCGATAAATCTTTCGTGGTGTCATGCTTCAAGGCTTCCTTAATTTTATAACTGCTCCCGTTGGTGTGCAAAAAGTGGACGGTGTATTCGCCTTTTGCTCCGAGTTCTCTTCTGGATAATGTTGAAACTGAGGTATCATACACAGTTTGAGGCCCAATTCGATCAGCCGCAAGGTATTGAAAATTTGCCAATAATTGTAGAGGACTGCCATCCTCGACATGAGTTTTTGGGTTTGATAACAAGATATCCCCCTCGGGATCATAATTCAAAGCCCAATGCAACTCCTCATATCCATTGTGTAAAAGAGAAAACACGATCTGTTCTTCCGATGCAAACTGATAAAGAGCATCCTTTCCTTTGCCAATTTCCAAAAACCTTCCGTTCAACAGCAATTGCCCATTCGCGCATACACTTTCGCTCTGTTTTAGCAGAAGCAGTACCTGAATAAAAGAACTTTTTCCCATGCCATTTAAGCCTGCCAAAAGGTTCAGTGGTCGAGTTTTCATTGTAACGTTCTTCAGAGATTTAAAGTTCTTTATGTGTACTTTATTAATCATGTGATAGCTCCATTAATAAGTTCCTTATTTTATCAAATCGATATACGATTCGCGTCTTATCGCCTGTCGCAGCAGTAATAGCATTCCAGAACGTGTTGTCTTCCTTGAGGAGCTTCACCAACTTTGTCATAAGCTCCTCTTTTTTTGCCTTTATAACAGTTCGTTCTGTGTTGTTTAATTTTGCCAAGCAAACAGACCACACCTCAAACAAGGCCTTGTTTATAGGTTTACGTCTGTCTGGATATAAATCTGCTTTTCTAAATGCCCACTTTCCGAATATCTCATGAGCAAGGCTCATAGATGCCTTAAAATCTTCTCTTATTTGATCTAATTCGTTTTCTGTGATAGATGAGAGTCTGGCCATTGAATCATTAAGAAAAGAGTCAAGATCGGGAACATAAGAGGAAGGTTCGTTGATGTAGAAGGCAACAAATCTGGTGACGAATTCTCTATCAAGCATTCGTGATTTATCAATCTTATATTCTGTTGCCCTTTTGAACTCTTCAGTTTGAGCTAATTGTGCAATGAACTTTGCAGGGGTCCCCTGGTTAAGGGCATGGCGTATTTCCTGAGGCTCCAGAACCAGACCGCCGGTGTTAATTCTCTTGAAAATATTATATTTTACTTTTGCCGGGGTACCAGGCTTAATGATATATGCTGTTATTTGGGTCTGATTAATATCCCTTTGCAATGGTCTTGACAAATCATCATATTTCATGCCCTCCAGATCTTTCAGAAACTCGAGGCCTGTCAGGGTAAGATTCCCATTAATCATGAAATTTCTTAGACTACTCAACCTCTGCAATCCATCAACAACCAGCCATTTGTTATCATCAGTTCCGTCAAAATAGAAAGCAGGCAAGGGAAATTTTATTAGTATGGACTCGATTAATTGGCTCTGTTTTTGCTTGTTCCATAAATCATCACTTCTTTGAAAATCTGGATATAAATCTATTTCAGGAGGGTCTTCTTTGAGCCTTTCTATGAGTAGCGAAATTGTGGGGGATTTAGTGTCGATATCAATAAGAGAAGGATTAAAGGGGTCATCCATTAATATATTCCCGGTATCTTCGTTTTCTACAGTAATTTCTTTATATAATTCTTTGTTTAATTCTTCGTTCTCAGTCATTTAAGCTCTTACCTTACGTTATACTTAGTACACTTTTTTTGTCGAGACTTTTTGTGATGTCTCCAACCAAAGTACAATTTTCATATTAATCTGATCGATATCTTTACATTTTCCTCCAGTTTTGAATCATTTTCAAGCATAAAATATAATACTTTTATTTAAGGAATGAAGGAAGGGCAGAGAAAATAACTGGACACTTGTGCTGCTGCCTCAAGTGAGCTGTTTCTTTTGACCAATACTGCCGTGTCACTTAATCTCCTGGATGATTAATGTTAGCGGGGTGTCGTTTTGATTTAATAGGATATTTCTAAAACTCTCAGCAGACAGATCGTCGGTTGCTATTTTTTAGGAGAGAACTTTCTTCCTGCAACCAATTAAAATTGGTCTATGTGAGGTATCCGTTCTTCAATAGTTCAATATATCCTTGGAACCCATTAAAAATGCTCTGCCGACAATGCCAATTATCCTGATAGGTCATTGCTCTCACTGTATTATGAAAGCATCGTTCCTCATGTGCCTTTCTGACCCGCAAAGTTGAATTGAATACTTTATTTAACTACTTTTATTCAGGTTTTTTCAATTGTTTTATTTCATAAAATACTATGTTGGCAGATTGACCCCGGAGAAAAACATTCGCCAGGGGGGGGCAATAAGCTGTTGCTGAGAATTGATAAAACAAGCACTGGATTGGGTTTGCGGGTGATTTTGAAATTGCCGCAACTGTTGCTGCAAATATAGACGTCAGAAATATAAATATCTTTCTGTCGCTGATTGGAAATATTCCATTATAATGAGAAACGCAATACCTTTGGCAGACTTGACAAACCGCATACAATCACATATAATCGCATATAGTTAACAATATGCAAAAGGCAATGACTAAACTCGACAGAAGACTATCCCGCATTCCTTCTGAGGTTTTATCGAAAATAGCCAAAATTGATGAAATTAAAGGCCGTTGGACTGGCGGGCTGCAAATTAACTCTCAAGCTTTGGGCCGCTTAAAACGGTCTGTTTTGATTACTTCCACCGGAGCCTCTACGCGTATTGAAGGGGCAAAACTCACCGATAAAGAAATTGAAAAGCTGATTCAGGGCATAGCTACAAAGAAGTTTATTGATAGAGATTCACAGGAAGTGCAAGGATACTATGAACTGCTTCATAATGTATTTGATTCCTGGAAGTCTATTAAATTCAGTGAAAGCACAGTCAAACACTTTCATAATCAGTTGCTCAAATATGTAGAGAAGGACCAAAGGCATCGAGGAGATTATAAGAAAGCCGAAAACACTGTCGAAATGTTTGATCAAAACGGCAAGAGTGTCGGTATCGTATTTGAACCTACAAAAGCCTATCTTACCCCTAAAGAAATGCAGGAACTTATGGAGTGGGCAATACAGGCACTTGAAGAAAAGAAATATCACCCCCTCCTTATAATCGGCAACTTTCTGGTTGAAATCCTCAAGATTCATCCTTTTCAGGATGGTAATGGAAGGATTTCCCGCATTCTGACAAACCTGCTTCTCCTTAAAGAAGGCTACGCCTTTATACCGTATGTTTCGCATGAGAAGATAGTGGAAGATAATAAAAACAATTACTATTTAGCGCTTGTAAAAAGTCAGAAGAGTTTCAATAAAAAAACCGGGAATATTTTTCCATGGCTTAATTTCTTCCTTGATGTTTTACTCAAACAGTCCGAGATGGCCATCGAACTGATGGGAAGCGAGGATGCGGAAAAGCTGTTTTCCCCAAAACAATTAGAAGTCTGGAACTATCTGCAAAAAGTTCCGGAGGCAACGCCTATTGAAATTTGCCGTGAAACCAAAATAGTAAAACCAACAGTGCTTCAGTCTCTCAACAGGCTGGTTGCTCTCAGAAAGGTTGAAAGAATTGGAATGGGAAGAGGAACGAGATATAGGAAGCTGTAGGTAATTCCAATTCTAAATCAAGGCGCTATCATCGTTGGCTTCGTCATCGGCTCC
>CAZHHX010000038.1:0-36694 GCA_964532465.1 uncultured Syntrophorhabdaceae bacterium | reverse complement strand
ACCGGCTATCAGCGGAACCGGGTTTTTGTGTTCCATGAGTACATGAAGATGTTTTGACATTGAACATTTAGCGAGGCAGCACCGGCTTTCTGTAATGTTATTGACATTTTGCAGGGATAATATAAAAATAGAAGAAAAAAATATAAGAAGTTGTGCAAACATACCGGGGAGCTTTATGACAATAGCGGATTTCTTAATTAAGGATATTAAATCATGATATTAGACAATGAAAACGATAATCTTAAAGTCTATGAATGGATTGCCAGATATACGCAGACAGACAGCCTGTCAATAGTTAATGGAGATGTTTTGATAACAGGCGAGACACCTGTTAAAAGTGAACAGGAAACATAATCAACAATGAAAACAAAACGCTTAACAAGACATTCTATGGAGATACGTTATGAACACGCCGGATATTAGATGGATACAGCGATTTAATCATTTCAAAAACGCTTTTTCCAGCCTTCAGGAAGCCGTGATGCTTGCAAATGAGCGCAAATTGTCGGCGCTGGAAGAGCAAGGATTGATACAGGCCTTTGAATATACTCACGAGCTGGCATGGAATACCTTAAAAGACTTTTTAGAATATTATGGGGTGCTGCGCAACCTTTACGGTTCTAAAGACACCACCCGTGAGGCATTCAAGGCAGAATTGATTATAGACGGCGAAGCATGGATGGATATGATAAAAAGCCGCAACCTGACATCGCATACCTACAATGAGAAAATAGCAGCAAAAATTGCCTCCGCTGTCATTGAGATTTATTTCATTGAATTTAAAACGCTCATAGCTAAATTAGATGAGCTTGTATCAGGACAATCGGAATGAGATACGGGTTAAAGGAATCTATCATCAACAAAATCAGCGCTGTCCTTGCCCGGCACCCTCAGGTAGAAAAAGCTGTTTTATATGGCTCCCGCGCCAAGGGTAATTACAAAAACGGCTCGGATATTGACCTGACACTATACGGCGGCGAGGATCTGACGCTGAACGTGCTGTATCAAATCATCGGAGAACTCGACGACCTGCTCCTACCTTACACAATTGACCTATCCATTTTTTCAGACATCAGCGACCACGATGTAGTTGAGCATATCAGCCGCGTTGGGATCGAATTCTACGAAAAGAAGGCCGCGGAATCCAGGAACAGCGACGAAGATAGGACATTAAACATTTAGCATTGAACATTTAGAAAGGCAGTACTGCCTTTCTGTAATGTTATTGACATTTTGCAGGGATAATATAAAAATAGAGGAAAGCTACAAAAAAATAGGATAAAAGAAAATGGACGGGAAATCTTTGAATATAACCGAAGAAAAAATTAATAGTCTTAAGGAAATCATCCCCGAAGCGTTCACGGAAAATAAAATCGACTGGGAGAAGCTGAAAGCTGCTCTGGGAGATGATATCGAATTTAAAAACGAGCGTTATGTATTAAACTGGGCTGGTAAATCCGATGCCTTCAGGGTTTTGCAGTCGCCAGCAACGGCCACATTGGGCATTGATCAGTTAACATTTATCAACGATAAAGACTCGGAGAATAAGACTCAATATCATTTTGCCGGCACCGGCAAAATGATATTGAGCTTGAAAAACAGCAGCACAAATATTTTATATTGGTCAAACAAAACCAAAGCTGCATTACATATACAAAATGCGGTGATTGGATCTAAGGTGGTGTAAATTATGGCAAGAGCAGATATATTACTTAGTTTAGTGCAATCAGCCAATCGCAATGATATGGTTTCTTTTCGTAAATCCGTTGAAAGTTTAATCGCAGAAGAACGGGATAAGAAACACAGTATTCTTGCTGACAGGCTGGCCGCATTAATTACTGAAAATGGTACTAAAAGCAACACTGCCATTCGTTCAAATGGGTATGCAAAAGATCTGGTCTTCGAAATTTTGCCGCAAAAGCAATTTGATGATTTAATAATTGAAGATCAGTCCTTGAAAATATGCAAAGATTTAATAGAGGAACAGCATAGAGCCGATTTACTTCGCTCTTATGGTCTTGAACCGCGTAACAGGATATTATTAACAGGTTCTCCTGGAAATGGTAAAACCAGTCTTGCAGAGGCCATTGCCACGCATTTAATGTATCCTTTCTTTGTTATCCGCTATGAAAATTTAATCGGCAGTTATTTAGGAGAAACGGCGACACGTCTTAACAATATATTTGATTATATAAAAACAAGAGCTTGTGTACTTTTTTTCGATGAATTTGACACTATCGCAAAAGAAAGAGGCGATACAAAGGAAACCGGTGAAATAAAACGTGTTGTGAGTTCTTTACTCCTCCAGATGGATAGGCTTCCGAGTTATGTAGTTGTTATTACAGCGAGCAATCATCCTGAGCTTCTTGACCGTGCTGTATGGCGCAGGTTTCAACTGAGATTAAATCTGGAAGGACCTGACAAATCACAAATTGAACGGTTTATAAGAATATTTACGAAAAAAGCAGGAATCACTATTGATTACAATATGAAACAACTTACTGAAGTAATGAAAGGTCAAAGCTATTCAGAAATAGAAACTTTTTGTACGGATGTTTTAAGAAAAGCAATTCTGAATCATCAGCAGGCAAACACAAAACCTATAGTTATTGAAAAACTAAAACAGTGGGAACAAAGATTTATTATCGATAGTCGAAAAGAGGAAAAATAATATGCCAGAGAAACCTCTTTTAATATTTCCAGCGCCCTATGCCGCTGTTCGAGAGAAGATAAAAAGAGGATTTAGTGGAACTGGCCCATATCATTTCCCTGATTTTTCAAAGCAAAAGGACAGGCTTGCGCCGCAATTTGAATCGATGAGACAGTCTTTCATTGTTGATACAGCAGATGGGCTTGAACCTGAAAACGTATTAGTTGTTGAGACAATTGGGCAGATTGATGATTTTCAAAGGGCAGTACGTGCTATTCCTGGGCTTGAATGGTTAGCAGAAATTGATGAAGAAGCCGTTAACCCGGATGATATTTTTTATCAAAGCTGCAAAATAGGAAAAACGCTTTTCACTAAAAAGATAGAAGAAATTAGCAAAAAACAATCATCGCAAATATGGGATCTGCTTCTTGAAAATGCTTTTATTAACAGTGATGGCCACTTATCGGATAGAGCTATAGACGAATTTGACCAATTTTTACCTGCCGAATTTTCTGAGCATGACGAAGAGATAGTGGGAATCATAAAAGATGAATTTGTTGCAAGCCGTACACAATCATTAAGCGGCAGGCTTTTCCTAAGCATGAGCAACGGGCAGGCCATGGATAAGCTACTCGGTTTGTGGGACCAGTATTCTGGCGATAAAAGATTACCGAATCCATATGGTAAATGGGCTGAAATATTTAAACAAACAAGGGTGGTTAGAAGATGGGATACACAAGACCGGTTGAGAGATACTGGCATAATTGACTACTTGAAAGAGGAAATAGAAGCAAAAAGAGGAACATCATCAAAGATATGCTTTGAAATTGAATTATGGTACAGAAACAATAAATACCAAAGAAATGAAATCGAGAATAAAGTTTGTGAACTCATTTTAGCAGAAAATGGTGGTGTTATAACGACTTGCACAATAGAAGAAATACGATTTCATGCCATTAAAGCAGAATTGCCACCGGATAACATTGAGAAAGTTCTTAACTCTGAGTACGCTAAAGTGTTTACCTGCAACGATGTGATGTTGTTCCGGCCTGTTGGCCAATGCAAAGTAAGTGTATCCTCCGATAGTGTAGAAAGAGTTTTTGAACCCGGACATACAGATGGACATCCTATTGCTGCCATACTTGATGGTGTCCCCTTTGCCCATCACAATCTTCTTGAAAACAGATTAATCTTAGAAGACCCGGATGATTTCGAAAGTGATTGTCCTGCAAACACAAGGAGACATGGAACTGCAATGGCTTCGCTTGTATGCCATGGAGAATTGGACGCATATGAGGAACCGCTTGCCCGCCCTGTTTATTTCAGACCAATAATGAAACCTGATCCTGACGATTTTGTGAATAACCCGCCGCGCGAAAATATTCCCAAAGAGCATTTTACAGAAGACCTTATTGAGCGCTCGGTTCGCAGAATATTTGAAGGTACCGGTAATGAAGCTGCAGCAGCGCCTACAATAAAGGTAATCAATATTTCAATCGCTGATCCAGCCAAGATGTTCTTCAATCAATTAAGTTCTTGTGCAAAACTGTTAGACTGGCTTTCCTATAAACATAAAGTTCTTTTTTGTGTCAGTGCAGGAAATATCAACACCGATATTGACCTTCAAAAAAATATAAATGAATTAAAGTCGCTATCAAATGATGACTTAATAAGCCATGCGGTACTGAAAATCCATGAGGATATTCGTAACAGAAAAATATTATCACCTGCCGATTCCATAAATTCAATAACTTTAGGCTCTATGCATTCTGATAAATCAACAGACATTAATATTGGCAACAGATTTGATATTTTACCCAATCAGAATTTGCCATCGCCAATCTCGGCTCATGGATTTGGTTATAAAAACTCTATAAAGCCAGAGTTGTATTTTTTTGGCGGCAGACAGTTGTATGATTCGATAGACAACATTTACAGAGTGTCAAATTCAGGATTGGCACCTGGACAATGTGTCGCAACTTCACCCTTAACAGGCGGTGAAATTAGCAGATGTGTGTACACAAGGGGAACAAGCAATTCTGCGGCGCTTGCAACACGGGCAGCAGTTCAAATTTATGAAATGCTGAACTCCTTAATATTGGAGAACAGTCTTTTGATTGACGATGATAATGTTGCTGCAATTTTAAAAACATTGCTTGTTCATGGAGCATCCTGGGCTGATGGCTATTCTGTCTTGGAAAGCATATTAAGAACAGAGGATAATTCCGAAAAATTCAGAAAAACTGCCGCGCGTTATCTGGGCTTTGGCGTTCCAAATATTAAACGTGTTTTGGAGTGTACAGCCCAAAGAGCAACTGCTATTGGCTTTGGAAAAATAAAAAAAGACGATAAACATGAATTCCTGTTTCCCTTGCCCACGTGCTTGAGCGGCATAAATGAAATGCGGCGGTTAACTGTTACTTTGGCTTGGCTTAGCCCCATTAATCCTGCAAACAGAAAATATAGAAAGGCAAACCTGTCCATCGAGCTTCCAAAGGAAGATGTAGGTGTAGATAGAATAAATGCAGATTGGCAACAGGTAAAAAACGGCACCGTACAACATGAAGTTTTAGAAGGAAGCAAAGTTGTCTCGTATCAGGACGGCAATTATTTGCCGATAGCAGTAATATGCAGGGAAGATGCGAAAAGCCTCGATGAAGAAGTTCCTTATGGGCTCGCTGTAACATTAGAAGCAGCCGAAAATATTGATTTGCCGATTTATGAAGAAATTAAGGCCAGAATAAGCATCCCAGTACAAGTTGAGGAAATAATTCATTGAAACTTAACTTTGATAGGCAATACCATAGCCGATGACGACACCTTTAAACTGATAATGAAGAACAAAGAACGGCTTCTTGATATGAATGAGCCTTTGCGTTTTATTTTCAGCCATTCCGCTTTACGGGAATGCTGGGATAATCCTAATGTTTTCCAGATTTGCACCTTGAATGAGACGAAATCAGAGTTAAAGAAACGGCAGGAAATAGGCAGGGGACTCCGGCTTTCCGTGAATCAGGACGGAATGCGCATACAGGACAAAACCATTAACCGCCTTACCGTTATAGCCAATGAATCTTATGAGGATTTTGCCAAACAGTTGCAGACAGAAATCGAAGAAGATTGCGGAGTGTCCTTTAAAGGTAGAATCAAGAACAAGCAGAAACGGGAGACTGTTGAGTATCGTAAAGGGTTTGAACTGGACGGGAAATTCAGAGAAATCTGGGACAAAATCAAATACCAAACAACCTATAAAGTTGATTATGATACGTTAGAGCTTATTAAAAATGCCGCAAAAACCGTGCGCCTTATGCCGGAGACAAAAACAGCCGCTATTAAAACAACAAAAACAGCCCTTGAGTTTGATGAAACCGGCATTGTAGCGGAGATAAAAGCATCATACACGACAGTGATCGACGGTATTTTCAGCATACCAGATGTGCTCTTTTACATTCAGGAAAGAACTGAACTGACCCGTTCAACCATTCTTGAAATCCTGATACAGTCCGGCAGAATCCGTGAGATAATGATTAACCCTCAACTCTTCCTTGATAATGCGGTATCGGCAATTAATGATGTATTAACGGATTTAATGATTGACGGGATTAAGTATGAAAAAATAGGTTCAAAAGAGTACGAAATGCGATTATTTGAAGAATACGAAATTCATATGAATGAACTGACATTTCAAATTTCAAAGCAAGATAAAACCATTTACAACAATTTTGTTCCCCTTGATTCAAACGTGGAATATGATTTTGCCAAAGAATGCGAAAACCGGGATGATATAGAGTTTTATTTCAAGTTGCCTTTCTGGTTCAAAATTCAAACACCTGTCGGGAATTACAATCCTGATTGGGCCTTAATAAAAAAGAATGAAAAAACCGTTTATTTTGTTGCTGAAACAAAATCAGCAGGACAGGAATTAAGGGCAAGTGAGAAAAGAAAGATCAAATGCGGTTATGCACATTTCAATGAGTTTGAAGATGTGGAATACAGGCAGGCTTCAACTGTAGGAGAATTGGACTGAAAAGAAAAATGATAACAGTTTTTTTTAATGATTCTAAAACCTCCGAAAACAAAATCCTCAAGCACCTAACCGATCTTCCCGAACTCAAAAACGCCTGGAACAATGAGCAGAAACTTGCCGTCATTGAAAACCTCTACCGTGAACTTTCAAACCCCTCCCACCCCGTCAGCATCGCCATGAAAAGGATGCAGGATATCCGTGAGATACGAATTATCGAAGGGTTAGATAAGTGAAGGATAATGGAAATGGAACCTCATAAAATCATGGTTTTTGAGAGTAAAATAATTCATCACCTCGAAAAGGCAGGGCATAAGTCATGAGCAAGAAAATAACCCCAACAGACTTCAATTTTAATGCGTTGGTTGAGTTGTGCCGGCAAACCCATGAGGAACTGCGGAGCCGGGCAATCCGTTCGGTGGATATCGCCATGGTTGTGCGGAACTGGCTGATAGGCTGGTACATCGTGGAATTCGAGCAGAACGGGGCTGATCGGGCGGAGTACGGCACCAGGTTTCTGGAAAAGCTGTCGATGCACCTGAAGCAGATCGGCATCAGGGGGAGTTCGACGACCCGACTGAAGCTCTATCGCTCATTTTATTTGCAATATAAGGGAATTCGACCGACACTGCCGGGCGAATTCGGGAGACAGACCCCGGATACCCTGCCTGCGATTGGTCCGACAGCGTCGGACAAATCTCCTGGCCATTTTTGAACAACAGGATTTTAATGCAATCTCATTGCAACTCATTGACCGATTTCACCTCGGTTGGTCCCATTATGTCGCCCTTTTGACCATTGAGAATCCGGATGAACGACGATTCTACGAGATCGAGGCAGCGACTAACAGTTGGAGCGTGCGGGAACTGGAACGCCAGATATCAAGCTCTCTCTACGAACGCCTGGCCCTCAGCCGCGACAAGGAAGAAATCCGCCGCTTGTCGCAGAAGGGTCAGACCGTCGAAAAGGCTGCCGATTTAGTCAAAGACCCCCTGATACTTGAATTTCTCGGTCTCGAAGAAAAACCAGGCTACAGTGAAAAAGAACTGGAATCGGCAATCATTGACAAACTTGAACGCTTCCTCCTTGAACTGGGCAAGGGCTTCCTTTTTGAATCCCGTCAGAAACGTTTCACCTTTGACAACGACCACTTCTATGTAGATTTGGTCTTCTATAACCGCCTTTTGCGCTGCTATGTCCTCATCGACCTCAAACGGGATAAGCTGACCCACCAGGATCTTGGTCAAATGCAGATGTACGTCAATTACTTTGACCGTTATGTGAAGACTGAGGATGAACTGCCCACCATCGGCATTGTGCTCTGCCATCGCAAGAATGATGCCCTGGTAGAGCTGACCCTGCCGAAGGAGGCCAACATCTTCGCCTCAAAATACCAGTTGTATCTTCCCTCGAAGGAAGTTCTAAAGGCACAATTGGAGAAGATCGAAGCAGAGCTGGGAGGTTAGCAATGAGCAGAAGCTTGCCGCCATTGAAAAAGTCTACAAAGAACTCTCCAACCCAACCCACCCCGTCAGCATCGCCATGAAAAAGATGCAGGACATCCCGGAAGTGAAGTACCCCGCGGCAATGGTGGGACAGTGCTAACTTTTTCAGAGCAAACTTCGAGGTACTGATCCGCGGGGCAATACGAATCATCGAGGGGAAGGATAATTAATGAAACATTCTACATCGACTAAACAGGGGGATTTATGAAACCGATACGTCTTTCAGCACATGCCGCAGAACAGCTTGTTCCAAGAGGGGCAACAAAGGAAGAGGTTGTTGATGCTATTTCTTCCTCTGAATGGCAGCCTGCTGAATTGGGATGTCTGGAATGCATGAAGGAATACACATGTGAAGCAATGTGGAACAAGAAATATTACCGGATAAAGCAGGTGAAGCCTGTTTTTGTTGAAGAAGAGAATGAAATTGTTGTGATAACGGTATATACTTATTATTACTGACAGGAGGGAATGTCATGAGAATTTCTTACGATTCGGAAGTGGACGCATTATATATTCGCTTTATTGAGGCCACAGTCACAACAAAACATGTTGCCGAAGGGATTGCTGTTGATTACGACCCGGACGGCAAGATAGCAGGCATAGAGATACTTGATGCATTAAAAAGATTCGGCAGCAAAGATGTCTTCAAAAAAGTAACGCTTGAAGACATTGCGCTCATGGCCTCGTAAAGAAAGAGCCAAATTATTTTTGCCTCATCGACTCCATGGTCTATGAACTCTACTCCCCCGACGAGATCAAAGTCGCCGGATGCGAAATCCTCAAGCACCTCAATAACCTGCCTGAAATCGTCACCAATGACAATAATGTAGAGACGCAAAATCTTGCGTCTCTACAAACCATCGAAAAAGTCTACCGCGAACTTTCCAACCCCTCCCATCCCGTCAGCATCGCCATGACAAAAATGTGCGACATCCCGGGGATGAAGTACCCCGCGGCAATGGCAGGTCAAGACTGCGCTAACTTTATCAGAACAAACTTCGAGGTTTTGAACCTGGGGCAATACGCATCATCGAGGGGTTGAATAAGTGAATGTATTAAAGTAATATTATTATAAGGAGGTCGAGTATACCTGCAATATCAATGTTTTACGGACTCATTATTTATCTTTATTTTTAGGACAATAAAAAACACAATGTTCCGCATATTCATGTTGAATATCAAGGTAAAGAAGTTGTTGTCAGTATAATTGATGGTTCAATACTTGAAGGTGATCTTCAATCTAATAAAATGAAACTGGTGCTGGCATGGATTGAAATCCACCAGGAAGAATTACTCGCTGACTGGGCACTGGCAGTAAAAGGAGAACAAGTTTTTAAAATTGATCCGTTGAAGTGAGGTGAAAAATGGAAGTAAAAGTAGTAGAACCAATAAAACCGTCAATACTTAAAATAACATTTTCCTCAGATGAAGTTAAATACTTTGATGTGTCTCCCTATTGGAATAGTTCATTTTTTAAGGAATTGCAGGATTGGGAATACTTTAAATTAGTAAAAGTTGCCGGTAGAACAATCGAATGGCCGCATGAGCAAGACATCGCACCGGAAACATTATATATGGAAAGTAAAAACGAGATTTGACCTCATCGACGCTAAGTTCTACGAACTTTATTTCCCCGACGAGATCAAAGCCGCCGGTTGTGAAGTCCTCAAGCGCCTCAACAACCTGCCGGAGATTATTGCCAGGGCAAAAACGCCTGAATGTCTGCGAACAAACGAAGAAGCCTGACAAGAATTTTCCTATCTGAGCCATCCTGTGAAACATCGTAATGGTAAAAATGATCAATATAAAATACAAAGTCTAATTTAAAAAAACGGATTGCTATTGAATTTGAAGTCGAGCCGATGAAAGCGGGTAAAGCTGTGATCTATAAAAAAAGCTCTGATAGTGAAAAATATCACAAAATGAAGCAGAATTGATAAAAAATAACCAAAACAGCATTTCTTCATGCAGGAATAAACTAATGGAGCACTAATAAAGCTAATAAAAACAGCATGTAATAGCATTATTTAATCAGGAGCAGGAGAAATGGTATAGGAATAAACAGGAATGCAATGCTTGTGAAAGAAAAGCACTTGTTCTGGCTATAGTGAAATTAATAACTAATTAGTAATTTTTTTTTGTTGAAAAAGAATTTAACTCGTATTGATTTTATGAGTTAAACGTAAAAATGAAAACCTAATATAAACTATTTATTAAAAGAATGAAGTGGATATATAAAAAAACATTATCATTTAAACAATGTATGTACAGTATAACTTTTACTGATAATAGATAATAATTATTTATTTTATTGATTGACACGTAGATTTTGTATGAGTTATATTTCACAAAGGTAGAATGGCTTCAGATAAGTGTTTAATTTAAATTAAGAAGTTAATGAGTAATTAATTTCAGGATATGTGAGCGCTAAAAAAATCTTGTCAGTGCTCATTTAATATAGTAAATTGACACACATTTTATGAATAATTATATGAGGGAGGTAAAACAATGAGGGTTTTACAGAAAGTTTTCAAAAATTTATCAGGGACATTTCGGCGCAATTATCTTATTGCGATGATGTTGTCCTTCGCAGGAGCGTATCTTTTTCTGCCGGGGACTTCTATGATTCAGGCAGAAACATCTGCTTCTCATGAGACGGCCTTTAAACTATTTGGGCTATTTAGTGATCCGCGCTTCAAACCTATTGAAATTTATGGACTTATTGCTGTACTTTTTGTTGCAATCGCCGGTTTGTTGTATGCTGCCATGCTGGTTAAACAGGTCAGGAAAGCAGACCAGGGAACCAAGCAAATGCAGGATATTGCTTCTGCTGTACGTGAAGGTGCAAATGCGTATCTCTCAGCACAGTTTAAAAAGATCGGACCATTAATAATTATTATTACCATCTTGTTATATTTAACTTATACGGGTTCGGCAGAACTCTTTCGTTGGGGTCGCGCCGGTGCATTCCTTATCGGTGCACTGTTCAGTGGATTAGTTGGTTTTGTCGGTATGCGTCTGGCAACAGAAGGCAACCTCCGTGTTGCAGCAGCAGCAAGACACAGCTATGGAGAAGCCCTTCAGCTTGGTTATAGAACGGGAACCATAACAGGAATGCTCACGGATGGACTGGGTCTTCTTGGTGGAACCATGATTTTTATAATGTACGGTGAACAGGCATATGAAGCCCTCCTGGGATTTGGGTTCGGTGGTACTCTCCTTGCATTGTTCATGAGGGTCGGCGGTGGTATTTATACAAAGGCCGCAGATGTTGGCGCTGATCTTGTGGGAAAGATTGAAAAAGATATACCTGAAGATGATCCGCGTAATGCTGCAACTATTGCCGACAACGTCGGTGATAACGTCGGTGACTGTGCAGGTATGGCTGCAGACATTTTTGAAAGCTATGAAGTAACCATTGTTGCTGCAATGATCCTTGGTATGGCAACCTTTGGTCACAAGGGCGTTATCTTCCCGCTTCTTGTCCGCGGTATCGGTGTGCTTGGCTCTATTATCAGTACTTATACAGTTAAGGCAGGCGCTGATGATACATCGGATACGGCATTAAAGAGCGTTCACCGTGGTTTCTGGATCGGTTCAATTATAAGTATCATCGGATTTGTTGTTATCGGTTATTATTATTTAAATTTTGATGCTGCCTATTTGATCGGCAATCCCACTGCATTGGCCGGCTTCCCAGGTGGAGACCCTACCAAGCTCGGATGGTTTGCTAACTTCGGCATTCCCGGAATGGATATGCGTCCGGCAATTACGTGCCTCATCGGTATTTTCCTTGCTGTTGGATTGAACAAGGTCACCAGCTATTATACACACACAAGTTATTCACCGGTAAAAAGCTTAGCAAAGGCCTGTCAGACAGGACATGCTACAAACATCATACAGGGATTTGCAGTAGGATACGAGAGCACTGTTGCAGCCATCGTCGTAATTGCTGTTGCAATTTTCCTTTCCGTTCTGACATATACCGGAACCCCTCCTCTCTTTATTGCTTATGGTGTAGCAATGACCGGCATTGGTATGCTGACATTAACAGGTAACACCATTTCTATGGACGTATTCGGTCCTGTAGCTGATAATGCCAATGGTATAGGCGAAATGGGGTATAATAAAGAAGAGATGGAGAAAGAGAAACCGGGCAGTTACAAGCGTGCCCGTCAGATACTTGCCGATCTTGATGCTGTAGGAAATACTACGAAAGCTGAGACAAAGGGTATCGCAATCGGTTCCGCAGTTATCGCAGCAGTCTCATTATTCTCAAGCTTTATTGCCGTCATAGCAGTCGGCAGTGAAGAAAAAATTCACTTAATGACTATATCGCAGTATGTTATTGAAGCCGGAAAGATAACTGTTGCAGACCCGACGGTTTTCATCGGATTTCTCCTTGGCGGTGCAGTTCCATTTCTCTTCAGCGGGATGCTAATCCGCGCTGTTGGCCGTGCTGCATACTGGATTGTCAAAGAATGCCGTATTCAGTTCCACGATCCTGATATATGGAATGGCACCAAAAAACCCGATTACGGTCGAGTTGTTGATATTTGTACACAGACTGCACAAAAAGAATTGATCGGCCCGGGAATTCTTGCCATCGTAACCCCTTTGCTGGTAGGATTTCTGCTCGGCCCATATGCACTGGGCGGATTTTTGGGCGGCATGATCCTTGTTGGTCAGTTGCTCGCAGTTTTTATGGCAAATGCAGGTGGCGCATGGGATAACGCTAAGAAATTGATAGAAGACGGCGTATATGGCGGCAAAGGTTCAGAAGCTCATAAAGCTGCTGTTACAGGCGACACTGTTGGGGACCCTTTAAAAGATACAGCAGGTCCTGCAATCAACCCATTAATAAAGGTTATGAATATGGTCAGTTTGCTGACTCTTGGTTTAGTGCTCAAGTATAACTTGATTGCCCCGCGGGTAGCACCGGAAGAACTCGGCACGGCGCGCATCATCAGTGTTATGGTTATTGTTGTGTGTGTGGCTTCTTTAGGCTGGGCTATCTATCAGAGCAAACGCGATTCAGGAGAATTGGTTGAGTCAGAAGAATAACACTCCATAGAGCAAAAGATAAAGCCCAACAGGTAATTCTGTTGGGCTTTTTTTATATAACTTTTATTAAGCCTGCCGTAATGCATCCACAATGTTCATCCTTGATGCCCTCAAAGCCGGGAGTACGCCACCGATAAAACCCATAACCAAAGAAAACATGAGAGATTTTAAAACAATATTAAAACTGAGAGAAAAGGAAAAAGCAAGCTCGGAGAAGGTTTGAAAATTCATAGTAGATATAGTGAAGAACTGCAGAAATGATGCAAAAAATAAACCTGCAATGCCTCCTGCAAGGCTGAGTAACAATGATTCTAAGAGAAAGGCGCCCATAATACTTCTTCTTTGAAAGCCCAGGGCGCGCATTGTGCCGATTTCTGCAACCCTGCTTGACACTGCAGCATACATAGTAATCATAGCGCCAATGACTGCCCCGAGAGAGAATATTATTGTTAGCGACATCCCGAGAATACGGAGGAACTTTGCCATCATTTCCGACTGATCTGAATAATATTTTGTCTCTCTCTTTATTTCATGATTCATACGAGGGTCTTTTTCTATTCGTTCTTTCAATTTTCCGAATTCGGAAGAATCCTTGAGCTTAAAGATGAGAGATGAATATACAGGCCTTCGAAAGGATTGCATAAGCTGGTCACTATCGCCCCATATCTCTGAATTGTATCCTGTATTGCCTGCATCAAATATGCCTACAATATTCCAGTCGCGCATACCGAATCGTAGATTCCTGCCAATATTGATATTATTAAATCTTTTTACAATGCTCAGGCCTGCTGCAACCTCGGAGGAACCAGGTTTCGGCATGTGTCCTTCTATGAGCTGGATCTGAGGCCGTAGCTTCATCGAGGCATCTCCGATCCCTCTTATCGTTACATTTGATTGTTTATTGTCGCCTTTTTTTGGCAGTGTAATAAGTACATTTAATTCTTTTGCAAAAAGAGGCTTTCCATCAATTCCGATTGCAACCTCTGGGTCTGACTCAATAATCGAGGCTTGTGAACGTGAAACCCAGCTCATTATTTCAGCGCCGGAGCCTTTGCGGATTACAACTCCATTATCATATGAACCTGTGTCTATAAGTGTTTTCTCCAGACCATTTGCCATCATAAGAATTGTTGTAAAAACAAATACAACAAGTGCCATGCCGGAAGCAGTCAGAATGGTGGTTACCTTACGGGTCAGAATGTTTTTTATGCTGTATGAGAATGGAATAAACATCTTAACCGATCCTCCGCAAACCATCTGCAATGGGGATTTTTATGCTGTGATATGTCGGGATTATAGCTGCAAGCATACCGACAAGTATAGAGAACACAATATCAAGAAGTATTGTATCCATAGTGACGTTAAAAGTAGGAAAATAAGAACCTACCGTATTGGCGAATGCCTTCGCAGAAGGAAATGTCAGGATTATACCCGCTGTACAGCCTATCATGGTAATGATTAGAGATTCGCCGAAGATCAGACCTGCAATTCGCCATCCTCCGAAACCAAGTGTTTTAAACACTGAGTATTCTCCGATACGTTCACGGGCTGTCATATTGATCGTATTTGCTACTACAGCAAGAATAATCACAATAACTATGAATGTGACAAGTCTCAACGCGGTAATAATGGCATCAGACATGGAGACAAAACCCAACTGAAAAGCCTTTTCTGTTTCTGTCAGTGTTTCGGCAAGGGAATTATTAAAGGTTCTGTCTATCCTTATTGCGACATCTGCAACAAGGTCAGCGCTTGCAACCTCCATTATATAGTATCCTACCTGATCGGCCCGGGCAGGAACAGTCTTTTTTAGGGTTTCGTTCAGATAATCGAAATGAAAGAAAAACTGGCTCTCGTCAGTATTCTTATCTTTTCCTTTATAAATTCCACGCAATACAAATTCCCAGTTGCCAGGGTATATTGTTCCTTTCAGAGTTACTATATCACCGATTTTCCAGCGAAATCTTTTCACAAGTTTTGCTCCTGCGACACAAGATTTCTTATCACGAAGAAAAGCCATTTTTTCGTCAAATTGGAGTATGTACTCCGGGTATAATTCAAGAAAGCTTTTCGGATCAACGGCAAAATTCGCAAAAAAATTCTTCTCTTCAATATAATAGGCCCCAAACCAGGTTCCATAGGATACGATCTTTACGCCTTCGATCTGGCGGATCTTTTCTTTATATGAAATAGGGAGTGTTAGTATCATGGATACGGCATGTCTTGTAACAAGTCTGTTTACAGATGATGCCTTGACCCCTGCATACCAGGCATCAATTACCGTTCGCAAAAGACCGAAGGCCAGAATTGCGATAGCAACGCTCAAAATGGTAAGACATGTCCGAAGCTTATGACGGAAGGTATTTTTAATGAGCAGCTTGATTATATACATTATGAATTACTGTTTAAAATACCCTTATCGAGATGCTTTAATATGCGCGCCTTTTCTGCCGCACGTGGATCATGTGTTACCATAATTATTGTTTTGCCGGATTCTATATTGAGACGTTCCATTAATGCCATGATTTCTTCTGCTGAAGCGCGATCCAGATCTCCTGTAGGCTCATCGGCTACCAGGATTGTCGGATCAGTTACCATAGCTCTTGCTATTGCAACGCGTTGTTGTTGCCCACCGGAAAGCTGGCCGGGATAATGATCTATGCGGTCGGAAAGATTCACTACTTTAAGAGCAATTTCGACATGTTCTTTCCGCTCTTTCTTCGAAAGATTGGTCAAGAGCAATGGAAGTTCCACATTATCAAAAGCGGTAAGAACAGGTATAAGATTATAAAACTGGAAAACAAATCCAACGTTGATGCCGCGCCATCCGGCAAGTTCAGTCTCGGACAATTTAGTTATATCTGTTCCTCCAACCCGGATGATGCCGCTATCTACCTTATCTATACCTGCAATAAGGTTTAAAAGCGTTGTCTTGCCTGAGCCTGAAGGCCCCATGAGGGCAAGGAAGTCACCTTCGTGAATATTAAAAGTGATATCGTTCAGTACTGGTATTACCTGATTTCCTCGATGGTATGATTTGCTGAGATTAATAATTTCTACAATAGGAACTGAATCATCCATTTATCGCTCGATAATCTTTATTTTTGAACCGTTCTTAAGTTTATCAGGAGGATTTATCACGACTTTATCCCCTGCTTTTATACCAATTATTATCTCGCTCATCTCGCCGAAGGATCCGCCAGAAGTTACAGGTGTTTGTACAACACGATCATTCTTAACAAGAAAAACTGTCTTCTTGCCGTTGCGGTCAACAATAGCTTTATTACCGAGAATAATTCTTGGTTTTTCATCGTTTGCATTCACGGGTTTTGAGAGAAAAGCCACCTTTGCGCTCATTTCAGGAAGTATACGGGGATCTTTGTCTATAAATCGAACTTTTACCATTACTGTTGCCTTGCTCCTGTCGGCAGTTGGGACAATCATGTGAATTGTCCCGCGAAAACGAGAATCAGGAAATGCATCAAGTTGAATTTCACAGGGTTGGCCCACCCTGATTTTTTGAAGATTAGATTCGGAAACATCAGCCTCTACCTGGAGAGAATTCATATCGGCTATTGTTACAACAGCAGCCTTTGCATTAGCGGCTGCTCCCAGGGGGGTTACAATGTCACCGATATCGGCATTCTTTGTCAGTACAATGGCATCAAAGGGAGCTCGAATAAGGGTATATCCTAATGCTACCCTGGTATTTTCAAGTGCTGCGGCATATGATCTTACCGATGCTTCTCCACCTGTGACTGCTGCAGTAGCTTTCCTGTAACGGGCTTCTGCTGCATCATATGATGCCTTTGTAGTAAACTCTTTTTCCAGAAGATTCTTTTCACGAACAAAATTAAAGCCGGCATCCTTAAATTCCGCCTTTGACTGATCGAGAGTTGAACGGGCTACTTCAAGATTGGCAGCAGCCTGTTTTTTAAGGGCAACAACGTCATTATTTTCAAGTTTTGCTATAATTTCTCCATTTTTAACCTTGCTTCCCTCCTCAACATGAAGGGATACAATTTTACCGGTTATTTTGGAAGCTACCGCAGCTTTTCGCTGTGGAACCACATAACCGCTGGCATTTAAAAGAGTGTAGGTCTGAGATGGGTAGACTTGCGATATTGTTGCTACATCAACGGGAACTGCCATGGTTAATATACCTTTTATATAAAGTAATAGTATTAATAAAACAAAGAATATTAAAAATATCAAAAAAAATAACTTTTTGTGTGATCCAGCTTGTATTGGAGATTGAGATTTGTTTATCTTTAATTTTAAAAGGTCTTCATCGGACATATATTTGCTCCTTATCGTAATCTTTTAAAAGTTTATTTTAAATGATGTTTTTTGAGCTGTTTTAAATTTCATTGAATTTCCATTCTCTCTTTTGTAACCCGCGTAAACTGAAATATAAGATTATATTTGATTTTATATATATATTTTTGTAGCAATTTGCTTATTAATTATGGATAATTTACATTATTTAGATAAAAAGTAACAATGAAAAATGGGAATACTTTAACAATATTATTTTGGGAGGGGTAAGTGAGAGTAGATTTCTGGGGGACAAGGGGGTCATTGCCTGCTTCTTATACATCGGAAACCATAAGGAAGAAGATATTCACCGCCATTAAGGCTTCAAGCAGCTTAAGTCTGCGTACTGACGAGGAGATTGAGAAGTTTGTTTATAAGGGGCTTACCAACAAAAGTCTGCCTTTTTCTGCAATCAGCAGCTATGGCAGCAATACCTCATGTATGACAATTGATGGCGGAAAAGAATATGTGCTTTGTGATGCCGGAACAGGGTTGAGAGACTTCGGAAATTATGTTTTAAAGTCTTCAGCACAAGGAGGAATGGGAAAGTCTAACGTATTCAATATTTTTATATCTCATCTGCACTGGGATCATATTCAGGGATTTCCTTTTTTCATACCTGCTTTTATCCCGGGGAACCATGTGCATATATATGGTTTTCATAAGGAACTGGAGCAGGCATTCATAACACAGCAGGAATACCCCTATTTCCCTATCCGACTTAAAGCTATGAGTGCAGATATAGAATTTACTGTGTTGGAAGAGGAGAAAGAATACGAGATTGCAGGTTTTATCGTAAAAGGCATAAAGCAGAACCATCCAGGCGATTCCTATGGCTACAGATTTGAAAAAAATGGTAAAAAGATTGTCTACTCAACTGATTCAGAGCATAAAGAGGATGCTTATGATGAGGAATACAGCTTTATAAATTTCTTTAAAGATGCTGATCTGTTAGTTTTTGATGCTCAGTATTCATTACTTGACGCGATTTCTGTTAAAGAAAACTGGGGTCATTCCAATAATATTATTGCTGTTGAACTGAGTGTAAAGGCCGGTGTAAAACATTTATGCATTTATCATAACGAGCCTACATTCGATGATGAGAGATTGGATGAATTTCTGGAGGATACAAGGCGGTATCTGAAAATTTATGCAGAAACATCTCCTCTTGTAATAGACGTTGCATTTGATGGAATGCATATAGAACTGTAGAAAAAGTTTGTAATCCACTTTACATAAGACTCTTCCTGTGTTAAAAAAAAGCAAAAAATAACGTTAATTAAGGTGAAAAATGATTACCGGAATAGGAAGTTTCCCTTTTACAGATATTGATGAGGCAATCGATGTAATATTTTCTGCCTGCCCGGAAATACCTTTCTGGCCGCAGTTGCCTAAGAGATCGCAAGTAGAAAATATGTATACCACTTTTCTTGAATCATTACCGTGTATTGTTATTGATGAAAGCAATGACACGGTTTTTATGAATACGGAAGAGACAAAAGGCATAGAACGCTTCTATGAGGATTATTACAGCGGAAACCTTGAGGCTTTCTCAATCTCCGAAAAAGCAGCTCCAGGTTTTTACAGGTTTTTGGAGAAACTTAAGGATATACAGGGAGGCATTAGTTTCATTAAGGGGCAATTAACGGGACCATTCAGTATGGGGCTTGGCCTGAAAGATGAAAATGGTAAGCCTGTTATTTACAACTACGGTTTTTTTGATATCATTAAAAAAGCCTTGAATATGAAAGCAAAATGGATGGTCAACGCCATTAAAACAATATATCCCGAAAAGGATGTGATTATTTTTTTTGACGAGCCATATATGGTTTCCTTTGGTTCTGCCTATGTTTCCATATCAAAGGAAGAGACGATTTCGCTTCTGAACGAAACCCTGGAAGGGGTTGAGGCAAAAATCGGTGTTCACTGCTGCGGGAATACAGACTGGTCTGTATTGTTTGGTGCGAATATTGATATCGTAAACTATGATGCTTATAACTTTATGGAAACGATATTTTATTTCAAAGAAGATCTGACAAGGTTTCTGAAAAGAGGCGGATGGATATCGCCTGGATTTGTCCCTTCTTCCGAGGAGGTATTAAATATATCAAGGGAAGATATTGTGAAACTTATGGGCAGATTTGCAGAGCTTATGAAGCAGAACGGCCTGAATGCTGAAAGCAAGGATTGGCTCTTAACGACAAGTTGCGGTCTGGGCAGTCTGAGCACCCCTGAAGCTAAAAAGGCTATGGAACTGCTGAGGGAGCTTTCGTCTTAAAGCGCTCACATTTATTGATTGACGCAATTCAAGGTATCTTTCATATAAAGCCTTTACTTACTATTCTGCTGGAGTTTCCAGATTTTATATGTTGTTTTCAAAGAAAATACCGGCTCTTTCTCTTGCTTCATCCACACTCTTGCTCCTTTGAATGCCGGAGCTAAGCTGGTGTCCGAATTTATAGTTTTTGGCAAAATAATGGGTAAATTCCTTGAGCCTGCCCAGGCGACGTTCTGGTCGGAAAAGCTCGCCGAGGAGATATATGAAGTTGCCATAAACTTCAGGCAGTAATACTACCGGTTCCATAATATCGTAACTGTATAGCTTTCGGGCAATTTCGTTAAAAAGCCAGGGTTTGATAACTGCTCCGCGACCAAGCATCAGCCCATCGGCGCCACAGGTGAGCAGACAATTCCTGGCGTCCTCGACAGTAAATATACCGCCATTGGCAATAATGGGAATCCTGAGCCACTCTTTTATTTTGGCAATCCACTCCCATCTCGGTCTTCTTGCAAATGACTCTTTCTTAAGCCGTGCGTGAACTGAGAGCATATCAATGCCTTCATCTTCAAGCATAGTGCAAAAAGTTTTCAATGCCTGTTCATCGAGTTCAACGCCGAGGCGAATTTTTGCGGTAAGGGGTAGCTGCGTACTCTTTCTTGCCTCAACAACGATGCGGCGTGCGCTCTCCGGTTGTTCCATCAGCGCGAATCCGGCACCAAAATTACCGACAGAACGAGCCGGACAACCCATGTTCAGATCAATAGAATCAGCCTGAAGTTTATGGAGGGCATCTATGGCCGGGGCAACCTCTCTCTCTGTGGAAATCAGGAGTTGATAGGAAAGTGGTTTTTCCAAAACAGTTCTTATCAGATATGGAGAAATCCTGGAGTTTTCAGTGGGCAGCCTTTTTGCCGAGAGCATTTCCGTTGATAATAGACCGACCCCGCCAAATCCGGAGAATATCTGTCGGAGGGCACTGTGGGTAAGCCCTGCCATTGGAGCCAGAATCAGGGGTGGATAGAGCTTAAGATTCCGTATTTGAATTTGATGGAAAGGTATATTTTTAATTTATCTTACCCTCACTTCTTATTTTATCCTATAATATATACTCCCCTGTATTCTATGGCAAGCATACAAAGGGGCATCCATCTTTTATTAAAACTCTTTTCTTGACCCCTTTGAATGTAACCTTTATATTATGTTTAAAAATTAATTATAACAGTTGGAGATAAGATGGATATGATAACAATTGAAAAGCTTCCCAATACAAAGGATGTGGATGGCGCAAAATGGTGGATGGAAGAAAAGGGAGTTTTTGCACAGATCGCATATAAAGAAGAGATAAGACATCTTGCTTTTTTTGAATTAAAAAAAGGTTTTTTCAGAGGAAGCCATGTTCATAAGCAAAAAGAAGAGACATTCTATGTGGTAAGCGGCACAATACGATCAATATTCCGTGACATGGAGACCTTCATACAGGAAGAACATACCCTGGTAAAAGGCGACAGGATAAGGGTAAAGACAAATTGCGGCCACATCTTCTACGGGCTCGAGGATTCGCTTGTTGTGGAATACAGCCCTCAGGAGTACGACAAAGGCGATTCTTATCCGGTTGATTTTGAGAATAAATAGAATTATCCGGTGCGATAAAATTGATTATAAAAGATAAGAAATGAGGGGTGCAGGATGTCAGCGATAAAAAGCGCAATAGAGTTGGCAATGGAGAGAACAAAAGGCCTTGTCATGAATGAGGATGAAAGGAAGTCCTTAGCCTTAAAGGAAACAGAAAACAAAGTCAAAGCAATAGTGAAAAGATATCTCGAGGGTATTATTGAGAGTAATGGCGTTGACAGAGAGATTGCGAGGATTGAAGCAGACAAGGGGCTTAAGAAGTCAATATTGATAGACAGATTAATAGTCGAGTTTGATATTAATAATAATAACGACAGGTTACTTGAATTTATTAATGTTATATGCAATGGTATGAAGGAGCCATTTAAGCATGAAATGGAAGTGATGCAGAAAGGCTTTTTGGAAGAAACTGGAAAGAGCGAGATAACTGTCAGGGAGAAAGCAGTAAATCGTCTGGGGGAGATGGGTATTTCAGGCAGCGGTGTAGAACCTAATATCCAGCCATGGGACGAATGGAGAGAGTGTGTGGAAGAAACAGGCAAGGCATTCAAGAACCGTATGATAGAATGGAAAGACAGACTGAAGGCAGCAAATAGTGAATGAACTGTTATGCGTCAAATTTATTATCTAATTTTAATGTGAGCTATTGAATATAAATCTGGAGACTACAAATTAATCTGGAAGAAATATATAAATGTGAAAAGCAGAGACTGCCCGGAATTATAAAAAATGATCCTGTTGAGTTTGTACACAGATACAATGAAAATGTGGATAAAGAGATTGTGGGATTTCTTGCCTCCCAATTTGCCTATGGAAAAATAGAGCTATTTAAGAAATTTCTCACCGGCATTTTTGAGCGTATGGGCAGAAGTCCCGGCAGTTTCATTCAGGAAGGCATTTTTACAGGATTTAACGGTCTGTATTACCGGTTTCAAAAAAGCGAAGACATTGTTGATTTGCTTAATATTTTGAAAAAAATCATGGATGAATTCGGTAGTATTGGAAATATGATAGAGCACTTTTATCAAGGTGACACAAGAGAAGCGTTGTGGAAAGTGAGGGAGCATTATTTCAAAAACAATAATAAGCTTACGTTCTTCTTTCCAAAGCCCATACAATCGAGCCCTTTGAAGAGATGGAACCTCTATTTTCGCTGGATGGTAAGGAGGGACGAAGTTGATACCGGTTTATGGAGCTTTATCGATAAAAAAAATCTGATCATCCCTCTTGATACACATATATTCAAGATTGGAGGATGTCTCGGATGGACAGAATGTAAAACCCCGACATACAGGGCGGCAAAGGAAATAACAGAGGCTCTTAAAAAGTTTTCCCCTGAAGATCCTTTGAAATATGATCTCTTTTTGTGTCATATGGTAGGGATAGGTGCGGAGTGTACCGGAAAAAAGACTGTTGAATGTAAAAAGAAATGTCTTATTTATTGAGGCAATACATTTATCCCCCATCTCCCATTAAGAGCACCTTAACGAGACAGGTAAGCTTATTACTGTCTTTCCTGAAGTTCTATAAAAGTTGCCATTTCATCATACTGGATAATATCATTTTTTTTCAAGTTCTTGTCTTAAAGCTATGCCGATATTTTCTAAAGTATAAGGTTTTTTTATATATTGACCAGCACCTAATCTTAAGCATTCCGCAACTTGTTCAACTTCGGAATAGCCGCTGGCAATAATAGCCTTCTGATCAGGACGGAACTCATGTATACGTTTAAATGTTTCAAGGCCGTTAATGCCGGGATCCATAACCATATCAAGAATAACTATATCAACCTGATTGTTCTTCACATATTCAACAGCTTCTTCTCCGCAGGAGACTGTTGACACGGAATATCCTAACATCGTTAGAATCATAGATACCATCTGTCTTTGTTTTTCCACATCATCAACAATTAATATTGACTCGCCATTTCCTTTATACTCTTCAATGGGAACTTGAGTCCTTTTTTTTAAAAGTTCTTGTCTGGTTACAGGGAAGTAAAGAGTAAAAGTCGTTCCCTGACCTAAGGTGCTTTGTACGTCAACATAGCCTTTATGGTCTTCGACTGTGCCTAATACAACTGTCATTCCCAAGCCTGTCCCGCTTCTCCCCATCATTTTTTTTGTGTAAAAGGGATCAAAAATTTTCTCAATATCTTCCAAGGAGATTCCAATCCCGGAGTCAGAAACAGTAAGTATTACATAATCCCCTTCCTCGATTTCTTTTTTACCCCTTATCGTTTTTGTTTCCTTGTCAATATATCGATTTTCAGTGGATATAAAAACTTTTCCGCCATCAGGCATGGCTTCGGCTGCATTAGATATCAAATTCATGACGGTTTTTGACAGATGCACTGGAGAACCTAAGATATTGAGCAAATTATCCTCGAAATTTGTTTCAAGATATAATGCAGGGTGAAATGATTTTAATTTCTCATATTCAGGGCAGTTTAAATATTCGAAAATAATATTGTTTAAGTTTACTGCTTCATTAGTGTTTACCCCTCTTCTTGCCATAGTTAATAAATCCTGGACTACAACTGCCGCCTTTTTACCCGATTCTTTAATGGATAGTATAATCTTTCTTAAAGGACTATCTGTTGGAATTTGAAGAAGCAGAATATCAGGATAACCTACAATGGCAGTTAAAATATTGTTCAGGTCATGCGCCACCCCACCTGCTATGATTCCCATAGCTTCCATTTTTTGTATTTGCTGAAGTTTTTCATGGGCCTGCTTTAAATCGGCAGTACCTGCTTCGACTAAGGATTCCAGATGGTTCTGGTAACTTTGTAAGGCCTTCTCGGCCTGTATCTGTTCAGTGATATCAGCCATCAAAAGTATCATTGTATCATCATCGCCTTGAAGTGGAAGTTTTTTAATTAATAGTATTCTGTTTTCTGTATGCTCCTGGTTTTTCCAGTTAATAATTGCACTGTTGCCGCTATCTCTGGATCTCATTATTGATTCAACTTTAGACCCTTCTGTTTTGTCAAACAATGTGGGCGGATAAGCGGCTAAAAGCTGATCATACGGTTTAGATAGAATTGTTGCGGCAGCAGGGTTAGCGTAAACAATTTGTTCCTGGTAAATCTCGACTATCCCTTCAGAAATGCTGTCCAGTATAGTTTGAAGATGATGATTCTGTTCCAAAAGTTCTTTGGTCATCTGTCGGGTATACACAGACTCAATTCCTATAATCCCCTGTGCTTGTCTGTCGTTAAAAGGTTTTTCTGAGTCTTCTATAGCAGAGAAAATGTGTTCGACTGTTGTTTTATAAATACCTTTCGCAATCAATGCATTTGCACCAATTCTTACCGGGTCAAGTTCCAACTCTTTTGCTGCGGCAGACATGACAACTATGTATGTTTTTTTTAAATGTTCCATCTTGCGTATAATCCTGCAAAGCTTATCGCCATTGATGTTTGGAAGGAAATAATCCAGGAAAATTATATCAGGCGTGTAATCTGCCAATCTATTAACAGCCGATATACCTGTAGATTCTGTTAATACCTCGTGCCCTGCTTTAGTGAGTATTGGTTTTATGTATAAAATTAAATTGGGATTATCATCTACTATCAGAATTTTTTTCATCAGATCGTACCTCTTTAGAAAATATGATTGAAAATGTTGAACCTTTACCAAACCTGCTTTCCACGGATATCTTTCCGCCCTGTGCCTCTATCGCTTCTTTAACAAAGGCCAGACCAAGCCCCGAGCCCTTTATATCCTCCGTGCCATCTGATGCTGCACGGTAAAATTTTTCAAACACCCTACCCACATCTTTTTCTTGAATGCCTATTCCATGGTCAATAATGTTAATCTGTGATTGTTCTTCGCCTTCTATGAGTCTCAGATTAACATCCCCTCCATGTGGACTATATTTTATCGCATTCTCCACAAGGTTTAGCACACACTGTTTGGTGAGATCTCTGTCAATCATTATTGGATTCATTTTATCAGGTATTTCTAAGCTTATCACTATGTCTTTCTCATTGGCAATTGCCTTTAATCCAATGGTTACCTCTTTCACAATATCTGAAAGGTTAGTGGAGGTAATCCTTATTATCTGCCTGCCTTCCTCGATTCTTGAAATGTCAAGGAAGGTGTTCAAAAACCGTATAAGCCTTTCAGATTCTCTATGGATAATACCGGCGAATTCTTTCATCTCTCCTTCAAGGCTGTCAAATAGGATTTCGCCAAATCCCTGTATGGATGTCATGGGTGTTTTTATTTCATGAGATACAAGGGAGACCACATGTCCTCTAAATATTTCCAGCTCTTTTATTTTTGTAATATCTGAAAATATAAAAAGAGGATATCTTTTATTTTCAATTGAAAGAAATGATGCATCGACTTTGAAATGTTTTTTCCCCGGCATTGGAAAGGAAACATTAAATGTCAGGTGATTGCTGCCGGAGTAAAGTTGCTCCAAAGAGTCATCAATGTCAAGCTTATCTGTCATGAATGATGCCAGACTGTTTGTTAATGTATCAATAGATGCCATATCAAGCGAATTTTCTTTACATAATGCAATTGCAAGGTTATTTGCAAGGACGGTTGATCTGTCAGGTCCGAAAAGGATTACGGCCTGAATGTCGCTGAAAATAGCTCTATCTGTAAGCTTTTTTTCAAAAATCAATTGATTTGTAATATCAGATAAAACCTGTGCTTTTGAATAAACGCCTCCAGGAGTGAGCAACCCCTTTATCCCCTTCTCAAATTTATTTTGTTTCTCAATCTCATTATACCATCTCAAATGAGGTTTAACGGTTGTATATGCTATATCAAGCTTGATAATAGCATCATTAAATTTAAAGGCATAACTTGTTATAAAAGTTAAGAGAATGGTACAATAGAACAATGAAGGAGCAAGCCAGACATTAAATATTGAAAAAAGTACATAGGTGATTGCCGCAACACAAAAAAGGATGATTATAACTAATATAACTGTACGCAATTCGTTGATTTTCAGAAAATAAAAATAAGTGATAAGGGACAGTAGTATTGCCAGGAGCCATCTTAGCCAATAAGGGGTAATATAGATTGCATTATTGAGGAGAATTGTATTAAGGACATTCGCATGGACTTCAATTCCCGGCATACCTCTTCTCTCCTGAGAAAAAGGGGTCATAATAATATCCCCGATGCCGGTTGCAGTGATACCGACAAGGCATATTCTATCTTTGAAGAAAGATGGCGGATAAATACCTCCAAGTATATCAGACAAACTTATTCTATCAAACGTGCCGGGGCCGCCGCAGTAATTAATATTCATCCTGTCAAGCTGGATAATAGCGGCTTTTTGTCCTTGAAAATGCTCATAAGATGTCATTTTAAGTGTTTTGTTGGTAGCGGTTTTGTATATAACGGAAGAAAAAGACGGCAAGAAGGTATTTTTATAAAAGAGTCTGTGGTAAACTTCCCGTACAATGCCGTCAATATCCTGTTCCAGGTAAATGTGCCCTATCTGGTGAGGTGCAAATGCTATAACAGGGTATTTTATTTCAACACCAGCGTCAATGAGAACAGGAAGTGCTACCTTCCCATGTTGTATTATAGCCTCTTCAAGCATTGCATCGTCGCTTGAAGGTTCTGTCATAATTATATCAAAGGCAACTGTATCTGCATCTTTTAGCCATTTTAAAAGGGATGCGTAGTAAACCCTCTTCAAGGGCCATCTGCCAAGTTTATCAAGAGTTTTATTGTCTATTGCAACAATTATAGTTTTTTTTGATGATTCTCCAGACCCTCGAAGTCTGAAGTAAAGGTCATAAAAATAATTGTTTATTCCATTGAAAAAACCGATATATTCAATGAAAATGACAAACACCATGAATATAACCGGCGCTACGGCCTTCCATGAAACATTTTGGCCAATAGGTTTCATTGTCCTATTATGGATGACAGAAGCTTTTCAACCTTTGGCATAAGGTTCCCTGCATTGAATGGTTTTGAAAGGTAGTCGTCCGGTGGATATTCAATATTATCCGGTGAAACCCTTACCAGTTCACTCCCGGTAAGGAGCAATATCGGTATACACGATGTTTCTGAAACTTCTTTTAATTTTTTGACAAGTTCATAACCATCCATGACCGGCATCTTGACATCACTGATAATCAGGCTAAATTTAATTTTATTTGTTAATTCAAGGGCCTCAGCCCCGTTTACAGCTTGCACCACACTATAGCCGGCCTTAGAAAGTATAAAATTTAATAGAAGACGTATATCCCGATCATCATCAACGACAAGAATTTTTTGTGAGTTATCGGTCATGATAATTCCAATTATATCTTTATGGAATTGAAAGCAGTGAAATTCCGATAACAGTGAGAATACCCACTATACCAAATGGAAATTTACTCTTAATCTCGAAAGATTGAGAGGGCGAGAAATCACCTTCACGACCTTTATGATCTACACTGCTTGTACGAACAAAGTACTCACCTGAATCTTCAGGTTTGCTGAAGGAAATTTCCGATTTATCAATTTTTCTATCAATAATAATTTCCTTAAAATCCGTATCCTTTGCAACTTGAAAATGGTATTTGATTCCTTCACCGAGATTGCGCCATTTCAGATAAATCTCTTTTTCATCTACTGCAGGCTTATCGACACTTGGTGAAGGAGGAGGCGGAATAAGTTTAAAAGGTATTGTATCGGACCAGCCTGCTTCGTAGCCATCATCAGCAATGGAACTTATTCTGAAATAATACTTGTCGAAGTCATAATTACGGGTTTTATAAAATTCCTCTTTAAAATTCTTGTCTTCTTCCAAAATTACTGTAAAATCTTCGTCTTTTGCTAATTGTATATGATATCCCGAAGCACCCTTTACTTTAAGCCATGTGAATTCGGCAGATTTTCCGATAAAATCCACATCATCGCCTTTTATTTGAATAAGCGGCGGGAGCGGATTAGCCTTAAGCTTTATTTCATAGGGAGCAGATTGAAACCCCTCTAAACCTAATTCATCAATTCCCTGGCAAAAGAAGTAGTATATGCCGTCAGCCAGGTTGACAAAATTCATAGGTTCCTTCGATTTTACAACTTTTTCATCAAGAATGTTTCTTCCTTCTTTGTCAGTTGTAACTATTCCTCTTACAGAGAACATACCCGGCATTTCTTCAAAGGTGAACTTAAGGGGCATATCCTTGTATAGTTGTTTATGATCAACGATTTTAGGAGCCTCAAGGAGATTCCTGGGCGCGCTCGGCGCAGAGCCTTTCTGTACATATGTACCTTCACCTTTTTGTACTTTGACTGTCTGGTTCATTGCGATGACGCCTACTAAACCGGTTAAAACTTCTGTGCGCATGGATAATACTTCATCCACCGAAACCCTGAATTCTGTTCCTCTTACTGAAGCAACAGCTGAAGGCGTGTTTATTATTATGCGTGAATTACTTCCTGTAGCCTCTTTTATTTTTGTAATAGCTCTGCCGGTTTGCAAATAAAAATTATTTACCGTATAGGCTGGACCCCTCTTTTCTAATGTAGTAATGCCAAGAATTGTATTAGATTTTATGAAGATTGAATTCCTATCTGAAAAGGTTACTTCAACCGAACTTGCTTTACCTGTCTGTATGTTGGTTCCCTTGGCCACTGCATCTCCAAGGCCAAGGTTCACCCATTCTGTTTTTTCGTTCTTTTGAGCTTTTACCTCACCGTAAACAAAGGTAACTTTTCCATCTATAGGAACTCCAGCCAGGAGACGTACCGGTATCTTTACTCTTTGACCGGGAAGAATTGTATCAGGATTCTTCATGCGGTTAAACTTTGAAACCTCATGCCATCTTTTAGGATCTTCGAGGTATTTGTCGCATATTTTTATAAGCTTATCGCCTTTTTCAACCCTTAATTCTACAGAATCCTCGTCTTCGGCAGCCATAACCGTAAGGCATATTGACATGCACATAATAATAGCAGAAAGACAGAATGTAAATTGGAGTACTTTCTTCATATTTCAGGCCTCCTGTGATTTAGGTTATTTACACTAAAAAAACAATACAAATATTTAATCATAATTGTTTTTGATTATCCCATATGTTAAATAGAAATTCAATAAGCACAATAAAAAACAGTTGAAAGATGCTTAATTAGTGTCAATGACAAATCCCTTGATAATCTTTAAATTATAAAGTAATTTTAGATTATCTGGAAGTGACAAAACAGTATCTGAAGCAGATTCTAAGAAATTAAACAGGTCTGATTACAGATAAAAAAATGTGCTTTATGCGCCGTAAAAACAGGAGGCAAAATGCTGTTTTCAAAGATGTTTATCCCTACAATGAAGGAAGTTCCTAAGGAAGCTGAAGTAATAAGTCATAAGATGATGTTAAGAGCTGGATATATAAGAAGATTATCGTCAGGCATATATACGTGGCTACCTTTGGGTTTAAAATCCATGCGGAAAGTTGAAAACATCATCCGGGAAGAAATGAATAAGAAGGGGGCGCAGGAAATACTCATGCCTCTTGTTCAGCCGAAGGAGCTGTGGGTAGAGAGTAAGAGGTGGGAAAAGTATGGAAAGGAGTTGCTGAGGTTTACTGACAGAAATGACAGAGAACTTTGCCTTGCCCCGACTCATGAGGAAGTTGTGACCGATCTCATAAGAAGAGAAATAAGGTCGTATAAGGACCTCCCGTTGAATTTATACCAGATACAGACAAAGTTTAGGGACGAGATACGGCCAAGATTCGGGGTTATGAGAAGCCGGGAATTTTCAATGAAGGATGCCTATAGTTTTGATTCGAACGAGTCTGATGCAGAAAAGAGCTATATGGATATGTATGAAGCATATAATAATATCTTTAAAAGATGCGGGTTCAGATTTAGACCGGTAGAAGCAGATACGGGCCAGATAGGAGGAAGTTTCTCTCATGAATTTATGGTCCTTGCCGATACAGGTGAGGACATTATTATATCGTGTGACGCATGTGATTACGCAGCCAATCTTGAAAAGGCAGAAGCTGGCAATAGAGGCGGCAGTTCAACTGGCAAAAAAGGTAATTACAAACGTGTTGGAACGCCGGATCAGAGAAGAGTTGAGGAGGTGGCTGCATTTTTGAATGTAGCGCCTGATCAAATTTTAAAAACAATGATTTACAATACAAATAGAGGCGTTATCGGTGTGTTGATAAGAGGAGACAGAGAAATTAATGAAACAAAGCTGGCAAATATCTTATCCCTTGATTATCTGGAGCTTGCAGATAAGTATACCATAGAGGAACAGACCGGCGGTCCACTGGGTTTTTCCGGACCAATAGGACTTAAAATACCTCTATATGCAGATAGAGACGTTCAATGCATGGAGGATTTTGTTATTGGCGGGAATGAGGAAGATATTCATGTGGTAGAAGTTAACCCGGGTGATTTTAAGGTTGAAGGCTATTTTGAGCTAAAAACCGTTCGCGATGGCGACGTCTGTCCGAGATGCGGAGGCAGGCTTCAATCTACAAAAGGGATTGAAGTGGGACATATTTTTAAGCTCGGTCTGAAATATAGCGAAGCAATGAACGCGACATTTCTTGATAAAGAAGGAAAGGAAAGGAATGTAGTTATGGGATGTTACGGGATTGGAATAGGAAGGACTGTAGCGGCAGCGATTGAGCAGGGATATGATGAGAACGGAATTATTTTGCCTATGGCGATAGCACCATTTGAGGTAAACGTGCTTCCTGTAAACAATTCTCACGCTGAAAGTATGGAACTTGCAGATGCGACATATAAAGCTTTGTCGGATAAAGGAATAGATGTTGTAATGGATGACAGGAATGAACGACCGGGAGTAAAATTCAAGGACTGTGACCTTATAGGCATACCCTTGAGAGTTACTATCGGCGAAAAGAATTTAAAAGATGGGTGTGTGGAAATAAAGATGCGCAATGAAAAAGAATCCCAGCGGATTAGCAAGGAAGACATCATCGGGAGGGTAACAAGCTATGTTGAAGAGCTTAAACGTATGTGATCTTACGCCTGAAGCGGAAGTTGAAGGCCGGATAGAAAAGCTGAAGCTGAATATGGCTGCAAATAACATTGATTTTGCGGTTATTCTGCAGAATGTTGATATGTTCTATTTTACAGGTACATTGCAGAAAGGTGTCCTTATTGTTCCGACTGAAGGAGACCCCTTGCTTTTTATAGAAAAGACTATGGAAAGGGCAGTTTATGAAACTCCTCTCAATGTGATACAAATTAGAAAAGATAAAGACGTGAAGGGTATCCTCGCAGATAAAAAAATGCTGAAGGGGAAGGGGGCGATGGAATTCGATGTATTGCCTGTATCTGTCTTTGAACGTTGGAAAGGTTTGCTTGGATTTGATAACTTTGTTGACCTTTCTATACTGATTAAGGATGTAAGATTGATAAAAACTCCTTTTGAGATTGAGCAGATTAAGAAATCAGGTGAAATCGTGTCTCATGTGCTTGAAAAAGCAAAAAATGTTGTAAAAGAGGGCATGAGCGAAGTTGAAATTGCTGCCATACTGGAAACCGAAGGTAGAATTTTCGGTCATCAGGGGTTTTTGCGGATGAGAGGGCTGAATCAGGAAATGATGAATATGTATATTACCCATGGTTATTCAGCTACCATTCAATCACATGCAGATGTTCCTATTTCCGGCGTGGGTGTTACTCATGCCATTGCCCAGGGTCCTTCGATAAACAGAGTTGAAAAAGGTGTGCCGGTTCTTATTGATTACGGCGGGGGATATAACGGATATATCACAGATGAAACGAGGCCATACGTGGTAGGTGATATGAAAGATATTTTTCAAAAAGCATATGATGTTGCAAGAGAAATTATTGAAGATACAGGAGCATTTGCACGGGAAGGCGTAAATGGAACAGAGGTATTTATAAGAGCAATGGATAAGGCAAAGAAGGCGCAACTTGAAGACTATTTCATGGGCTATGGTGATGGGAAGGTCAGTTTTATCGGGCACGGACTTGGTCTTGAAATAAATGAACTACCCGTAATTACGCAAAGGCACGATATTGTCCTTAGAGAAGGGATGGTGTTTGCATTTGAGCCAAAATTTATTTTTCCAGGTAAAGGGGCTATAGGCATAGAAGTTGATTTTATTGTCCGCAAAGACGGCCTGGAAAGGGTTACCAGTTTACCAATAGATGTTGTGCAGGTTTAGACTTATACTTTGCCGCCTTTATTTCATTAGAGTAGACATGTCACTTAATGATAGCCAAATCATTAGAATCTGACAGGATTATTCGGTATTATGTTATTTATGACGTAATTTGCATTCAGATAGACAAGGGGTGAGCTATAAGCCTACCCCTTGTGATTTTTGAGTATAAACTGTGGAATCTTAATCTTTAGGTAACAAATAAATCGTTATCTCGCCTTTATCCTCGCCCGGATGGTTCAAGGAATACTGACATATAACGCTCGGTTTATGCTCCGTTCCGCTTTTGCATCCACTATTGCCCGGTGGATAAGGGCCGCAAGCTTTTTGAGGTCCCAATCTTCCTGCGCATATATCGCATCCATATGGGAAAACGCCATAAATACTTTCGTTGCCTGTTAATCCGTTCGGCGGCCCCAATTTAACTTGTTTTCCGTTATCAGGCGTAAAAATCATTGCGATTTTTTCATTGAAACCATCTACACAACTGACGTCGAAGTTATCATCAGTGTTCCAGTTGACAGTGAGTTCTGCTTTGGTTGCGCCACAGCCGACAAACTTATTAAAGGCCAGTGACATACTTAACTTTTTAAAGGAAGGATTGGTTATCTCTTTTTGTTCATTCGGGCCTAAGTCGAAACCGCAATTTAAATTAGAGGCAGTCACTCTTTTATCACATAAACTCCCTAAATTACTTTTATTAATTTCGGAAATGTCGCTAAAGTTTATATTTACCTCGGCTTTTGTCTTCTGCATGTTTTTTATTATGACTTTCTTCTGTTTCAATCCTGCTGACTGTGCAGTTCCTGGGATTCCAATAAATATTGCTAACATCAGCAAAGCTAATGCTATAGCAAATCCTTTCCTCATAAGAGCCTCCTGAATTTTATTTGCTTGCAATCTATCAAAAAAAATCAGTTTCTACAATACATTTTTTAATTTGCTTAATAATGTTTATTGCTTTTCATAAATATCTGAACTCTCTTTGTTCCTGAGTGGTAAATGCTGTCTTTAACGGCATTGAAAAGTCGAACACTGCATTTTTACTAGTTCCATATGCGGAGGTATTGAACAGGATATATGATAGGCAGCGGGAACTCCAGATTCAAATTCCCTTGTAAGTTTACATATTTTATGGTAATTTTTTGCTGTGATGCATATGAAGCTGGTATCGATTGCCTCGATGATAGCTTTCTTTCTACATGTTTTGGAGAAATTGATCTGTAATGAGATATAAAGTAGTCTTATTTTTCCTGATGATTTCTCTATTTTTTCTTTCAACGGTAACCGGCAGTGATACACCAACTGCAGGTTATACTTCTCAATCCGAAATCAGCCCTTCTTCTTTGTCAAAAAATCAAATAGAACCTTCAGCTGTATTGCCGGTTGAAGCTGGTTCTCAAGCAGTTCTGGAAGCGGAAGCCAGTCCTTTAAATTTCAAGCTAAGCCCTGACGGTACGGTTGCAACCATACTTTTTGACCGGGAGAGTATAGATGCAATGCGTGGTTTGATAACACAACTAGAACAAAACGGTTACCTCGGTAAGGTAAAGGGAATCGTCTACTCCGCCACCGGTATTACACCGATGCTCATCCTGCTTGGGGAAAAGGAAGAGCTACATCAGAAAATTGAACTTCTCAAGCAATTCCTGCCCGATCAAACTCAGGCGCACATGGTTGTTATATCTGCAAGCCTGCGAGAATTGACAGAGGACGATATAACAAACATCGGACTTACCCTGACTCCGGATATTTTAGGCGCTACAGTAACCACAAATACACAGATGACCTTTCTGTCATCCAACCCGGCCCAATACACACTTGATGCCCAGGCCCAACTTTCCGGTATCCCCATTAGTAAAATATTTCAACTTAATGAGACAATGGACAGAGGCAGGGTACTTGTTTCCAGCGAAGTATATACACGTAACGGTACTAAGGCTCTTTTAACAAATATGCAACAGGTCCCCATCTTTAGTACAGACTCTAATAAAAACATCATGACGTCCTATCAGCAGCTCGAAACAAGCGTGGATGTCGTCCCTACCACTATTGATTATAAAAAGGACACGCCTGGTGAAAGCCAGGTACGTGTTGACGTACTGGTAAAGATTAGTGTTATTACCGGTTGGTCTAGCTCCGGAGTGGCAAATGCACCGCTATACACGACAAAAACATTTGCAACAACCAGAGTTCTCAAGGCTAACAATGAAAGATATGTTGTCGGCACCTTCGTCAATGACGGCCAATACAAGAAACAGATAGGCGTTCCCTTGCTATCGAAGATCCCTATCTTAAAATATTTTTTTTCCCAAGACTCTAATCAAATAGAACGTAGAGTTGCAATACTCACGCTGGCCGTAAGGCTGGTCCCGATGCAGGTAAAGGATTTAACAATAGATGTGCGGCACCAAAACCCCCTTGAAATGCTCTATGAAAGAAAAGGGGTTAAAAAAGACGCCAATTAATACTTATTTACCCTTTTTTTACAACAACGTTGGCGCCATTTGTCAGGGTAACCCAACGATACCCTCCGGACTTTTGCCGGTTGATCCTATGATTTGTGTTTATCATATCGTTCTTTCCCAATTTAAGACACAATAATCCATTGTATGCGATAACCGTCTCACAAATTGCCTGCTATCAGGCCGAAGCCAGCCCGATCCTTGCCAGTACAAGGAGGTTGTAAGAGACAATACTGCTTAAAACATAGCGTTTGAATCCTTCCCAGCTTGACCATGTACAGCGGTCAAGACCAAAAACCCGCTTGAGAGTTGATATTCCCGCTTCAATACCTGCACGGAAGTTACGGAGCTTCTTATAGACCCAGTTGCTCTTCGCCATCTCCAGGATTGAAAGCCCGCGTTTTCTGGCAAAGACGGCATCCTTGACATGGTTCTCTTTGGCAAAGGCAAGATTATCTTTTGAAGCAAAGCCGCCGTCTGCTGTGACCTGCCTCGGCATTCTGCCAAACCATTCCCGGTGTTGTTCAAGCAATGGTTGATACTGATCGGAATCGGCGGGATTGCCACGGAGAATGAGACAGCCAAGAATCATGGTTGAAGATCCACCGGAAATAAAGATCTTATGACCGTATGCGTTATCCCTCTTGCCTTTGACAATAATATCGGTATGTTCCTCAAAGAAGGAGACGATCTTTTCCGATGCGGGAACCTTTTCACCCTTGAACACACGCCGGTCGGTCTGGTCAATTACCTTGCCGAGGATGCTGACGGCACGCTCAAGTTTCCGGGCAAGCTCACGCCCCGCAAAGGTGTCAGGTAAATCATGACCTTCATAAGAGGCAAGTTCTCCTATTGCCGGTACGGCATATCCCTTTACCATGTGCGCATAGCGGAGAAGGTCCCGGTAGGCATTGATTCGTATCGTATCCTTGTGTGCATTGAGGATCGTCATAACTCTCTTCTTTACTACACGCCGGTGATCGCTGAACTGATATAATGGTATGGGCATAAGCTCCTTACCCTCTGTCAGCCAGCGGGTAATAATGCGAATGCCATCGGCCAGGAGAGTTGAATCGGTGGGGTGATGAATATCAGTCTCCACAGTAGTTGAATCAACACGCACTACTCTGCCGGTCTCTATCTTCTCCCGGATTGCATAACCTATTATGTCACGAAGGATTATCTCCCACGTCTCTTCCCGGATAGCTTTGATGTTCTCCTGGAGGATTGACTTGCAGGGATATTGTCCCATCTCCAGTCTGGAGAAGCTGCGGAAGGCATCCGAGTCTTCCAGATGAAAGGCCAGCTCTTCATAGGTGAGTTGGCGGTATTGCTTCAGAACAGCACAACGGAGCACCTGCTCTGCTGTCAGTCCTTGCCTGCCGGTATCGGGACGGGATGTTTTGATGAGGTCCTTAAATACAAGATCCATGAGACCGGGATTGGCATCAAGGATTTTTGATATCTGCTCAAGTTCTTTGACGATTGAGTTTCTGGCCATTGGAGCAAAGAGGCTCATCTGGGGAGTAAATTTCTAACGCATTATGGAGTCCTTATTTAGTACCACAACGACATTTGACCATTAATCCTCATCTTGCGTTTTCGGTGTGACAGAT
>CAZHHX010000037.1:0-37371 GCA_964532465.1 uncultured Syntrophorhabdaceae bacterium | reverse complement strand
AAGTGAAAAGCAGACAAAACTGCTCAAGAAACAAAACAATTTGATGAGAACTTTTGACAAAACCTTCAGAAGAGTAAAAGGAATGATATGAAAACAAACGGTTATTTTGGTGAATACGGCGGTGCTTATGTACCGGAGACTTTGATGCCTGCACTTGGCGAATTGAAAAAAGAATTTTTCAAGCACGTAAAATCAAGGGTATTTCAGAAAGAATTTATACATTATCTTGCCGAATATGTGGGCAGACCAACCCCTCTTTATTTTGCCGCAAACATTTCCCGGAAGACAGGGATGAAACTATATCTGAAACGTGAAGACCTCTGCCATACCGGCGCGCACAAAATAAACAACGCCATCGGTCAGGTGCTCCTCGCAAAACGGATGGGCAAAGACAGGGTGATTGCCGAAACAGGAGCAGGCCAGCATGGTGTTGCGACAGCTACCGCCGCTGCGTTGCTGGGCCTTAAATGCCGGGTATATATGGGCACTGATGATATGAAAAGGCAGGCATTGAATGTAATTCGTATGGAGATTCTGGGCGCTGAAGCAGTCGGAGTAGACAGTGGAAGCAGAACCCTCAAGGATGCAATAAACGAAGCATTGAGGGACTGGGTAACAAATGTGCGCGATACGCATTATGTCCTCGGCACTGCTTTTGGCCCCCATCCTTATCCTACCATGGTGAAGGAGTTTGTCTCAGTCATAGGAAAAGAAGCGATCAAACAGATTATAAAGAAAGAGGGGAGGGCGCCTGACGCAGTTGTTGCATGTGTGGGTGGAGGCAGTAATGCCATGGGCATATTTTATCCATTTATCAATGATGAGAATGTGAGATTAATAGGAGTTGAGGCGGGCGGCCTCGGTATAGACACAGGAAAACACGCGGCAAGATTTGCCACAGGCAGGGTTGGTGTGTTCCAGGGCACAAAAAGTTATGTATTACAGGATGACGACGGTCAGATACTCCCGACACATTCTGTTTCCGCAGGGCTTGATTATGCCAGCGTGGGTCCTGAACACAGCTTTTTAAGAGATATTAAAAGAGTGCACTATGACTACGCCGTTGACGATGAAGTGCTCGATGCCTTCAGTCTTCTTTCGAGAGAGGAAGGCATTATCCCTGCCCTGGAGAGCAGTCATGCCGTAGCCTATGTAATAAAACATGCAGAAGAGTTTCAGGGAAAGGTGGTTATTGTGAATCTTTCCGGCAGAGGAGACAAGGATGTTGATCAGGTATCGAAAATCCTGAGAGGAGAATCATGATTATTAACAGTAAGATAAAAAAAGTATTTGAAGAGCTTAAAATAACCGGTAAAAAAGCCTTCATACCATACATTACCGCAGGCGATCCTGACCTTTCAAAAACCTTGGAATTACTAACTATCCTTGCAGAAAACGGAGCGGACATTATTGAGCTCGGCGTCCCCTTTTCCGATCCCATGGCAGACGGGCCTGTAATACAGCGGGCCATGGAAAGATCCTTGAGAAGCGGGACTACATTAAAAAAAGTCCTTCAGGCGGTAAGGAGTTTCAAGGATCATTACTCGGTGCCGATAGTTCTCATGGGGTATTTCAATCCTTTCTATGCTTACGGAATCGAGGCTTTTGCAAAAGACGCGGAGGCGGCAGGGGTTGATGCTGTGCTTACCGTTGACCTTCCCCATGAAGAGGCAAAACCCTTTGTTGACATACTCTGGAAAGAAGGGATAGTTTCGATCTTTCTTGCAACACCTGTAACGGATGAAAAGCGTATGCGGGCAATCAATGGTATAGCAAGAGGGTTTATATACTTTGTTTCTGTTACCGGAGTTACCGGTGAGAGAAGCGCCCTGCCGGAAGGATTAAAAGACAAGGTAGATGCGCTTAAAAGTAAGATTAAGCTGCCCCTGGTGCTTGGTTTCGGAATATCAGGGCCTGATACGATACGTGAATACGCTGGACACGTAGACGGTCTTGTAGTAGGCAGCGCGCTTGTAAAGAGATGGGAAGATGCCTGTAAATCAAATAACGGGTCAGCATCTTTTAAGAACTTTCTCAGCGAACTTGCAGAAGCATGTCATACCAGACTCCAGCCGAAATAATGCTTTTTTCAACTGATTTTCAGAAAATAAATTTAAAAACAATATAACGTAGAATGGTCTCTGTATTGACTTTACGAAGATTCCAAAATTCCGTGTAACTGTTACACGGAATTTTCGCTTGAAGTATCCAGGACGTCAATTTAACGGCTTTCCCCGAAGTTGTAACTCAACTATTTTACCGCAATTATTCCATTAAATTGCTCACCCTTTTCAATGTATTTCTGATAGAGGCTCAGATTACCTTGAGCCCTGTAGCATTCTGCAAGCTTAAGAAAAGCCTGGATTCTCAAAGGATCGAGTGGAGCATACTTGCTAAGAAATTTATCCACGTCTATTAAAAGTTTAATGGACTCAGCAAACCTGCCCGTTGCTTTGTAAAAATTTGCCATTTCAATTCTATACATCTGGTTGTAAGGGAATAACTTCGTTACTTTAATGAGATATTTTTCGGATAACTCAGATCTGCCTGTTTTGAAATAAAACTTTGCCATGCCGATATATATTTCGCCATTAACACTGTTTAAATTTAGCGCCTTTAAGTAGTACTTTTCTATATCGTACATCAATTGTCCATTTCTTGATTTAGATGATGACATATATATCTGGCTTAAAAAATCAGCCATACTTTCCTGTATCATTGACGAAGCATAGCTGAAAGTTGAAGCATACAGTAAATACTTGTAAGCTCCGTCTACATCATTACTTGCAACAGTCTTTTTTGCCTTATCAAAATAATAAAAACCGATATATTGTGGAACTATTAAAGTAAAAAAGAAAATCAGGATTGAATAATTGGCAGCCTTTTTCATCCATACTTTGACTTCGATAAAACTAATCTTATTATCCGTTTCTGTAATTATTAAAGCAGAGAGGGTATAAAATAGTACCTGAAAGGGAGGGGCAGGGAAGTTATATTCATACATATTGTGTAAGAAAAAGGAAAACAAAGCAATTTTAAGTAAGAAACGGGAAGAAAATAAAGGTCCTTTTATAACTAGAAAAAGAAAATATAAAAACATTATAAAACCCACAATACCAAGCTCTATAAGTATATTGAGAAATATATTATGTGCATGTACATGTGATACATTAAAAGCAAAATGATTTACTACCGTATCAAATAAACCTTTTATAGAATTAATACCATGACCAAATAGAGGGGCATCTAAAAACAACTTAAATGTTTTTTCAAAGAAATAAAACCTGCTGATTGAGGCTCTCATACCTCCCTCTGAAGAAGGTACAGATATAGGCACGGACTTTGGCAGGAGTTCTATGGCATACGTAAAAATTATATATAGAACAAACCCGCCGCATGCTGTTAAGACGATGCTTTTTGCCAACTTATTATTCTTTTTAATCAGAAAATATATAAGAATGACCAAAAGGGCTAATATCATAGCGGTCATCCCCGCTTTTGAATTTGATAAAAGATTTGAGAAAATCAAAAACGAGGTTATATATGCAAAAACAGTTTTGCTTGACCTATGATAAAGATAAATGGATATGGGAATAAGAGGAGTTAAAAAGCCGGAGTAAGGATTTCTATTATAAAAAAGACCAACAGTAGCATTGCCATTAAATATCTGAAATACTCCAAAAAGTCCGTTTATAACACCGCAAAAAACAAGGACGAAGAGCAGTTTATCTTCCCAGTTTTCATAATTCCTGAGCATTGAATATAGCAGCGCGCCGGAAAGGAAGGAAGATGAAAACATGATGGAAGCCCATTTATCCTCAGCCCATAAAGTAGATAACGCTGCATAGAGAGAAAAAATCAGTACAACAAGCACATCTTTTTTTAATTTTATTGCAGGAGAAAACCATAAAAAAAGGATAATTGTGAGAACAAAAAATATTAAAATTCCATTTGCCGGAGACAAATAACCGCCGAGAATAGAAGCATACGCGGCAACACACATGAGCAAAATATTTTTCATTTACGCCTTATGACAATGTAAATAGATAAAGATATACCGATCAATGTCAAAAGTGCGCCTGAATAAAAGGAAACCGGGATGTATTTAAAAACAACGGTATGTTTGCCTTTTGGTGCCTCTATTGCCCTGAAAGTAAGGTTTGCTCTATATATATTGGTTTTTTTGCCGTCAACATATGCCTTCCAGCCCGGATAGAACGTATCGCTTACATATAAAAACATATCCTTATCAGCCTCATATTCCAGAATAACGGAGTTAGCCAGATATGACACAAGTTTTACTTTGCCTTTATGCTCATTTTTTGATTTTTGGTTTTTTATTCCAGGTTTTTGATCTCTAATTGCTGTTTTATTGTCTTTTTTATCAACGATATTGCTTTTTGTGTTCTTTAAATCCGGGATCAATATTAGTTCCTTTTTCAAATCAATACTTTTATCCTTAAGCTTTTCAATGGCCATTGACTCATTATTTACAGAATGAATCTTGTCAAAAAGGAGAAACCTTCCGGGACATGTCAAATACTGATAAAGATACACCTTTTTTTCGCCTATCTTAATGCTGTTAATAGTCTTAAATTTATTGTCTTTAATTTTATAAGATGCAATTAAATATCGGATACCGGATGCGTCAAGTCCCCTTTTTGCCTCTTCAATGGTACCAGCGCCAAACATTATGTTTATGAATATCTCATTTTGTTTTATTCTTAATACTTCAGAGCCGCTGGTAGCATATAACCCGAATATCGGTGCAAATGCCGCAGCCAGAATGCCCCGGTCTTGTGGAAATTTATCAAATTCAGCATTTGTTTTTGGCGTAACAAAATACCGTTCAGTATTTTCTGATTTTATAAGATTATCTGAAAAATCATGTTTTTCCATATAAGCTTTCCAGGAAACAGTGGCATAGAAGCTGTAACTGGCGAGAAAAAGGTCTGTTATTAATAAAAGCAGTAATATTTGCATAACAATCTTTTTATGTTTTACCCTGAGATAAACAAGCAACATGAGACAAAAGAGAAATGAAAAAAAGAGAAATCTTTTTAAATTATGAAGATTAAAATTAATATCGTGATATATAGGGGGTTTGATCCCTATTTTATCAAGGAAACTGAATATATCATTATTAAAAAGGACAACATATCCCCAGATAATGACAAGTACAAATCCAAAATAAAATGAAATATATACGATATTTTTAATGCGCGCTATGTTTTCTGCTATGCCTTTTCGAAAAGCATCAAAGCCGAGACCCGAGGTAACTGCAATAATAAAAAAGAATACAAACAGAAATTTTACAGGATATCGAACGCTACTAAAAGGAGGTATACGGTATAGAAGTTTATATAAAGGTGTATTGCCGCCAAGGGCAAATAAAAAAGATATGACGATCAGCATTAAAAAAATCCATTTCCTTCTATCTTTTGATGCAAAATAAAATGAAGATAAAATGAATGGGATAACACCGAGATACAGCGTCTTTAACCAGGACTGGTTTTGCCAGTATTTTTGAGTATTTAAATGATAACCATAAAAATCAGGTAAAAAAAACTGTATAAAATCCTTCCATGCAAAAGACCATACTATCGCTTCATCGTAGGAAAGACCGTTTGCCCGAATGCTGTTTGTTTTTAATTCGTAAAAGGGAAGTAACTGGATTGAAGAAAAAAGAATAAAAAGCAATAAAACAAGGGAGATGGCAATAACTCTTGTTTTTACTACCTCCCACATAGTATTGACAACATCTGAAGATACCGCATCTTCTGTAAAAAAATTGAGAGAAATTGTTATTATAATCAATACAAAAAGTGTCATAATGACAATCTCTGGAGCTCCGGCAAGGAATTGCATGGTGATGGAAAAGGCTGTATATACAAGATATTTATTCTTTTTATCGTCAAAATATTTAAGATAATACATAATTACAAGAGGAAACCACGATACTGAAAAAAGATGGGGAAGGAGATTGTGGACCGACATAAGATAGCCTGAAAGCGTAAAAATCACACTGCCGATAAAAGAAGCTGTTTTTGAAGCCTTGCAGTACCTTAGAAAAAAGCCTGTCGTTACGCCGGCAAAGAAAAAATGTAAAATAATCATCCAGTTCCAGACAATATTGAAGGGCAGGAAAAGGTATAAAACATGGGGGGGATAAAAAACTCCCGGCTGCAGGGTTGCAAGCAATGGAATGCCTGAATAGTTATAGGCGTTCCATAAAGGGAACTGAAAGGATTTGACAAGTTCTACCCATAAAACTTTAGGAGGTATAAAGAAAACAGACAAATCTCTTTCAATAAAAATAATTTTTGAAAACAGAACCGGATTAAAATAAATTATAACGATTATAAAGAGTAAAATATTGGCAAGGATCATTATATTCAGAAGATGATTCACAAAAAAAGGGAATACAGAAATCCCCCTTTTTTATTCTTCAATAAATATTACCAGTTAGTACCGGTAGCAACTATACCTGCATATGTTGTAGGAATATTGGGAAACGGATTCATGGAAAACTGAAATTCATAACCGGAAACATTGATTGTAATGGTATTGCCACCGGGAGCGTTTACGGTTATGCTTTGATAGTCCATATTGCCTGAAATATTACTCCACGTGTATGAGCCGGTCTGGTTATTCATCAACATGGTTGAGTGCTGAGTAACCTTCATCATGGCGAATTTCTTTGGATGTTGCCGAGAGTGGTCGGTACATTCGGAGTTGGGGTTAGTGAATATATATAAGTACTTCCACTGATTATTGCGGTTACGGTGGTGCCTACCGGTGTGCCTAATGTTATTCCGTCAGCTTGTACTTGACTCATTATGGCTGACATTGAATATTCTCCTGTTGTATTATTGAGTACCCTGTTAGAAAATACTATGCTGTTTGCGCTTCTCATTGTGCCGAGTAAGGCATCTGCCGCAGCGTCAGCGGCATTTTTTCTCATATCAATATACTTCGGGACTGCAACTGCAGCAAGTATACCAAGGATGATGATAATGATGATAAGTTCGATGAGCGTAAAACCTTTTGAGTTCCTGATTATTTTCATTTAAATAGCCTCCGTGCTTTGATTGCCCCGCGGGTTCATACCCCGAAGCTTGCTTAGAAATGACTTCATATTCTTATCTCGCTTTTGATCCCCCGTCTGCTTGCGGCGGGGTGATTCATTTCTTAGTTTCACTATATAAAAGCAATTTTTATACCACGCAATTGATGTTTTCATAAATAACCGGCAAGATTATCGTGCAATAATAGTAATTAAGTAAATTAGGCTTGTTATTCATGCAGGTTTTTGCTTTAGCGGCAGCATTACATTAACAAAATAGAATAATCGACAGAAATACATCACAATTTTTGTAGTTATCCTACAAAATGTGGAGATAATTTAATATTTTATTCATCTCAATGCCGGTATTGAGAATAGTATTAAGGATGATAATTAAAGCGGCAAAAACAAGAACGGAGCCAGAATGGATTATTACTATAAAACACATAAATTAATGCAAATTGTATGCCCTGATAATCTTAATCCGACAGTGTTTCCACATTGTACTTCTTTACCCTGTACCACATGCTTCTCTCATTAATGCCGAGAAGTTTTGCTGCCTTTCCCTGGTGCCCTTTTGTCCTGCTTAATGCGTCTATTATCATTTTTCTTTCAACTTCAGAAATTGCCTCATCCAGGGTTTTGCCGGATGAAAACATATCCTGAACCGAAAAGTCATTGCGCAGGTAAAGCGGTAAATCGTCTATCGTGACAATGCCTCTTTCACACATTATGGATGATCTTTTTATTACATTGATAAGCTCTCTCACATTTCCCGGCCACTCATGCTCCACCAGAATGTTTTTTACAGCAGGTTCGATTCTTATAAAATCTCCTGTATCTTTTGAGGCATCAAGCAGGAAACGGTCTATTAAATGGTTCAGGTCTTCTTTTCTTTCCCGTAACGGCGGTATAATAATGTGAATCTGCGAAAGCCTGTGAAAGAGATCTTCCCTGAATTTACCGGTTTTTATTTCCGTTTCAAGAACTTTGTTTGTAGTTGCCATTATTCTCAGATTAACCTTTCGATTTTTTACCCCCCCCAATCTTTCAATTTCCCTCGTTTCTATAACCCGTAAAAGTTTTGCCTGAAGATAAGGGCTCATTTCCCCGATCTCGTCAAGTACAATCGTACCATTGTCAGCCAGTTCAAACTTCCCCTGTTTCGTCTGTGCCGCTCCGGTAAAAGCCCCGCGCTCATAACCGAAAAGCTCGCTCTCAAGCAGGTTATCAGGTATTGAAGCACAATTAACAACAATAAACGTGCCCTTCCTTTTTGACAATCTATGGATCAGAAGAGCAATTACCTCTTTTCCAACGCCTGTTTCTCCTGTAATTAAGACAGATATGTCCTTTTCGGCAATTTTATCTACGGTCCTGAATATTTCTCTCATGGAGGCAGTTTTGCCTACTACTCCATAATATTCCGTATCGGAAAGCTCTTCTTCCTTTGTACGTTCAATAGCTTCCTCAATTCCTTTTTTGTGCAGGACTCTTTTTACCATAATCTTCAGTTCATCAAGGGCAATCGGTTTAACAAAAAAATCTGTTGCACCGCGTTCTATTGCTTCCATGGCGTTTTTCTTTGTTCCAAAAGCTGTAATAATAATTATAGGAGTATTAACCTTTTTTTTGATCTCATGGATTGCGGTTAAACCGTCAACACCGGGAAGTTTGATATCCATTATAATAAGAGCAGTATTCCTGTTAATGTTTATGTATGCGTCTTCGTACGATTCATAGGACGATACGGCGTAGTCCTCTCCCTTTAAAGCTTCTTCAAGAAAAAACCTGACCCCGGCGTCATCCTCAATAATAATAATCTCTTCGTTCATTTCAATCCTGGCAAAGTTATGGTGAATTTTGTCCCTTCATCACCTGTTTCAACGTTTATATCACCGCCATGCATCCTTACGTTTCTTATGCTTATAAAAAGTCCGAGACCTCTTCCGCCTTTTCTTTTAGAGAAAAAAGGTTTAAATATTGCTTCAATCTCTTCGGTTTTGATGCTTGAACTCTTATTGTATACCAGAATTGTAAGTATGTTGTTACATTTTGTTTCAATTTTTACGTATCCCCCTTCAACTTCATGCTGAAAGGCATTTTTTAATAGATTATAAACAGCTTGAAAAATTCTCGTTCTGTCTCCTTTAAAAAGGATATTCTCGGAATCAGTGACGAAATCACATTTTACATGGTTAAACTGTCCACGCAGGGTATTCAGCGATTCTTCAACAATCAGATTTACATCAAATTCTTCATGCTCTATACTATCATCAGTAAAATCAAGCAATTCCCTTGTAAAGGCGTCAATTTTATTTGCAGATTCCAATATTGCTTCAACGTATGCTGTTATTTGCTTCCCCGTTAATTTTTCCTTCAAAAGCTCGCTCATGCCGGTTATGGTGTTAAGGGGATTCCTTACTTCATGGGCGACCATTAGGGACATGTAGCCAAGAGGGACAATGTAATCGAGCCTCTCAATATCTTTTTTCATATCGCTGTGAGTTTTTTCTCCACCAAAGTCTTTCTGTTTTGCCAGTTCCGTTAATTTTTCTATGAGAGTGTAAACCTCCATCATCTGACCCTTTTCTTTTCTGAACTCACCGAACCTGACAATGTGTTCGACCTTTTTTACCAGATTTATAACAGGTTGAGTAATTGCTGATATAATGAGAAAAGAACAAAATGCGGAAAACAGAGAAACAGCAAAAATCATAATAAAATAGCTGTCGTAAAAGTATATTGCGCTTCTATATCCGATCATGGCAGAAAGGATGCTCATAAGAAACACAACAAAAGGTATAATGGTATTTAAACTATATCGTAAGTTCTTGGGGTCGTTAAATATACTTTTCATTCTCTATCCCCCTTTCAACGCCGACATCATATTCCACCATGGCATCATTACGGCAAGGGCCAAAAACAATATCATGACAGATAAAACAACAGTCATAATAGGTTCTATCCATGCGGATAGACGGTTGATTGAATAGGTGACTTCTCTGTCGTAATGGATGGATACCTCCCGGAGCATCTCTTCCAGTGAGCCGGTTTCCTCGCCCGTTGATACAAGGTGTATAACAAGGGCCGGGAATATCCTGCTTTCTTTTAAAGGTTTTGATATGCCCTTGCCCTTTTCTATCTTTCCCTGTATCTCAATAATTTTCTGAGCGATGTACTCATTCCCTACTGTTCTTGCAACTATTTCGAGAGCTCTGATTACAGGCACGCCTGCCCTTACCATATTCTCAAACATATAAGCAAAGCGGCTCATACAAATTTTTAATATAATCTGTCCAACAATAGGGATCTTTAATTTATATTTGTCAAAGACTAATTTACCCCTTTCAGTCCGTATATAGAATATGAGGGCAACAATAACGGCAACGATAAAGCTGAAAGTATAAACGCCGTATGATTGAACCAGTGTATTAATGAAAAGCATGATTTTTGTAGGAAGTGGCAGCTCCACCTTGGAGGCTTTAAACATAACTGCAAAACGGGGTATTACAAATGTTACTATTACAAAAAACGCAATAATTATTCCGCTTATAACCATTATCGGATAACGCATGGCAGATTTCAGCATCTCTTTTGTTCTCATTTGGAATTCCAGAATACCCGACAGCTTTTCCAGGACATCATCAAGCAGCCCGCCCATTTCTCCTGCCCTGACCATGCTGATGTACATTTCAGGAAATACGCCTTTATGTTTTTCGATAGCGTCGGAAAAGCCTATGCCTCTATCAATATCTTGGTGAATGTTGCCTATAATCTGTTTCAGCTTCGGGTTTACAGTTTGCTCTTCAAGCGCTTTAAGTCCTGATATAATTGGTATGCCTGCTTTTACAATAGTCTGGAGTTGCCTTGTAAAAAATATGAGATCGTCATATTTTACTTTCTGATATCGCATGAAAAAAGCCTGTAAGTCCAAAGAGCCTTTATTCTCTTCAACAACCGACACGGGAAGCAAACCCATTCCGTCAAGGTGCGTGTAGACTATGCCTCTGTTCTCCGCTTCCATAATGCCCTGCACCAGAGAACCTCTTTCGTCTCTTGCCCTGTAAGTAAATTTTCCCATACTAATCTATCTTTGTTGTATTTAAAGCTTCCTCTATGGTGGTAATACCGGCTATAGCTTTTCTCACTGCATCTACCTTCATTTCCATCATGCCATTTGACATGGCAGTTTTTTTTATGATTTCACTGGAAGATTTTTCAACAATGAGCGCTCGTATATTATCTTCAACAATAAGTACTTCAAAGACGCCTGTCCGCCCTTTATAGCCCGAATGTTTACATGCAGGGCATCCCCTTCCCCTATAAAGGGGGATATCTTCCTTAACATTTATACTATCAAGAATGGATCGGGAAGGCATGTATTCTTCTTTACATTCCGGACAGATTCTTCTTAACAGTCTTTGCGCTATTACGCATGTTAATGAAGAAGCTACCAGAAAAGGTTCAACGCCCATTTCCACAAGCCTTGTGGCAGAACCTGCCGCATCATTTGTATGAAACGTTGAAAGTACAATATGACCCGTAAGGGCTGAATGGACTGCAATTGTTGCCGTCTCTCTGTCTCTTATCTCGCCTACCATTATAACGTCGGGATCCTGCCGCAAAATAGCCCTTAAACCGACATCAAAGGTGAGCCCGGCCCTCGCGTTTACCTGGGATTGCGAAATGGATTCTATTGTATATTCAACCGGGTCCTCTATGGTAATAATATTTTTTTCAGGTGTATTGATGTAGTTGAGTATGGCATATAGAGAAGTAGACTTACCGCTCCCTGTTGGCCCTGTAGAAAGGATAAAACCGTATGGTCTTTTTAAAACACCTTTAATTTTTTCTTCGTCTTCCGGAAAAAAACCTATCCTGTCTATACCATAGAGCGCGGCGCTTTTATCGAGCATCCTCAAAACAGCCTTTTCCCCGTATATTGTCGGATACGTAGAAACCCTTATGCCGAGATCTTTTGTACCTTCTTTTATGTCGAACCGGCCATCCTGGGGTATTCTTGATTTAGCAATATCCATGCCTGCGACAATCTTTATTCTTGACACAATAGGAAGAAACATCTTTTTCGGCGGCGCCGGTATTTCTCTCAGCTTTCCATCTATCCTCATTCTAATTCTTAGTGTTTTTTCCCCGGGCTCTATATGAATATCGCTTGCATTATCGGCTACTGCCTGCGCAAGAAGACTGTTTACAAACCTTATTACAGGCTCTTCATCTCCCGGTTCAAAAGCGACTTTTTCTTCTTCCTCCTCATCTTTGACTTTTTCTTCTTCCTTCATTTTTTGCAGGGTTTCTTCCACAATAGTTTTTACGCCATAGTATTTTTCAAGAGCCCTCTTCATCTCTCCTTCGGTTGTTATGCACGGATCAACTTCCATTCTTACAATTCTTGTAACCTCGTCCATTGCGTTTATATCCAGAGGGTCAACCATGGCGAGTTTTAAGATATTAAAACGTCTCTCGAAAGGTATGATGAGATAATTTTTTGCTATATCTTCACTAATCAATTTTGCCAGTTCCCTTGGAATGTCCTTTCCATCAAGGTTAACGATAGGTATTCCAAGTTGCCTGCTCACTGTATCGATAATATCTTTTTCTGTAAGAAAACCCATCCTGATAAGTACCTTACCAAGTCTCTCGCCGTATTTTCTTTGCTCAATAAGCGCTTTTGAAATATCTTCCTCTCGCAGTCTTTTAGCTTCTATAAGGATTTCGCCCAGTTTTTTTCTTGTCCGTTGGATCATTTATTATTTCCTGCCCCCTGATGTTTTAAACAATCACTCATGCTGCCGCTGTATATGCATCTTCCCATTTTATTATTTCCTGCTCAAAAGATTGTCGAGATTCTGAAAAAAATGTACTCATTACAACTTGTGAAATACCTTTTTCAATGATTTTTAGTAAATTGACTTTCTTCAAGAACCTTCAATCTTTCAATAACCTTGTTCTTTTCTTCTCTTTTCCCGCCTTCTCTAAGATAAAATCTGTAGTATCTCATGGCTTCCTGAATTTCACCCATGTCATCTTTTATAAGTGCCAGCGACAGATATGCTGAAGGGTCTTTGCTGCCCCTCCTGATCAAATTCTCAAGGGCCCTGGAAGCCTCATCATATCTTTTCTGAGTGCGCAAAAGGCCTGAAAGGTTAATATAGGCCTCAGCGCTGCCCTTATCCATGTCCATGGCTTTTTTAAAATATTCTTCTGCGAGTTTTTTATCTCCTTCTTTCATAAAGATGATGCCTGTATTGTTGTATGCTTTTGTATAATCAGGTTTTTTTTCAAGAATTCTTCTGAAATATGTTAATGCCTCGTTTGAATTACCTTCTCTCATAGCAATGACGCCAAGGTTATTCAAAACCTCTATGTTGTCGGGTTTTTCGGATAAAATCTTTAAATACAGCTTTTTTGCTTCATTAGTCCTGCCTTTTTCTGTTTCCGAAAGGGCTTCATTATACATAGACATAATTTTTTCTTCATCAACCTTCATTACAACAACCTTAGTATTTTCCATTAAAACTGAAGGCACATCCTGTCTTGGATTGACAGGCTGGGCCGAGGTATAAGCATAAGCCTTCATTGCTCTTGCAGTCCTTTTTTTCAGAGCTGCAATATCTCTTGCCTCAAGTTCTGCCTTTTTTTCACGAAGGGACTCTGTGAAATGTGTTTTTGTTTTTTGAGATTTGCTATTCAATATTTCGTCATCTGATTTTGTCCCGGAAACATTCCTGGCAGGAACTTCCGTCTTTTCCTTTTCTTCTATATCTTTTTTCCCCTCAATTTTTGCTGATGCCTCTATCTTAACAACAGGTTTTGGTTCAATATCCGGCTGTTTTACTTCTTCAGGTTTTGCTTTTTCAGCAATCTTTTCTGTCTGTTGAAGGACGGATCGTTCTTTTGAAGCTAATGGTTTTGAAGGCGCCTGTACAGGCTTTGTCTTAAGCATCATCGGTAAAACCGAAACAAGCAAAACCACACCTGTTACGGCTGAAAGAACAATATAAAAATTATTTTTATTTTTTGTATATACAGCCTGTATGCCCTCCCTGACATTGGGTTTAACCTTTTTTCTCTGTTCCTGAGCCTTTTTTAAAGCATCAAGGATAAGGCTCATTGGGCGTCCTTTCCATATACTATCCTCGGAGTTATGAATATGACAAGTTCGGTTCTGTATGAGGTATCTGTCTTTGTCTTAAAAAAACTTCCCAAGCCTGGTATGGACATTAGACCTTTTACTCCCTGTTCTTCATTTGTAGAAAAATCTTTTATGAGTCCACCGATTATCACAGATTCTCCCTCCCTCATTTTAACAAGTGTATCCACCTCCCTTACGGAAAGCACAGGCGCAGTGACCTTGGTGCCGCCAACTGTAGATTCCGCTGTGCGTAGTTTTTCTGTCAACATTGGGTGTATATTCATGACAATATTGCCGAGATTGTCTATCTGTGGCACAACATCCAGTACAAGTCCGATTGTTACATATTTAGGGGATTGTGTTGTTACTGCGGGACTGCCGGAAGTAACTGTTGTTGTTGTTTCAAAGAACACGTCTTCAGTCGCAACCTTAATAACAGCTCTCTGATTATTCAGGGTTGAGATTTTTGGGCTTGAGACGATATTTATTTTGCCCTGTGTTCTCAAAAGATCAATGAAAGAATCAAACCTGCCTCTTCCTACGCCGAAGCGTATGTATTGATCGGGTGGCGTGGGAAGTGGGGCAATCTTGGGTATGTTAAAGAGCGCAGTTTGAGTGGAAACAAGCGCCTGTTCGTAATTCAGCGTAAATCCCTGCCATTGGGCGCCGATAAGGCTCCAGTTAATACCTTCTTTTGATTCTTCAGTAAGCAATACCTCTATAATCTTGGCCTCTATCATTACCTGTCTCTGAACGGTTCCTTCAACTGTTTCAAGAAAGAGTGCAATATTTTTCAAATTATTCGGGTAATCCATAACCATAATCACTGATGCATGTCTGTTTAATACAAATTTTCCCTGGGGAGAAAGAAAGTTCTTGATATTGATTTCTATATCTTTCCACAAATCAGAATCTGTGCCTGTTGATAGCACTATGTTCGCAGAGCCGCCGCCTGTTGCTGTTGTTGCGCCGGTGCTGTCAGGGCTGCTTGTAGCTGTGCCACCGGTAACCGTGCCGCTTGTTAGCGTAGTTGTCCTTCCTGTGGTAGTTGCTCCGCTAATAATACCTACCCCTGTTTTATGGAGTGTAATATAATTAAGTGAAAAAATACGTGCCTCAATTTTCGGTTTTGAAATATAAACGCTTTTATCTTCTATCTTAAATGAATAATTGAGAGGTTCCAGTATGTATTCAAGGGCTTTGTTAAGGGTTACATTTTTTAAATCCACAGTGCATGAACCCTTTACATCAGGTTCTATAATAACGTTATAATTGGTCTGTTTGGAGATGGCTCTTAGCACATCTTTTACATCAGCCTCTCTCAATGAAAATGAAAAAACCTCTTTCGGTCCTTCTATCTCTATCTTTTTTACACTTTCTATTTGCGGCATTACAGGGCTTCCAATATCAACAGGCTGCACAATCCGGGGCTTTTCCTTAACCGGTTCGACAGAAGCGCATGACGAAAAAAGCAGAAAAAAAGATACAATGCAACAAAAACGCGTACTCATTTTTGCACCTCTGTTGAGGGCTCTTTTATGGATGTTTCTCCTACCATGTTTGCCACTGGAATCATCCTTCTTTGACCTTTACGACTGAGGATAACTCTGTCCTTCCCTATTTCCTGGACTTTTTCATCTCCTATAAAATCGCCTCTTTCTACAATATCATTTCCTATTATGGCCAGTCTTCCTTTCCTGCTTTCAAGGACAGCAACTAATTTAAGCCCTATTTTGGGCTGTTGAACATCTTTCTCATCTCCTGATTTCGGCAGTTGAAAGGGGTCTCTGTCCCACGTAAAATCAGTTTTTACAACTTGGAGTTTTTTTGGTTCAAACTGCCCGGCGGGCATTACAGAGGGTTGGGAAGAAGTTTGCGGGGTTGTGGCAACTGTCTCTACGGGGAGAGGTTTTTTTGATGGCGTCTTCTTTTTGCCTGTAAAAAAAAACGTATATGCCGAAAATACTATGGCAAGGACAAGGGCAATGATAATGGGTTTACTTACTTTCAAAGATTTGTTTTTCCTTCCACGCTTTGAATTCTATCATAAATATTCCTGTTAAAACAGGGTATTCCTTTTCATCATAGGACAGCTTTGCATTCATAATCCCTTTAAAAGCATTATTGTTTTCCAATTCCTCAAGAAATTTTCCCATTTCTAAAAATCTTCCCTTTAATCCGATTTCAAATACAGGGTATGTCAACATAGATGCCCTTTTCTTATCAATTGATGTGAATGAACTATTAAAGTCTGTGATAAATATGCCGTTCTTCTTTGCTGTCCTTGCTATATCTTTCATAACACCCGGAAAATCATCAAAAACAGGAATATTCGCCTGAAAGGTTTTTATTAATTGGTCCATCCTTGCGCCTTTATCCTTAATCTGAATCATGTTGTCGATATTGGTATCTATCGCCTGCTCCTCTGTTTTTAATCGGGAAAGTTCCTGATTTATCAGTTTGATTTTTGACGATAAAGGCATGTAGAAGGCCAATACCCACGCGACAATAACAATCACCGGAGTTGCAAACCATACATATAAAGGTTTAAATTTCATAAGCGGAACACCTTCCGGTAATAACGAATTCCATAACTTTTCCCTTCCCTATTTCCTTTAATTCCTTGCCTGATACCTTTACATTCTGAATAAACCCGGATCTATCAAGCATTATGATAAAACTTAAAAGCACAGATTCAAGCATATCAGCTTCACCATAAATATATCCAATCAATCTGATAACGTAGTCATTTCCTGATAAGGGCGCGGCAGCCCGTGTAATATCTTTCGCGGCCACATCATTTGTCGTTTCTTTCAGGCCGTTCTCTTTTACAGTTTCTTTTGGACTATCCTTTGGGCGTGCAGCTTCCTGAGATGATGCATCTTTCCGTAAATCTTTAGAAGACGGCATAATTGTTCTTTCTTTGCCAAATTCTATCTCTTTTATAAATACTTCCTTCGGAAGATGAGATGACAAATATTTAAGTAATAAAATAAGGGTATTATCTTTTTTTTGAATTTCACCAAGTAGAGGCATAAGTTCATCATATCCGGAAGGAGAAACAGTGCCACCCAACTGCTTCAATTGAGCCTTTTTATTTAAAATACTTGCCTTCTGTAATTTGAGGGATGATTCAGGCTTTTTATAGTTGCTCCAGACATTTAAAGAAAGGATTATAAGTAATGCGAGAATACCTATTGTTCCTGTTCTAATCCATTTTTTATAGATCGCTTCTTTTTCACGTGTCTTAATTTCCGGCGGCAACAGATTAACAAGGGATTCTTTCCGGGTACAAAGCACGTATGCCGGTAAAAATTCATCATCAACATTTACAGGCAAATCAAGGCGCCCAACTTCCTCAACAAGAGAACTCCTTATTTTCTCAACGATGTTTGGAATTGTTGAGCCTCTGCCGGACATAAAAACCTTCACAATGGGCATATCGGGACTTTTTTGATTATATACACTGAATGTTCTCTGTATTTCTCCAATAAGCCTTTCAAAGGGCAGACTCAAAAACTCATTTGACCTATCATCAAATCCATTTTCTCTTTTATATTCTTCGGCTTCATCATAGCTGAGGCCGAGTCCGCTGATTAAAACATCGGTAAAACTTTCCGAGGCCGTCATAATTTCTCTTACAAACCTGAGTTTCTTTCTGTTAAGTATGTATATGCCTGTTTGCCTTCCTCCTATATCAACCACTGCAGCGGAGCCGTCCTGTCTATCTTCAGCGATGGGGGCATATATAAAACCTACGTCAGTTACCAGAACAACATCTTTGAAGCCGGCCCTGTCTAATAAGGTTAACATGTTATTCACGTAGTCCCTTTGAACCCCTACAAACATAAATTCTTCTTTCCTTATTCCTCTTTCATCCATCTCGCCAAGCGATACATATTCGTAGACCATTTCTTCAAGCGGCATTGGAACAATCTTTGACGCGGACCACTGGATGGCTTCCTTTATTTCATCTTTCGGCAGGATTGGTATTGTGAATGTTTTCTTCAGAATGTCCTGAGAGGTGATGCTCAGAGCTGTTTCAACATTTCCGCTCTCCCTTAGTCTTATATCGGATAGTATTACAGCGAGGTTGTCTAAGTCGCCCTGATAAGGATAGTCGCCTTTTGAAACAAGTTCTCCCTTATCTTTCTTCCCTTTCCACCGGGTATATTTTACACTTACTGTTCCGACATCTATGCCGAGAATATCCATATTATTTTAGGCCATTCCCATTAGTTTAAGTTTCTCTAATGCCATATGAGTAAGATCAATATTTCTCCGTTTACCCGGCTCTTTTTCCAGATAACCTTTTTTACGAAGTGGTTCTACAAAAGTTGCAGCGCTGTTTGTCTTCAAGTTCATTTTGTTTGCTATTTCTCTTTGCGTAGGATAATACCTGTGTTCTATAAAATAATTGTATAGATAAATAAGACACTCTGCCTGCCTTTCAGTTAAAGGAGGTAATGACCTCAATTCTTCATTCTTTCCAATATCCATTGAAGTTGTTTTAACGACATCCTTTTGACCCTTCGCTGGATCCATGGCAGTCTCCTTTTGAATAGTATGCAAATAAGTGATCATAATAGTATACTAATATGTATTCATAATAGTATGTAAAAAGATAACTGTCAAGCGTTTAATTTTAATGATGTTTCCTATTTCGCCGCCTTTTTACCAAAAGGACAAAATGCCGGTTTCACAAAGGCATCAAGGCGCTTGAGGGCTTATTTAATTCTATTGTCTGAATTATTAAGAATTGAAGAGTACTGATGTATTGATATGGGAAGAATTATTTAATACGTTTATCTTTTTTAATATACTGCTATACAGTTCCTGCCGAGAGCTTTAGCCTTGTGTGTGGTTCTGACAACAAGTGAAAGAAGTGTGGCAATATCTATTTTGCCGTTTATCTGAATAAGCCCAATACCGATCGTCAAGTTGCTTTTTGTGTAATCAAAAACAAAATTGTGCTGATTAATTATATTTTGCAGTCTTTCGGCAGCCAGCCTTGCCTCTGCCATACTGATCCCTCTGCATAATATTGCAAATTCATCTCCCTCAAACCTGAAGGCGCTGTCTCCGGTACGCAGGCTTTTACTTAACAACTTTCCCACAGCTATTAAAACCTCATCGCCTGTGTTATGACCGAATGAATGATTAATCTCTTTAAAATCATCTATATCAAGAAAAAGAAGAGCGCTTAAATTCCCTCTTCTTTCGGATTTTTTTGCTTTGTCAATTGTTATGCGTAATGCCAATTCTAAAGAGCGTCTGTTAGGAAGACCCGTAAGCATATCGAAGTTAGCAAAACGAAGAAGTTTGTATTCGCTTTTTTTAAGCTCAGTCATATCTTCACAGGAAACTACAAATTCTCCTTCACCAATTCTTACAGGAATGAAATTAATAATTTTTTCTGTTTTATCTTTGCATGTTACCGTAAGAATGCGCGAATCTTTCTTCCCTGATTTCTCATCTATAGAGCTGTTCAGCCATGTTAGAATTATTTCATGTCTGTATTCAGGATTGGGAAAGGCTTTCCTGAACCATGCTTTCCCATCAGGAAGCTCATCTATGGTGTATCCGAAAAGTTCCCGGAATTTATTATTTATGTATTCAAATTCGCCGTTTTTGTTTATAAGGATAATGCCGAATGGCGCATTTTCAAATGCATTGATAAATTTCATTTTTTCATTGTGCAGTTCATCCTTTATTTTCATTATATGAGTGATGTCACGCACTATGACCATCATTCCATACTCATCAATGTCTTCGATAACTGAAAATGAAGCTTCAATGAATATCTTTAATCCATTTTTTATTGTAAAGGAAAATGGAACTACCTTGTCCTTTAATTCTCCTGAAAGGATTCCAATATTTTTTATGGGATTATTCTTTCCGGCAATATATGAAAAAAAGCTTTCAATCTCCTCCCCTATCATTTCAGCGCTGGTATAACCGAACATTTTTTCCGCGGCAGCATTCCAAAGAGCTATTTTCCCTTTCTTATCAATCAGAAAAACAGCGTCATTGGCTAAAGAAAATATTTTAGAAAATATACGGGAGGTTTTCTGTAAAGCTTCATTTTCTTTTGAGCTCATTTTCTCCTTTTTTTATGATCCGGCTTTATATGTAGCAAGGAAACATATTTTTATTAAGGTATTCATATTATTATAATTAATATATCGGTTTTATAAAATATTTTCTTTACCTTATTTATCAGCCGAATTTCATAGCATTGTTTTCTTTGTGAATAAGCATACAATATAAAATTATATTTTAAATGTAAAGAACTGAAATATAATCGGAATAAGCCATTATTTTTATCGCGCTGTGATTTAATTTATATTATGCCCGAGTTTCCTTAAAGCAACGCCATATTAATGATAAATATGAAGGAAAAAATGTGTTAAAATACCAATCGAAAGGACGGTGTAAAAAATGGAGACAGAAGACAACAGGATCAAGCAAATCATCAAATCACTTTCATGCTATTTGCACGGTAAAGATAAACCTCTGCGGTTATCCATTATATCCTTTCTTTCAAGGGGGCACCTGCTGATAGAAGATCTGCCGGGGCTCGGAAAAACAACCCTTGCTATCGGTATCGCGAAATCATTAGGTCTGACATTCGGCAGGATTCAATGCACGAGTGATCTTTTACCAACCGATATTACAGGTTTATCAATATACAATAAAAGTGCCGGAGAATTTGAGTTCCACCCCGGCCCGATTTTTAACAATATTGTTTTGTGTGATGAAATCAACAGGGCAACCCCGAAAACACAAAGCGCTCTTCTGGAGGCTATGGGGGAAAAACAGGTTACAATAGAGGGCAAAACCTACAAACTTCCGAGACTATTTTCTGTCATAGCAACACAGAATCCGGTTGAGCAGTTCGGGACATTTCCCTTGCCTGAATCGCAGCTTGACAGGTTTATGATGAAAATCAGCATCGGGTATCCGTCTCGTGACGCGGAGAAGGAGATATTGAAAGTAGGAAGCAGAAGGGAGGATATTTACAGCATTGAACCTGTAATGAACAAGGAAGAAGTGATGCAGCTTCAGGCAGGCATTGAAAATAATACATATATTTCCGACAAAATACTTGATTACACGCTTGCCATCATTGAAGCGACAAGGGGAAACGGTTATCTCGCGTCAGGGTTGTCAACGCGGGGCGCTTTAACATTAATTAATACTGCAAAAGCAAACGCGTATTTTCACGGAAGAGATTTTGTGATACCGGAGGATATTAAAGAACTGTCGGAATATACGATACCGCACAGAGTATTATTCAAAGAAGAATACGAAACGCTTGATAAGAAGGAGATCATAAAATCCATAATAGAAAAAATACCTACCCCGGCGTAATAAAAATTACAAAGGCAGGTTTTCTCTATATTGTTCTGACAATATTCCTTGGTGTATCCGCAGTAAATACAGGAAATAACCTTATGTACCTGATTGTTGCCGCGCTTTTGAGTTTTATGGGTATTTCGGGGTTTTTCGGCAAGAGTAATTTATCGAAAATTGCTGTGGAAGTGGAATTTCCATCGGAAGTATATGCAAATATCAATTTTCCTTTGAAATTAACATTGAAAAATAAGAGGAAGCTGCTGCCTGCTTTTCTTTTAAGAGTGCAGATAGATGGTAATTCCATCTTGTTTCCTTTCGTGGATGTGAAGGGTGAATCAACGAGATATATTGATATTGCTTTTGAAAAAAGAGGTGAATATGAAATAAGGAATATTTATATCAACTCCGTCTTCCCTTTCAATTTTTTTACAAGGTACAAAAGAATTAAAAACATCTTCCGTCTTATCGTATTTCCTGAACTCAAAAGATGCGACTTGCTGAGTATTTACGAAAGAGGCAGGAGGATGAAGGGCGAAAGGATTACTGACAGGATAGGGTATGAATCGGATATTGTTTCCATACGGGAATATGCCTACGGCGATCCGTTAAAATATATTAACTGGAAGGCAACTGCCAAAACCGGGAAACTGAAGACAAAGGAGCTTTCAACACTTGCCCATCAGCCTGTTATTATTAATTTTGACAAGGTAGCGATAAAAGACCTGGAGGAAAAGCTCTCCTGCATCTCCTACTCTCTGCTCCAGATTCTGAAAAAAAATATGCCTATCGGGTTGAAGATAAACAATAGATTATATGAGCCCGGTGTTTCACGTACACATAAAATCAATATGTTAAAAGAACTGGCGCTTTATGGTCAGACAACCGGAGAATAATGAACAGGGGATGGCATAAAAACAGGGATCAAAAGATAAATATCGAGACCATTGTCAAGGCAATCACCTATCTGGTAAGCATAATCGGTTTTATCGCGATTTTTAATCACGTAAATATTTATTTTTCAGTCTCTTTTCTGGTATTGCTCTTGCTTTCGTTGTTTTTCGAGTTTAACAGGAAATTTTATCTTCCCAGATGGACGCTCAATATTCTGTCCATAGTGGTAATTTCCTTATCTTTCTTCAGGTTTAATGTGGGCGACCTTGTCGCGCAGATAATAGAAGCGCTCCTGATACTTCTTGCGATAAAACTTCTTGAAGATAAAAAATTCAGGGATTACATGCAGATCTATGCAATTATACTCTTTCTGCTTGCCGGTCTCGGACTTCTTTCGCTTGATGTAGTTTTTGCCGCGTATCTTTTCATTCTTATAATTCTCTTAACTATTTCAATTGTTTTACTTACATATTACTCACAGGACCCCAATTTGGATTTGCCGCCCAATATGGTGATAAAAATTGTCTTGAAATCCATGTATATACCCCTGATTGCCATTCCGCTTACTGTTGTAATGTTTGCAATATTGCCCCGGACACAATATCCGATTTTCAATTTTATCAACAGGGCGGATAAGGCAAAGACAGGTTTTACGGATAACGTCAGACTGGGCGGTGTTTCCGGCATCCAGGAGGATTCAAGCGCAATACTGCGGGTAAACATGGAAAAGATTGATGACAATTCCCTGTACTGGCGAGGAGTTGTCCTTGACCATTTTGACGGCGCCCTGTGGAAAAGTTCACGAAAGCATTTGGTGTCCGCGGCAAAGCCGGTTGACATAAAAGGTAAAATGATCAGCCAGACCGTATATCTTGAACCTTATGAAAATAGATATCTTTTTGCTTTAGACAAGCCTGTTTTTATATCATTGAAGGACGCGAAAAAAAATTCGGATTTTACACATACTTCATCAGGGTTTATTGAAAAAAGGACAAGATATGACGCGATTTCCATTGTTTCCGATACAATCGGTGATGATACTGTTGATGAGAAGAAATATCTTCAAATACCTGAAGATTTGTCTTCAAAGATAAAGGATTTGGTTCGCAATTTAGTTCCCGGCAAGGAGAAGGAAGAAGATATAAGATTAATACATAGATTTTTGAATAACGGCTCATACAAGTACTCCATGGAGAACCTGCCGGTCTCCGAAACACCTTTGGAAGACTTTATATTTAAGGTCAAGCTCGGCAATTGTGAATACTTTGCTTCAGCCTACGCGGTCATGTTGAGGATTGCCGGTATTCCTTCGCGGTTGGTTGGCGGGTATAGAGGCGGATACTACAACGATATGGGAGGATATTATCTGGTGCCGCAAAAAAATGCTCATGTCTGGGTAGAGGCATATGTAAATAAGAAAGGCTGGGTGCGGATTGACCCAACTCCTGGAGGCATGGAAGCCTTTTCATCCCCGTTAAAGGGTAATTTACTTTTTAGACTCAACATTCTCCTTGATACAATAAATTATTACTGGTTTGCCTTTGTTATAAACTATAATTTTGAGAAACAGTTGAGCATACTCAATTCATTAAGGACGGTTTTCAAAAAACCATCAATAACAATGACATTTAATAAGGAAAAAACCGTGAAATACAGTATTATCCTTATTTTTATAACAGCAGCAGTATTTACAGCCTGCTATATTGCGGTAAAAGGAATGAGAAGAGAGACGGGAGAGAAGAGACTGCTTTCAACATTTTTAAATAAAATGGAAAAGCAGGGGTATAAGAAGAAGGAAACACAGGGACTTGAAGAGTTTGTCTTAACAATTCCCGATGATAAAATAAGAAAACACTCACTTGAGTTTGTAATGGAGTTTGAAAAATTATTTTACCGGGACCGGACATTTAAAGACAATCATTTAAGAGATTTGAATAAAATGATAGATTTGATTGAAGTGTAAAATGAGACCTTTACAAAAGCACCCTGACGGTATTTTATGGGTTTTGCAAATTTCTCATTTTGGATATTGTTTTTGATTTTCCAATTATGTTCTTTTGTCTTTCGACAATATTATTCAAATGAATTTCATCTGCAAACAAAAAATAACTATTTGATAACAATTTAAAATTGTTGTAAATTACTTTCATACACAAATTATACACAGCGTACAATTAAAGCTGAAGGGTGCAGGGGGGTTATGCGCGGCATTCGCTTATCAAGTATGAGAGGTTCAGATTCTTATAAGATATTTGCGGCCTTGTTCTGGCTGCTGATTTTGGTAGGGTTATATTTCTCCAAGCTATACAGCTATGTTTTTTTTCACAGCCTGGTAGAAATATTCTCCATCATCATTGCCTTTGGTGTGTTTATGATTGCCTGGAACTCACGCCGCATTATAGCCAATAATTTCATTCTCTTTGTCGGGATTTCCTACTTTTTTGTAGGCTGGATTGATCTCATGCATACCTTTTCGTATAAAGGCATGAATATATTCAAAGAATTTGATACAGATATTGCATCTCAGTTGTGGATAGCAGGCAGATTCATGGAGAGTATTTCGCTGTTTATAGCGCCGTTTTTTTTCCGGAAGAGATTGAAGCCGAACATAATTTTTACCGGATATTTTTTTATAACTGTTTGCATGATGTCGTTTATTTTTTATTTCAGAATATTCCCGGATTGTTTTATCGAGGGCAGGGGGCTAACGGGGTTCAAGATCGCCAGTGAGTATCTTATCTCGTCAATCCTTGCATGTTCAGTCATTATCCTTTACAAACACAGGGATGAATTCGATAAAGACATATTTTCTCTTATTATCTCTTCGATACTTCTTACTATAGCCTCTGAACTGTGTTTCACTTTTTATACTAATGTTTACGGCCTTTCGAACTTTGCAGGACATATTTTTAAGGTGGCCTCCTTCTATTTTATGTATAAGGCAATAATTGAGATAGGTATTGAAAGACCGTACCGGTTTCTTTTAAGGGATTTTCAAGTAGGTGAAGCGGCACTGAAACATCATCAGGAGGAGCTTGAAAGACTCGTTGAAGAAAGGACAAATGAATTAAGAGCAACGAACGAACAATTAATTGAGGTCAGTAAAAAAATCGGGGAAGCTGAAGATATTGAGAGGCAAAGAATATCAAGGGAATTGCATGACACAGTTGGCCAGAACCTCACTGCTCTTGGAATAAGCCTGAATATCCTTGGATCCAAGTTTCTTCAGGAGACCCCTGAAGCCGTCCGTTTACGTGTTGATGACGCACTGGCAATGGTTGAGGAAACAACGGAAAATATCCGCGGTGTTATATCCAGGTTGAGACCTCCTGCTCTCGATGACTATGGTTTGTCTGCTGCCATACGATCATTTGGAGAACAATTCTCCTTAAGGACGAACATTGATTTTGTTTTTGAAGGTGATGAATCCTTACCGAAATTAAACATATACATGGAAGGGGCATTGTTTCGTATTACCCAGGAGGCATTAAACAACGCGGTAAAACATGCCCGCGCAAGCAAGATAATTGTGTTTCTGAAAAAACATGTAGACCATGTAACTCTGACTATTAAAGATGACGGCGTAGGCTTCGATTCAGCAAAAATCACTGATGTTAAAAGGTTTGATAAATGGGGTCTTACAAATATAATGGAGCGCGCCATGTCGGTGGGAGGACGCTGCCATATTGAAAGCAGTCCCGGAAAGGGCGCGCAGATAACCGTGGAGGCGCCATTATGAGCATCACGGTTTTTTTGGCTGATGACCATGCTGTATTGCGAGAAGGCCTTAAGCTGCTTCTTGAGTCACAAGATGATATTAAAGTAATCGGCGATGCCGCAAACGGACGCGAGGCAATAAGACAAGCGGTGAAGCTCCGTCCGGATGTTATAATAATGGATATTTCCATGCCCGAACTTAACGGCATAGATGCCACATCCCGGATGCTTGAGATATGCCCATCAACCAGGATTATCATCCTTTCAATGCACGCTGCTTCTGAACATATTCTGCATGCCCTCAAGGCGGGAGCTCATGGGTATCTCCTGAAAGAATCAGCGGGCAAGGAAATCATTCAAGCTGTACGGGCTGTATATGGCGGCGGCAGATATCTGAGTCGAAAAATCTCCGATAAACTTATAGATAATTACCTGTTGAAATATGGAGATGATGACCCCGAAGATCCTTTGTCCAAACTAAGTCAGCGAGAAAGGGAGATTATGCAGCTTGTGGCGGAAGGCAAGTCGAGTACGGAAATAGCAAATATTATCTTCCTTTCTCCCAAAACAGTTGAAACCTACAGAAGCCGTCTTATGCAGAAACTCAATGTCACTGATATTGCATCATTAGTTAAGCTTGCATTAAGATACGGTCTTATACCTCTTGAGTAAAAAGAGGGATATTTCAGAAGTTATTTATCATACATTCCCTATCAAATTTATCAAACTTTCCTGACATACAAAAGAGTAAAAAATTATTTATTATGAAACTATATTTATATGGAGAAATGCGAAATGACCATTTTAATTGTCTATGATTATTTGAATATGCCCGAAAGCGCCCACCCTATGCATGGTACACCAATTAATTTGCTGACAACCCCCCCACCCCCCCAAGGTTGGCAATTTAATTCAATGGCGTACCATGCATTCAAATAATATAATTAGTTCTGTAACCACTTTCTCATTGTTATGGACGATGAAAAGCTTCTTTATTTTTTAATTTTTGCCTGGTTCGCTACTGCCTCCATTGCTGCCTTTACTTTTTCAGGTTCACCAAGATAGTAACTTTGTATCGGTTTCAAAGAATCATCAAGTTCATATACAAGCGGCAAACCTGTAGGGATATTTAATTCAGGGATGACCTCATCAGGGATGTTGTCGAGATATTTCACGAGGGCTCGCAAACTGTTGCCATGAGCGGTGATGAGAACTTTCCGGCCCGACTGAATCAAAGGTACGATGCATTCGTGCCAGCAAGGCAGAAAACGGGCTACGGTATCCTTCAAGCACTCCGTATGGGGGAGTTCCTCTTTTGTCAGGTTTTTATAGCGAGGATCGTGACCGGGATAACGAGGATCGCTTTCTTCCAGAGCAGGAGGGGGAACATCATAACTCCGCCGCCACAACTTTACCTGCGCTTCGCCGTATTTTTCCGCTGTCTGGGCTTTGTTAAGACCCTGCAAAGCCCCATAGTGACGCTCGTTCAGTCTCCAGTCCCGATAAACAGGTATCCACATAAGATCCATCTCATCGAGAGTTATCCAAAGCGTTCGTATGGCGCGTTTCAAAACGGACGTATAAGCAATGTCAAAGACATATCCCTGCTCTTTCAGTACGTGCCCCGCTTCCTTGGCCTCCTCGAGACCCTTATCGGATAAGTCAACATCCGTCCAGCCTGTAAAAAGATTCTCCTTGTTCCATGTGCTCTCGCCGTGGCGAAGTAAAACAATCTTTTTCATTTTGTTCTCTCCTTTCTATTAAAGGTATTGTTAAAAGTTTTCATCATAATGTTTTGTTTCTTGAGCAGTTTTAGCTCTTTTCTCTTGGTCGGGTAGGGGCGTGTCGGGTAAGGTTTCATTACGAGCTTAGCCGAGCAAAATTTTGATCTGCGGCGGTCTGCTTCGCCTTGCGATCCTCCGACGTAAGTTCAGTACGTCTGCGGCCTGCAAATCTCGCAGCCCATCCTCATCTGCAAAATCCCCAACATGCCGCTACCCGCTCAACCCGGATTCACATAAGCCTCCAATCGCTTATGTGAATCCGGAAAATAAAAAAGACAGGGATTGTTTTCATATCTTTTATTTCCTTTCCTCTGTCCCGTATGATATCCGGTGGAACAGGACGGCTATCGAATGTGGTTGGACAAGGTATGTGCTGCCGCTTATTTCAGGAGCTTCATCCCATTGGAAAATATCTTCAGGCGATTCCCGGTAGGTATCAATCCAGCAATGCCAGGGGTGCTCCTTATAATTGAGCGAAGACGGCAGTTCAAATTCGAGAGGTTCTTTGTAGCTGTTCAGCATCAGGTGAAAAATAAAGAAATTATCAACAAGCGCTGTCACTGCAAGACTGTGAGAATCATAGCTCCAATCAGGTTTGTTCTGTTTGACGCCATGCCATTTTATATATGCCTTCCGGAGAAGCTCATTGAGGCTTAAATGCAGATCAGGCCTTGCTTCCCGTTGATTCAGTCGTGCCTGCAAAAGACATTTTACAAAACGACGGATATCCTCATTTTTTTCTACAAGGGTCCAGTCGAACCAGCCTGCCTCATTGTTCTGGCAATAGGCATTGTTGTTCCCCTGCTGCGTGCGGCGGACTTCGTCGCCCATCAGTATCATGGGAACTCCTAGCGACAGGAAATTAATTGCAAAAAAGTTTTTTATCTGACGTTTCCTGAGCTGCTCGATGACCGGATCATCAACGGGTCCTTCACAGCCGCAGTTCCAGCTAAGATTATTATCTGATCCGTCACGATTGCCCTCGCCGTTTGCTTCATTATGCTTCCTGTCGTATGACACGAGGTCATTGAGCGTGAAACCGTCGTGGCATGTGACGAAATTAATGCTCCTGTCAGGCTCCCTTTCTTCATGCCCGAAGATGTCCGGGCTTGCAAGCAAGCGGGGCGCGAGTTTCGAAACAGTTCCGCCGTCTCCTTTGAGAAAACCACGGATATCATCCCGGAATCTGCCGTTCCATTCCTTCCATTTGTATCCGATAAAACTGCCGACCTGATAAAGGCCTGCTGCATCCCATGCCTCGGCAATAAGTTTTGTGCCTGCCAGCACCGGATCGGAATCGATGTCCCATAAAACAGGAGGGTTTTCCAGGGGACGGCCCGAAACATCACGCGATAGGATCGAAGCGAGATCGAAGCGGAATCCGTCTACATGCATTTGCTTTACCCAGAAATGGAGACTGTCAATAATCAGCCGCCGGACGATGGACAGATTCGCGTTCAGTGTGTTGCCGCATCCTGTATAGTTCGTATAGTGTGCCTTGTCGTTTTCCAGGATGTAGTATGTGCTGTTTGCAAGGCCCCGGAAGCATATCGTCGGCCCCTCATGGTTTCCTTCTGCTGTATGGTTGTAAACAACGTCGAGGATTACTTCTATGCCGGCCCGGTGGAGAGCTTTTACCATATCGCGGAACTCATCAAGAGGACCGAGAATATCCTTGCGGGAGCTGTAAGCGGCGTGAGGCGCGAAAAACGACACCGGAGAGTAGCCCCAGTAATTAATGAGTCCCGAAGGGCAGTCCTGTTCGTCGAACTGAAAAACCGGCATAAGCTCCACCGCTGTGATGCCGAGGTCTTTCAGATAGGGAATCTTTTCTATTAACCCGGCATAGGTTCCGCGTTTCCCGTCAGCAACACCGGAGTTCGGGTTTCCGGTGAAACCGGCCACATGCATTTCATATATCACGGTTTTTGAAAACGGGCGCCGCAGCGGCATATCTCCGTCCCAATTGTAAGTGTTGAGGTCGGCCACAACATTCTTCATTGCCGTTGCCGTGTTATCGCCGGGTTTGCATGCGGCAGCGTGGCTGTAATTGTCCGGAACAGCCACTGCCTTTCCGTAAGGATCAAGAAGCACTTTTTCGGAATCAAACCGGAGCCCCTGTTCAGGTTTATACGGTCCATGCGCGCGATAGCCGTATACCTGACCGGCCTTAATGCCCGGAATAAAGGCGTGACGGTAGAAGGATGTACGATTAAGGTCATGATCCATGGATATTATCCTGGCAGGCCTGGAGTCATTAACGTTATCAAAAAGAAGTAATTCCAGGGCTGTACTGCCTTTGGAAAAAATACTGAAGTTTACGCCGTCTTTATAAACTCTCGCGCCGAGAGGGTAGCTTTTTCCCTCTTCAACAAAAGAATCATTCATATTTCTTTGCCTCTTTATTACAGCATATCCGCAGGTTGTCCGGTTGCCGCGAGGACGCTGCTCCAGACCCAGCCCTTGGGGTCTATTTTTTTTCTCCGGGAAACTGCCAGAGGAATAGGGACATAGCTGAATTCGTTCATCCAGTGCCCTACAACCATATTCGTACGTCCTGTCATGCCGGCGTGAGCCGCGTTATGGCCGAGGAGGAGGCAGAAGGCGGCGTCGCTGGCGTCAGCAGGAACGCTCCTGATAATATAACTGGGGTCAATGTATTTTAAATTAATTTCCATTTCAATTTTACTGAAATGTTCCTTAATTTTCTCTCTCAAAAATATTCCAATGTCGTTGAAGCGTGTATTTCCCGAAGCATCAAGTTCTCCAGTAGCTTCCGGAAGGTCCTGACCGGCGCCTTCCGCCACAACCACCACAGCATGGCCTTTTCTCTTAAGACGTTTCTGAAGAGCATCCAGAAAGACTTCAAGAGAGAAAGGAGTTTCAGGGATGAGGCAGAAGTTTACTTCGTTGTCCGCGAGGGCAGCGTAGGCAGCAATAAAGCCGGAATCACGACCCATCAGTTTTACGAGACCTATGCCGTTACGAGCTCCGGTTGCTTCTGTGTGCCCGGAGGAGATAGCTTTTCGCGCTTCAGATCCGGCAGTAAGAAATCCGAAAGATCTGTCAATAAAAGAAATATCATTATCAATGGTCTTTGGAATGCCGATTATTGAGATTTTGAGTCCCCGTCGTTTAATTTCCTCGCTAATGGCCATTGCGCCGCGCAATGTTCCGTCTCCTCCGATTGTGAAAAGAATGTGAATGCCCATACTTTCCAGAGTATCTACCATTATGGATATATCCTGCGGTCCCCTCGATGATCCGAGGAACGTTCCGCCAACCTTGTTGATATCCAATGCTGACTGGGGGGTAAGCTCAACAGGTTTATGACCGTAAGAGGGAACAAGTCCCTCAAAACCGTAGCGAAAACCGTAGATTTTTTGTGCTCCATAGTGAAAGGAGAGGCTCATGACAATCGCACGGATTACGTCATTCAAGCCGGGACACAGGCCGCCGCATGTTACAATGCCGCACTGCAATTCTGACGGGTCAAAAAATATCTTTCCTCTGGGCCCGGCAACCTCCATGGACGGAGGTTCTTTTCCGGCATCAAAAAACGCTTTAATATCTGAAGGGTCATTGTGATATACGATGCGCTGGTTATCATCGGTAAAACGAACGCCAACAAGGGGTGATGATAACCGGCAGTCGCCTAATCTTTCGATGCTGAAATCTAACAGGGTATTTTCCATAAAAACACTCTTTACGCCTTAAACATGGTGGTTCCGACGCCGCGAAGGTCGCTCACCGCGCGTTTTACTCTCTCCGACATTGCAATCTCAGCCGATGCCATGTAAGTGCGGGGGTCATAGACCTTTTTGTTTCCTACTTCCCCGTCTATTTTAAGGACGCCGTCATAGTTTTTCATCATGTGGTCGGCAACCGCACGGGTAAAGGCGTACTGCGTGTCTGTGTCGACATTCATTTTCACAACACCGTAGTCGATTGCTTCCCTGATTTCCTCGAGGCTGGAACCGGAACCGCCGTGAAAAACGAGATTCATGCGTGATTCTTTGCCGAAGGTTTTTTCAATGGCATCCTGGCAGTCCTTGAGAATGGACGGTTTCAGCTTCACGTTGCCGGGCTTGTAAACACCGTGAACGTTTCCGAAAGTTGCTGCCACAAGATATTTTGCCCCCTTGATGCTATTCATACTCTGCACTACCTTCAGAGTATCTTCCGGTGTGGTATAAAGTCTTGCTTCTGCTTTTGCCTGGATTCCATCTTCTTCTCCGCCAACTGCCCCAACTTCCATTTCGAAAATAAGTTCATTTCTGTGGAAACGTTCCAGGAGTTTTGTTGATATTTCGATATTTTCTTTAAGGGGCAGGGCGCTGCCGTCGAACATATGGCCGGTGAAAAGGTTCGGAAGACCTGCTGCACGGCGTTTTTCCGTTTCTTCCACAAGGGGTAAGACATATGTGTCGAGAACATCGGCCTGACAGTGGTCTGTGTGGAGAGCCACATAAATGGGATAGCTGTCTGCCATGCGGTGCACATGCTCGGCAATTGTTGTCGCACCCAGAGCCATACTTTTCACATATGTACCTGAAGCATGGGCGGCGCCTCCTGTTGAAAGCTGGATAATCCCGTCGCATTTGCTTTCAGCAAGGCCTCTGAGAACGGCATTGGCAGTCTGTATGGATGTGACATTAATAGCTGGATAGGCAAAACGTCCCTCACGCGCGCGGTCAAGCATTGTACAAAAAGTGTTATAATCGGCAATCGGCATAATAAAACCTCCCTTTTTTAATAATTTGTTTTACCATAATAATTCCATAGAAATATACAGCAATTTGCATCTTTCAATTGGCAATCAACAGCCTTCTGTTGTATATCTATGAGTATATGCAATAGGGGAAAAAGGAGGCAGGGACGATAATGAAAATCGGGAAAGCTTTTCTGACTGCGGTATGCGTGGCGGTAATGATTATGAACGCGGCCTTGTCCGTATGCGTTGCCGGGGACCAAGGCACTATCCTGGACATGACGTATGTCTTTGACAGTGATACGATTTACTGGCCGAACGCGTCACCATTCAAATTAACTCCAGAATACCGGGGAATGACGGAACGGGGTTACTGGTATGCTGCAAACTTTTATGCCGCCTCAGAACATGGCGGAACCCATGTTGACGCGCCGATTCACTTTGCAAAAAATGGGCGCGCTATTGATCAAATTTCCCTTGCCGAGTGGATTGGCCCGGCAGTAAAGATCGACGTGACAAAACAATGTGCAGGTAACCAGGATTACCTCCTTTCTGTGGATGACATTAAAAACTGGGAGAAAAAGTATGGCCAAATTCCGACAGGGGCATGGGTTATTATGTACACGGGGATCGGCACACAGTTTTACCCCAACCCCAAGCATGTTCTGGGAACAAATAAAAAAGGTCTGTCCGCGCTTCCTGAATTGAGTTTTCCGGCCTTTTCCCGGGAATCGGCAGAGTTTCTGACAAAGGAGCGGATCATCAAAGGTATCGCCATTGATACACCGAGCATCGATTATGGTAAGTCACAAGACTTTTGGGTTCATCGCATCATTTGCGGGGCAGACAAACTCGGGTTGGAGAACATTGCCAACCTGGACAAACTCCCGGCAAAGGGAGCAACTCTCTATGCTATCCCCATGTCAATTAAAGGCGGATCAGGAGCGCCGGCCAGAGTCTTTGCCATCCTGCCCTGATGCTTATTAAGGTGTTTTATTTCGGGTCGTGCATTTGACCGCCATGGAACCAATTAACGATTGATGATGGGATTTAAAATGCTTGCATCCAGGTAACTTGGTATGACACTCTTTCTTTTTGAATGCATGAAGCATGGGAATGAGTACATCTTATATTACCCATTCAATGTGAGAAAGAACCAAAAAAGAAGACAAAGGTTATATTGAAAAGCTTTTGAAAAAGGTTTTTTGACAAAAATTATATTGAGGAGGTATTATGACAGCGAAGAAGGCCAATGTTAATAATGAGTTTCTCTATGTTCTCGCAGGAAGCATTAGTCACACTGTCCCTCATTTTTTATTGATAAAGTATATAATGAGAAATATAATAAGAAAAATATGAACATAGAGACTATCAGGAGAGAATCAGAAGGATGATCTTATACGTATCACTGCTTATAATCTTGAATCAAGATATCCTGATGAAAAACGTTCTTTCCGGAAAAAATGCAGTGTAGATTTTACCCGTAATGAGCTATCTATGATAGGGGAGGTATTTCGTTGGCTTCAATCAATGCTTCAGTGATGGAAATAATTGGAAAATTCCTTACCAGTTTACGCGAAGAAGGTATCCGTGTTGATTCTGCCTATCTTTACGGTTCCTATGCGAATGGAACTGAAACTGAGTGGAGCGACATTGATGTTGCCATTATTTCTCCCGACATTTCCCATGATAGCTTTGAAGAAAGAATTCGCTTTATGAAACTGTCATCCAGGATAGATAAGAGAATAGAGCCTATGCCCTTTGCGGGGGATGCGTTTGTAGGCGAGAATCCCATAGTATGGGAAATTAAAAGAAAAGGCATTTCAATTCAAAGATAGTGAATGGCAGTGAAGGCAGTAAACAAACTGTGACTATTATCTGAAACACAAAAAGGGGGAGAAAATTATGGCAACTAAAAAGACAAACGTGAATCAGGAGTTTCTTTATGTTCCTACAGGAAGCATTACGGTGCTGGAACAGGTGCGGTCGAGCGTTAATATCGAATCGGACTCATTCAAGTCTCTCATACAGTCAATAAACGACAAGGGTATAATTGAACCGCTTATTGTGACAGCGCAGGATGGAAATCAATATACGCTTATCTGCGGGGAGAGGCGTTATCTTGCAGCGCAAAAACTGAGACTTGAATCCGTGCCGGTGCGCGTCATAGAGGCAGGCAAAGAATCAGGAGAAGTGATAGCATACCAGCTTACGGAGAATTTGCAAAGAGAAGACTTAAATCCCATAGATCAGGCCAATGGCATTTTTGCCTTTTTTCAGGCAAAACATCCGGAAAAAAATTATAATCTGGACGGGGTGATGAGTGAGTTTGTTGTATATGAAAGAAGACAGGAAGATTTGCCTCAGGAAATCCGTGTAACAGTTACACAGATTTCTGAAATCGTCGGAAAGTCAATAAAGACGCTCTTTAACACAATATCACTTTTAAAACTTGTTCCAAAATTGCAGGAAGCAATTCAGGCTGGAAAACTGCCTGTTTCACAGGGTTATCTTTTTGCCGCCAACCTGGGCAGCCCTGATTTTTTTACCATATTTGATGAAATAATGGAAAAGCCTGTAACAAATGAAAAACTGGAAAAGATGCTTACCGAGTATAAGAAAGGCAAGCACCTGCCCTCGGGTGCAGTAGCCGGGGGGAAAACAACAAAACATAAACCCATACCCATGAAAAAGAAGATCGCAGGCTTGCAGACTACAAAAACATACTTTCAGAAAAAGACCGGTATGTACACAAAGCCCGATCTTCAGGCATTCCTCAACGAACTGAAATCTTTAGCCTCTTTAATAGAAGAACAATTAAAGAACGCACCGGAGACTGTACAGATAAAAAAGCCGGATGATCGACCAAGGCCGCAGATATAAAAGCGCGCGGCTTCGGCGACTCAGAGTTTGTTTCATTTCTTTTTATAATATTCAGAGTAAAGCTTTTCTCCGCATTCAGGACAGATACCATGACTGAATTCCGCTTCTGAATGGTCATGGATATAATCCTCAATTTGTTCCCAATAGCCCTTGTCGTTTCGTATCTTTTTGCACGAAGCACATATAGGAAGGAGTCCGCTCAGGGTTTTCACTTCGGAAAGCGCTTTTTTAAGTTCAAGAATAAGCTTCTCGCGCTCTTCCTCGGCATACTTCTCTTTGGTAACATCCCGGCAGGTTATTATATATTCATTGTTCCTTAATTGAATGGATATGAAATTAATTATTTTTTCTGTCTTATCTTTACAGGTCACTTTCAGGGTTACCGGTTCTTCTTCCCTTTTTTCAATTCTATCCCGATTATTTACCCATAAAGAATAGACATAATGCCTGTAATCAGTGTCCGGGTATGCCCTTATGAACCAATCCCTCGATGTCGGAATATCATCAAGAGTATACCCCGTTATTTCGGTAAATGTAGCGTTGATATACTGGTACGTATAATCATGACCCAGCAGGGCAACACCGGAGGGATGATTTTCAAGAATAGTAAAGAACTTTTCTTTTTCCTGCCTGAGCATCTTTTCCGCCCATTTCAAATCGCTTATATTGCGAATATTGAACTGAATAATCCTTTTCCGGTCAACCAGATAGACATGTCCGATAAGCTCAGCGATGATATGCCACCCCTCTTTTGTTGCCAGTCGCAGATTATTGTAATATATGTTTCCGCTGTTCCGTAATTCCATGAAGGCAGCTTCCGTTAATACAGTATGCTTGAAAAATTCGATATCCCAGATATGCTTTCCGAGTAACTCATCACGGGGATAACCCAGCATATCAACCGTGAATGGGCTTGCATCTTCAACCTTTCCGGTTTCTGCGTCAATAATCAGTATACCGTCCTTGGCAGCCTCAAACAGCCTTCGGTAATGCATCTCGGAAGCGCGGACCTTTTCTTCCATCTCTTTGCGCTCAGTAATATCTCTGCCGTGCGCAACAATCCTGGTTACCTTTCCGTCAACAACAACGGGGAAGAAATAGCTGTCAGTCCATTTACCCTCTTGTTCATACTCAAACTGGAACGGTTGTTGTGAAAGGCATATGTTCTGGATTATCATTTTTCTTTTTTGTGCGGCATCAGGCGTTAAACGGTCGAATATGTTTTTGCCTATAACACTGTCAGAACCCATGCCGGAGTATAAAGCGCCGGCATTGTTAATGGCAAGTATTGCGCCCTCAGTATCGAATAAATAAATTCTATCGGTTGTGGCATTAATGATGGCAAGGAGTTTTGTTTTCTCATCCTGCAGCGCTTCCTCGGCTTGCTTGTGCTCGGTAATGTCCCGAACAACAGAGAGGAAACATTTGCCGTTCTCAATTGCTATAAGCTTTCCGGAAAAAATAATCTGCCTTATCTCACCGTTTCCTCTCCTCAATTCTGTTTCAGTATCACCAATAAATCCTGCATTATATAGTTGATCAAGAATTGCTCTCCTGCTTTCGTTGTTAACCCAAAAACCGAGTTTTGTGGTAGTGTGGCCTATCAATTCATCTCGTGAGTGATGAGACCATTCAACAAAGGCCTGATTGACATCAATTATGCGACCATTATCAAAATCTGTGATCGCCATAGGGTCCATGGCGAGATCAAAAAAGCATAATAAAAGGAATCATTCTTCCACAAGGCTCTATCGACCTCGTTGAACTTTGCTTTATATTCTTCCAGTTCTTTGATCTTCTGTTT